>NC_011229.1:600000-931674 GCF_000019685.1 Borrelia duttonii Ly
TTAAACCTTTCAATCCCGATACTCTTATGCAAACAATATCAAAAATATTTTAATTTTTATTTTTAGATTATCGTAAGGTTTAGTCTTATGAGTTTTAAGCTAGATAAACAGTTTTATTTTCATTTAGGAGAATTAATTAAATTTAATAGTGTTAATGCTCCTGCATTAAAAAGTAAGCCTTTTGGAGAACAAATTGATTTATGTCTAGATAAAGTATTAGAAATTGCTCGAGATATTGGTTTTAAAGTTTATAAAGATCCAGATGGATATTATGGTTTTGCTGAAATGGGTCAGGGCGATGAACTTATGGGTATTTTAACTCATATTGATATTGTTGATGTTGGCAGCATATCCAAATGGCATTCAAATCCTTTTGAACTTGGTTTTCGAGATGGAAGAGTTTATGCTAGGGGTATTTTAGATGATAAGGGACCTTTAATGGCTGTTCTTTATGCTTTTAAAATGTTGCTATTAGAGAAAATTTGTTTTAAGAAGAGATTTAGAGTGATTTTTGGCACAGATGAAGAGACTGAATGGCGTTGTATTGAGCAGTATAAGATTAAAGAAGAGATTCCTGATTTTTCTTTTACTCCTGATGGTGATTTTCCTATTGTTAATGCTGAGAAGGGGTTATTGCAATTTGATGTTATTAGTGATGAAAAATTTTTTATGAATCTTGAGCTTGGCATAGGGTATAATGTTATTCCTGATGAATGTTCTTTTGAGCTTGGTGATGCTAATAAAGATGATTTTAGAATCTTACTTGATAATTTTGATGGTAAAATTAGATATAAGTTTTTTGAAAACAATGTTTTAATTCATGGCATTTCTGCTCATGCCTCTTTACCTGAACTTGGTGTTAATGTTGCTCCTTATGCATTAGATATTATTAAATCTTTAGGAATAAGAAGTAATTTTATTGCTTTTTTTGAAGACAGGATTGGTTTTACTATCAATGGAGAGAAATTGTTTGGGAAGGTTTTGGAAGATTTGCAATCTGGAAAACTTACTCTTTGTTTAACAAAAATTAAATTGTCTAAAACATCTAATCAAATTTTGTCTTTTGATATGAGGTATCCTATAAGTTATAAAAGGGAAGATTTGGTAAGTTTAATAAAGAAAACTTTAGATTTATATTCTCTAAATTATAGTGAAGTTTCTTTTCTTGATCCTCTTTATGTTGATTCTAATTTAAAATTTATTTCATCTTTAATGGAAGTTTATCAGAATTTTACAGGTGAGAGTGATGTTAATCCTATTTCTATTGGTGGTGCAACTTATTCAAGAGCTTTGAAAAATTGTGTTGCTTTTGGACCATTATTTAAAGGTTCAGATAATACAGCCCATCAGGTTAATGAGTATATTAATGAAAATGAACTTATGGATCTTATTTTGATTTATAAGAATGCTGTTGAAAAACTTAATACTTAAAAATAGTACCGGTAGTCGGAGTCGAACCGACACGAGATTGCTCTCATCAGATTTTGAGTCTGACGCGTCTACCAATTCCGCCATACCGGCAATAGATTTTATTTTACTACAATAGTTCCTAAAAAATCATCATTTTTATCAAAAACTTTTTGTAAATTTGTAAGATCAGTGCCATTAAGTATATAAGCTTTAATTCCAAGTTTTAATGCTAGTTCTGTTGCTATTGGATCAAATGGTAAATGTGAACCAGGTTCCCAATCTTTTCCTACGATATTTTGTAATTTATTCCAAGTGATGTTTTTAAATCCTTTTGCATCATTATATTTTTTTGGATCTTTATCATATATTTGATCAATATTGGTTAAATTAATTATTTCGTTTGAATTGAACTTTTCGGCAAATTTTACGGTAATATAATCTGTTGAAAATCCTGATTTCCATCCTGATGCAACTAATATTTGTCCTTTAAATTGAAAATCTTCAGTTGGATTGCTTACAATATCGTTAATGCAAAATGGTTGCATTGCTTTGCTTATAAGAGTTGCATTTAGTTTAGTTGCCATTATTCCAATTTCATCGAGTTCATGATTTTTAAATTTAGGATTAATTTGCTTATAAGCATCTTGATATTCTCTTGCTGTTTTTCCGCCTCCTGTAATTAAAATAACTTTTCTATTGTGTTCTTTTTTTATCCATTGAAAAATAAGATTTTTTAAATTTTTAATGTATGTTGTATTAATGTGATTAGGATTGATTATCCCTCCCCCAAGACTAATTATCTTTATCATCTAAACTCCTTATTTGAGTCGGTTATTTTTTTATTTAAATTTGTATTATATAGTATATTTATATTCAGGTTGTTGGAAAATATGATTTAAAATCATATTACCTTATTAACTATACTATATTGTGCAATGTTTCCTTATATCTTATAGTTAAGAATATTTATTATATTGAATTGTTTACAGGTTTTGCTTAGGTAGGTATTTAGTTAGGAGGATTTTATGTATAAGTACAAGGTTTCTGTGATTATTTGTTTTTTTAATGCTGAGAGTACCCTTGAAACGATGTTGAAGAACGCTGTTAATCAGACATTGCGAGATAAAGAAATTATATTGGTAAATGATGGTTCTTATGATCAAAGCTTAAAGGTAGCTCAAAAATTTGCGGAGAAATATGATTTTATCAAAATTATTAATCAGAAAAATATGGGAATATCCGTTGCTAGGAATAATGGTTTTGATAAATCTGAGGGAGAATATATAGTCTATTGGGATAGTGATGATTTTGTTGAGAATACTATGCTTGAGGTACTATATAATAGGGCAAAAGCTGATAATTCAGATATTGTTTGTTCTCAGTTTTATATTTATTTTCTTGCAAGAAAGATTAAAAGAAAATCAGTTCTTCCTTTTCCTAATTATCCAATAACCGGTGAAGAGGCTTTTAAGAATTTATTATTGACTGTTTTTTCTAGTTTTTATAAAAAAAATTTTGTTGTAGGTACAGTGTGGGATAAATTGATTAGAAGAGATTTGATTGTAAGTAATAATGTTAAATTTAATGATGTAATACTAGAGGATATAGTTTTTATGCTACATGCTTTTTTAAAAGCAAAGAAAGTTTCTTTTGTAAATAATTATTTTTATACTAATTTTCAAAGGATGGGAAGTGCGAGTTCATCAATTAGTGTTATTAGTAAGGTAAATATGTCTCTTAAAGTTGTAGAAAATCTTTTAAAAGAAGAAGGGTTGTTTGAAAAATATTTTGAATATTATAAAAAATTTTATTTGCAACTTTATTATTATATTTCTTTTAAGCAAGTTTATGTTATAAATTGGCATATTAAGGATAAACTTGTATATAAAGCTCATAAAGCAAAACTCATTTTTGTTCTTAATGAAGTTAAAAATTCAAAGGAATTTCAAAATTATTATGGAAGTCTTAAAAATTCCAGATTTAGTGAGTTACAAACTTTGCCAAAAATGATGTTAAAAATTTGGAATCTGAGTTCTGTATTGTATGTTAATTTTTCCATATTTATGTATAAGGCTTTCTTGAAAAATTAGTATTTTAATTCTTGTATTTATTTTTATACTATTTTATAATGGGGCTGAAGGAGAATTTTGGTTGAAAATAGAATTGCTAGATATTGCATTTTCGTATTATAAAACTAATGTTTATTTTAATGTAAATTTATCTGTTGAAAAGCCTCAAAATTATTTGGTTCTTGGTAAAAATGGAGTAGGAAAAACCACTTTGCTTAGGCTTATTAGTGGACTTTTAAATCCATCTGAAGGAGAGATATTATTTAATTCTTTAAAGACTTTTCCAAGAAATCCTTTAAATCTAGTAAATTTATTTTTTGTTCCGGAAGAGTTTTCTTTGCCTGATATTTCTTTAAATGATTATTATAAATCTTTGTGTAAATTTTATCCAAATTTTAAGGAAGAAGATTTTAAGGAATATTTATTAAGATTTGAATTAGATATTAATCTTAAGTTATCATCTGCGTCATACGGACAGAAGAAAAAAAGTATTATTGCTTTCTCTATTGCTACAGGCGTTCCTGTTTTGATATTTGATGAGCCTACAAATGGGCTTGATATTGCGTCAAAAAATGTTTTTAGAGATATTTTGAGTAATTTAAGAAATACGATGGTTTTTATTACAGGACATAATGTTAGAGATTTATCAGATATTGTAGAGCATTTGATCATTATTGGTAATAATAATGTTCTCTTTTCAGATTCAGTGTCTCATATTAAAAATAATTATAAAGTTAAGATTGTAGATAAATTAGATGGAGAAGAACTTTATTATGAAAAAGTAAAAGATGGATTTAAATCACTTTATTATGAAAGTGATACTTTTGATAATAATAATTTTGATATTGAATTTTTCTTTTTATATGTTGTTAATGATGGTTTAAAGGATTTTTCGAATGTTTAGTTTAAAGAGATTTTTTTTATTATTTAATATAGATTTTGTTTATCATAAGAAATTTTATTTTTACTTTGTTATGTCAATTTTTTTGATTTTTCCTTTAATTCATGTTTTATTCAAAAGTTATTTGGATTTAAATTTGGTTGAACTTTTGGTTGTTGATGATTCGTTATCCAATACAGTATTTTTTTTGATTTTATTTTGTATGATGTATTTCGTTTCAATATATAATATGTTTAGTTATTTTAAGTCGATTCATGATCCACTTAAAAATGTGTTTTATTTGTCTTTACCTGTTTCTACTTTAGAGAAATATTTGTTTGTTTTGTCTAAATTTTTATTTCTATTTCCTTTGTTTGTAGTCATTTGTTGTTATATGGGTGTAAATATAACTGTGTTATTAGATAAAAAGCTTTTTTGGGGCAATCAAGCAAAGAGTCTGTCTTTTAATGTGTTTTTTATGTTTGTTTGCAATACTTATCTTATTTATTTTGTTGGATTTTCTGTGTTATTGTTATTTAGAATTGTATTTAAGAGATTTTCTTTTTTTAAATCAGTTATTATTATAAGTTTATGTTATGCAGCATTGGTTGTCTTATTTGATTTTATGGTATTTTTTGTTAATAACTACTTATTTGAACTTAAAAATAATTTTGATAAGTGGGGAGAGTATTATTTCATTAAGTATATTAGTATGTCTTTTGCATTATGTAGTTGTTTTTATTCATATTTTCTGCTTAGAAATGTGGGCAATTTAAGTACTAAAAAAATTAATTCTAATATTTTAGTGGGTTTGATGTCTTTTTTCGTTATATTTGTCTTTTGCTTTGTGACATTTTTACTTCTTTATGTAATTTATGCGCATATACTTCATGCTTAACAATGGGTCATGATTGATTTTTGAATTAATTAAATGTTAATTTCTATAATTAATATTTTTGTTTAAAGTTTTAACTTAAAGGTAATCTTTTGTCTGTATATAAATATTACATAAAACATTTATTTTGTATAGAGATGAGTAAAATATTATTTTTAATTTGTATAAGTCTTTTTATAGTAGTGAATTGTCTCAAGAATTTATGACATTTTAAAATGTAGTTAAAGGCTTTGTGGGCCTTTGTATTGCGTATTGAGTTTATTTGGAGGGTGTTAATAATGGATAATCTAAAGATTTTAGTAATAACAGGTGGTGTAATTTCTGGAATAGGTAAAGGGGTTACTTCTGCAAGTATTGCAAGATTGTTTAAGGATAATTTGAAAATAACACCAATTAAATGTGATGGTTATTTAAATACTGATCCTGGGACTATTAATCCTGTTGAACATGGAGAAGTTTTTGTTCTTGATGATGGTGGAGAAGTTGATATGGATTTTGGTCATTATGAGAGATTTTTAAACCAAAATTCTAAATCTACTTGGAATATTACAATGGGAAAAATATATAAAAGTATTCTTGAAAATGAGAGGCGTGGAAAGTATTTAGGTAGAACTGTACAGCTTATTCCTCATGTTACTAATGAAATTAAAGAGACAATTTTAAATATTGCTAGAGAAGAGCATAGTGAACTTTTAGTTATTGAAATTGGTGGTACTGTGGGAGATATGGAGAATATCTTGTTTATTGAGACAATGAGACAGATAAGATATGACATTGGAATTGATAATATTGCTTTTGTTCATTTAACTTATATTCCAAATCCTGCTGGAATAAATGAACAAAAATCTAAACCTACTCAACAGAGTGTTAAGACCTTAAATAAAGCTGGAATTTTTCCTGATTTAATTATTGCAAGAAGTTCTCAACTCTTAACAAGGCAAATAAGAGATAAGATAGCAATGTTTTGTAATGTTGATGCCTCTTGCATTGTTGATAATATTGATGTTGCAACTATTTATGAAATACCTATATCTTTTTATAAACAAGGATTGCATAAAATTTTAGGTTCAAAACTGAAAATTAATGTTACACCTAAGGTGGATGGTCTTGAAAAGTTAGTAAATGTAATAAAGAAAAATCTTCTCTCGCCTCAAAAGGTTGTAAATATTGCTATTTGTGGTAAATATACTGAACTTGGTGATTCTTATGCATCAATATTTGAGTCTTTAACTCATGTTTCTGCCAATTTGGATATCTTAGTTAAGACAACTGTCATTGACGGTATTAATTTTGATGAGAAAATGATGGAAGGTGTAGATGGCATAGTTGTGCCTGGGGGATTTGGAAGCCGAGGGTATGAAGGTAAGATTCGTGCAATTAAATATGCTCGTGAGAATAATATTCCTTTTCTTGGTATTTGTCTTGGAATGCAACTTGCAGTTATTGAGTTTGCGCGTAATGTTTGTGGGATATTTGATGCTGATACTGAAGAAGTTTTATCTGAAGATAATGCTGTGTTGAATTCTATAAATCCTGTTATTCATTTGTTATCTGAACAAAAAGAACTTGAGAATAAGGGTGCTACAATGCGACTTGGAGGATATCCCGTTTTACTTAAAAAAGATACTCTTGCTTTTAAACTTTATGGACATGATATGATTATTGAGAGATTTAGGCATAGATATGAAGTTAATAATGATTATCTTGATTTGTTCAGCAAGTATGGTCTTGTTGTTTCTGGGTTTTCTGAAGATTTTCAAATAGTAAAAATAATAGAGATACCTAAAAATAAATTTTTTGTGGCTTGTCAGTTTCATCCTGAGCTTATTACTAGATTGGAAAGTCCGTCTAAACTTTTTGTAGGATTAGTAAAAGCATGTCTTTAATTTTGAAAATTTGATTTTATTTTATAAATTCAACATGTTTTGTAGGTGATTTTTTATGATATTTGGTTAGGAGGTATAAGATGAATGAAAGTGATGTTAAGAGAGCAATCTCTATGAAGAGATTGGTTAAATATTTTTTTGATGAACTTAAGTATAGAATGAAAATACCTTGTTTGAGACATAATAATCAATATATGAGTAAAAAATATATATTGCTTAATCTTTTAAGGAAAATAGCAAACCTTCCGTTTTACGATCAATATGAGATTGAGGAACAATTTTTTCTTGATATTTTAGGAAAAGGTGTGTTAGCAGATGCGGTACTTATTAAAAGATTGGATTATGAAAAATGTGTTATTATTGGTATTATTGAGGCAAAAGCAGATCATGTTGATCTTGAGTATGAACTTAGTAGATTTTTGATTCAAGGTGATAAGGTTAATGTTCTTTTTTGGCAACCCAAAAGGATGCTCTTAAAACAAAATGAAGAATTAATTATATTAGATGCAGATGACATTTTTAAATTAGATAACGATTTTTATTTGCCATTAGTAAAAGAGAGACTTGAAGATTTTATTAATGTTTTTGTGAAATTTTTTTCTTATGAGGATATATTATTTGAATATAATAAAATAACAGGTAAGTATTCTTTCATTAGGAGTAAGTAAAATAATAATTTATAGATATTTATCCTTTATTTATGATATTATAAATAATTATTAGATTATATTTGTTTTATATTGTTAGAAAATTCTTTTTTATGGTAAAATTTTTCCATGTATAAATTTCCATTTTTTTGTAAAAAAAAGTCTTCTACATCTGATGTTAAAGACAATTCTTTCAATGATGTTGACAATATTGATGATATTAGTACATGTGAGAATGAAAGTTCTTTAAAAGAAATTGTGAGGGGTTTTTATCACACTAAGTCTTCTATTAGTAATGTATTAGTTAATATTGAATTTTTATATAAAAATTTATTTTCTGGTTTTGTAAATGTTGAGAAGGTTTGCGTATCACTTATCAGTAAGGTAAATGATGGTCGAATTAAAGTAAATGCTATTTTTGAAGATATTGAAAAAAATAATAAAGAAAAATTGCAAAAAGTTACTGATATTATTATGGATGTTCAAAAAAGTTTAGAAACTATTAATAGTTTTTTAGGTGCAACTAATATGATTTCTCTTAATGCTAAACTTGAAGCTGCAAGAGCAAAAGAGTATGGAAAAGGATTTTCTGTTGTTGCTGATGAGATTAAAAGACTATCAGATCAGGCAAAGGGCGTTATGAACATGATTTCCGTTAAGGAAATTGAGCAGGTGTCTACAGATTTGATTTCTGAGAATATTAAGGAATTGCAATTAGGTATTGATAATCTTTTTTTAAATATGATAGAAGAGCTTACTTCGCTTGAAGAATCATTTAAATATTGTATTGGTCAACAAGGTGAATTTTCAACTTTAATTAATGAGCTTGAAAATATTGAAGCTAGTGTTTCTTATTTGTCAAGAAATTGTGATTCTTTATCTGTTTCTAAAGCTTTTGTATATTCTAATGATGATTTTTTAAAGGAATTGGAATTTATTATTTCAGAACATATGTCTTGGATAAGTGTTGTAAAAGCAATTGTTGATAATCAAAAAAGTATGGCAATCCAAAGTGATCCTATGAAACATGGTTTTGGGTTATTTTATCAAGGTTTTGCTCCAAAAGAGCTTGAAATTAGAGAAGTTTGGGAGAATATTTATTCTGATTATTTAAATATTCATAAACTTGTTGTTGAGATAATCAAAATTTTTTCACAAGGTAATTTTAACAATGCTGATTTGAAGAATGCAAGGGATTTTTTCATGCGGGCTGAAAATTTATCGAATGAAATAATTAGTAGACTTGAATCTGTTAAAAACATGGTAGTTGAATGTGAAAATCAGAGCATTAATGTTTTTTGCTAATTTAAAGTTGTTGTTTGTGTTATTCTAGTTTATAAGTAGTTTAAAGATTTTTCATTTAATTATTTTACTTTAGTTTAAGGTATTTGCTATTAAAAGGTCGAGTTTTATTTTGGTAAGATAAGTATGAATTTAAAAGCTAAGTTTGTTCATTTGCATGTGCATTCAGATTTTTCACTCTTAGATGGAGCTGCTAAGATTGTAGATATTGTGTCAAAGGCTAAAGAGTACAATATGTCTCATATTGCGTTGACTGATCATGGCAATCTTTTTGGTGCTATTAAGTTTTATAGAGAGGCAAAAAAAGCAGGTATTAAGCCCATAGTTGGCATTGAAGCCTATATGTCAAATACTTTAAAACATATAAAGAAGAATGATGAATTTGGAAAACCGTATTATCATTTAATTCTTCTTGCAAAGAATGAGCAAGGATATAAGAATTTATTGAAACTTACAAGTGTTTCTTATCTTGAGGGATTTTATTATAGGCCTAGGATGGATAGAGATGATCTTGCAAAGTATTCAGAAGGGCTTATTTGTATGTCTGCATGTATTGGAGGCATTATTCCTCAGTTGATTCTTTCAAATAGATTTGATGATGCAAAGAATGAGATTCTTTGGTTTAAAAATACTTTTGGAGATGATTTTTATCTTGAATTGCAACGTCATGGAATTAAACAACAAGATATAGTTAATGAAAAATTAATAGCTTATTCTAAAGAACTTGATGTTCAGTTGAGTGTGTCTAATGATTCTCATTATGTCAATAAAGAGGATGCTACGGCTCAAGATATTATTGTTTGTATTGGTACTGGTGCTAAGAGAAGCGATTCTGGCAGATTTAAAATGGAAACGGATGAATTTTATCTTAAGTCTCCAGAAGAGATGTGTGAGCTTTTTAAAGATTTACCAGAAGCTTTGGCAAATACGCTAAAGATTGCTGAGAAATGTAATGATTTTGAAATTAAATTTCCAGGTCCTATTTTTCCTGAATATCATATACCCGAGGAATTTGATACTCAGGGTCAATATTTAGAACATTTAACACTTGAAGGTTTAAAATTTAGATATGCAAACATAACCGATAATATTAAGGAGCGTGCTTTTTATGAGCTTTCCACAATTATTAATATGGGATTTGAGGCATATTTTTTAATTGTGTGGGATTTTATTAAGTTTGCTCATGATAATGATATTCCTGTTGGTCCTGGTCGTGGTTCTGGAGCGGGTTCTATTGTTGCATATGCTTTACGTATTACTGATGTTGATCCTTTAAAATATAATTTGCTCTTTGAGAGATTTTTAAATCCTGAACGTGTTTCTATGCCTGATTTTGATATTGATTTTTGCTTTGAAGGTAGAGATGAGGTTATAAAGTATGTTACAAAAAAGTATGGAGAAGATAAGGTTGCACAGATAATTACTTTTGGAACTCTAAAACCCAAGGCTGTATTTAAGGATGTGGGTAGGGTTTTAGATATTCCTTTTGTTCAATCTAATGAGATTACTAAACTTATTCCCGATGGTCCAAAAGTTTCCTTGAGAGAAGTTTTGAAAGATAAGGCATTGAAAGAATATTTAAATAAGGGGCCTGTTTATAATGAGTTAATGGAAGCAGCTCTTGTTCTTGAAGGCATGAATAGACATGCATCAACACATGCAGCAGGTATTGTGATTGCTAGAACTTCTTTAACAGATTATGTTCCTCTTTATAAGGATTATAAGCAAGATACAGTCTCTACACAGTATACTATGGATTTATTAGAGGATTGTGGTCTTGTAAAGATGGATTTTCTTGGACTTAAGACATTAACTTTAATAAAAAATGCAGAGAAACTTATTAAAATTACTGATCCTGATTTTAGTATTGCTACTATTTCTGATAGTGATGCTAAGACGTTTAAAATGCTTTCTGAAGGGCGTAGTACTTCTGTTTTTCAGTTTGAATCTGAAGGTATGCAACAAATTTTGAAAGATTCAAAACCCGATAATATTGAAGATTTAATTGCTTTAAATGCACTTTATCGTCCAGGCCCTATGCAATTTATACCACAATTTGTTGCTGCTAAGACGGGGGCTAAGCGCATTAAATATCCTCATCCAGATTTAACAGAGGTTTTAAAACCAACTTATGGTGTTATTGTTTATCAAGAACAAGTTATGGAAGTTGCAAAAATTATTGGTGGATTTTCTCTTGGAAAAGCAGATATTTTAAGACGGGCAATGGGAAAAAAGAAAGAAGATGAAATGAATAGGATGAAAGTTGACTTTATAAAAGGTGCTCTTGAGAAAGGTTATGATGAAACTCTTGCAAGTGATATATTTGAACTTTTGAAGCCTTTTGCTGGTTATGGTTTTAATAAATCACATGCAGCTGCTTATTCTTTAATAGCTTATCAAACAGCATATCTTAAAGCTAATTATCCTGCAAGTTTTATGGCTGCTAACTTGACAAATGAAATTAATAATACTGAAAAGTTGTCTTACTATATTGAAGAAACAAAATCGATGGGAATTAATGTTTTAAGACCTGATATAAATCAATCTTTTAAAGATTTTCGTGTCGTTGGTTCTGATATTTCTTATGGTCTTAATGGAATTAAAAATATTGGTGAACTAATGGTTGATCTTATACTGAATGAGAGGCAAGAGAATGGAGAATATAAATCTTTTGAAGATTTTATTAAAAGGGTAGATGAAAAAGTTATAAATAAAAAATTTCTTGAGGCTTCAATAAAGTCTGGTCTTTTTGATAGTCTTGGACAAAATAGAAGAACACTTATTGAAAATCTTGATAAATTAATAGCTTTTGTATTAGAAAATAAGAATGCAAAAAAACAGGGACAAAATAGTTTATTTGCTTCTCAAAATATTCTGGAAGAGACTTTTAATTATAATTTATTTGAGGAATATTCTTATCTTGAGCTTTTAGGGTTTGAAAAGGAGCTTTTAGGGTTTTATGTGTCTGGACATCCTCTTGATCCTTATAAATCAGAATTGGAATTTTTTACAAACTTTAATGTTGTAAAAGATCTTGCATCTAGGAGAAATACTGTTGTTAAATTTGCAGGTAGTTTAAACTTCATAAGAGTTGTTCATCTGAAGAAAAATAATGCTAGGATGGCTTTTGGAATTGTTGAAAATTTTGAAGGTTCAATCGAAATTGTGGTTTTTCCTGAGAGTTATGATCGATATAAACATTTGTTAATTGAAGATGATGTAATTGGTGTTATAGGGAAGCTTACATTTAGTAGAGATAAATTTTCCATAATAGTTGAAAAAATTCTAACTATAAAAGAAATTTCAATTAATAAAATTAATAATCTTCATATTAAATTTACTAATAATGGATTAAATGATTCTAATCTTCTGACTTCTTTAAAAAATAAAATCTTCGATCTTGAGGATGATACGGGATTTTCATATGTTTATCTTTATTTAAAAAATAATGGTAGAGATTTAAAACTTAAAATGGATTTAATTCTAAATTTTAAACCTGATGAGTTTAAAATTAATGAATTAAGAGACCATAAAATAGTGGAGGATATTTGGTTTGATTAGGAGGATTAGTTGTGATAACAGAGACTTTAATTGTATTTTTGAACATTTATAGAATTTTAATTTTAATTAGAATTCTTCTTAGTTGGTTGGTATCCTCAGGAATTAGTTCTAATGCATTTTTTAAATTTATATATAATGTAACAGAGCCATTTTTATCTGTTTTTAGAAGCATTAGATTTTTTAGATTTGGTATTTATGATTTCTCACCAATTGCGGCTTTAATTACTATTACGATAACCGAGAGAATGTTATCTTATGGTAATTATAAGCTTTCTACGTTTATAGTATTATTTATTATGGAAGCTTGGGGAATACTTAGAAGTATTTTTTTTGCTCTTATTTTTTTCTTTGTTTTAAGAGTGGTATTTCTGTTTTTACATTTATTTGATGGTACTGATTTTATGAAAAGTGTTGATTTTTTGTTAGTGCCGTTATCTTTTAAGATAAAAAATATAGTTACAGATAAGCATATGTCTTATGCCGTTAGTTTAATTGTAGCAGCATCATTATTGTTAGCATTTATAATTATTTTTGAGCAAGCTATAATGGCTATTAATATTTTAAGCTTTTATTTGCCTTTTTAGGGATTTTTTGTGTTTTTGCATGAATTTCAGTATGGCTTACAAGGCATTAATGGTCTTGGCAGTAGGGGAATTGATAGATTAAATAATATTAGAATTACAAATGTTAAAGAGCTAATAGAATATTATCCAAAAAAATATGAAGATCGTAAAAATATGGCAGCATTTCCAGATCCATTACAAGTTAGAATTTGTGAACTTATGACGATTTTTACTGTTATAGAACATAGAGATTTTGGAAATACTTTTAAGAGAAATTTAAAGATTATAGGTAGGAGTGAAAATAGTGAGTTATTTGAAATTCTTTTGTTTAATAGGAGTTTTTTAGAGCGAATTTTTAAGATAGGTCAAAAGTTTTATATTTATGCTAGGTTTAGTTATAACGATTATACTAAGATGTGGAGTTGTTCTAATTTTGATAGTGAGATATTTAGTTATAATCCTGTAAAATTTAAAAAAATTATGCCTGTTTATTCTCTTAGTGAGGGACTTAGTTCTAAAAAAATATCTTCTTATGTGAAAGGTGCTCTTGCGTATTTTGTAAAATTTGGACAATCAGATATTCCTAAATTTTTGATAAATAAATATTCATTATTGTCTTTGCATGAAGCTTTAAATGAGATTCATTTTCCAAGTTCTCTTGAAATGCTTAGGAGAGCAAAAAAAACTTTAGTTTATAGAGAGATTTTTTTACTTCAATTTTTTTCAAGGGGTAAGAGTTATAGGGTTTTCTTAAGAGCAGAAAAAAATTTATCTAATGATTTGTTAAAACAAATTATTTCAAAACTTTCATTTGAACTTACAAGGGATCAAAAAATTGCAATTACTGAAATAATTAATGATCTTAAAAATAACAAACCAATGAATAGACTCTTACAGGGTGATGTTGGAAGTGGTAAAACCCTTGTTGCTTTTCTATCTAGTATTCCTTTAATTGAAGCTGGATATCAAGTTGCATTTATGGTGCCTACTGATCTATTAGCACGTCAACATTATAATAGTTTGACAAATATATTAAAAGATTTTGATATTTCTGTGGTTCTTTTGACTGGAAGTTTGAAAAAAAAAGATAGAGATGAGGTTTTAGAAAAGATTCAAAGTGGAATTTGTAGTTTGGTAATTGGGACTCATGCTATTTTTTCTCAAGGGACAAAGTTTAAAAATTTGGCTTATGTCATTATTGATGAACAGCATAAGTTTGGAGTTGAACAAAGAGAAGAGCTTAGAAATAAAGGTGAAGAAGTTGATGTTCTTTTAATGTCAGCAACGCCTATTCCTAGAAGCTTAGCTTTAACCCTTTTTGGAGATCTTGAAGTGTCTTTAATTAAAAGGGGTCCTGAGGGTAGACTACCTGTTACTACATATTTGGCAAAACATGGCAATGAGGAAAAGGTATATGAATTTTTAAAAAATGAACTTGGAAAAGGACATCAGGTTTATTTTGTATATCCTTTAATATCATCTTCAGAAAAGTTTAATCTAAAGGATGCTACTAGTATGTGTTTAAATCTTCAAAATATTTTTGTTGAATATTCTGTTGCTATGATTCATTCTAAGCTTGAATCTTATGTGAAGGAAGAAATTATGCATAATTTTTATTTAAAGAAAATTGATATCCTGGTTGCAACGAGTGTTATTGAAGTTGGTATTGATTGTCCCAATGCAACTTGTATGGTGGTAGAACATGCAGAACGTTTTGGACTCTCTACATTACATCAAATTAGAGGACGTGTTGGTAGGAGTAATTTAAAGTCTTTTTTCTTTTTGCTTTATAAGGAACCTTTAACGGAAGCAGGTAAATTTAGACTTAAAACTATAAAGGAAAATACAGATGGATTTAAAATAGCAGAGGAAGATCTTAAATTAAGAGGGCCTGGAAATTTATTTGGTCTTGAACAGAGTGGCTATTTCAATCTTAGGATATCTGATTTTGTTGAGCATAAAGAAATTATAGGTTTAATGAGAGCAGAACTTGATATATTTTGTTCAAATAGAGATTTTTATGATAAATCAGATGTTAAGTTGCTAGATAGCCTTTTAGTATCATATTTAAGTTCAGTTTCTAAGGGTAGTTAATATTAATTTTTATATTTTTGAATTAACTTTAAGAGTTCTTTTTTGTTATTATTCCAAAATTCAAGAAATTTATATTGTAAATTATTAAAATATTTTTTTTGTAGGGCACATGCTTGTTTTCCAATGTACATGTAATGCCAAGGTTCTGCTTTATAACCAGTTTCTTTTTCATGTTTTTTTGGATATGATAATGAGAATCCATATTTTGATGAGTTTTCATAAAGCCATTTTCCTTCTTTTGTATTTAATAGGTTATCATCTGTATTGATAAAATCTATTGTTGTTCCTAATTGGTGTTGTGAGTGATTAGAAATTGCTGATTGTATCTGTGCTGACTTTATGCCATATGTTTTTACATTATATTTGAATAAAAAATTTTGGTATTCTTTTGTTCTATATGCTGATATTATTTTTATTTGTAAACCATTTTTTTTGCCTGCATTTATAAGATCAATTAAGTCATTTATTAATATTTTTCTTAATTTGAGGTTTTCTTTGCCAATGTTTTTAAGTTCTTTGAAATTTTTTAAATAAACCAAGTCAGTTGGGTTATATCCTTTAGGAATAGGGATTTTTTTATTTACAAGTATTAGTAAATTGTTTTTTTCCGCTTCAAGTAATGGTTTTAGTTCTTGAATAAATGAGATAGGTTGTTCTTTTATTTGTTTTTGATGAACTTGATCTAGAGTTTTTATGATATTAAGTAAAGTTTGAAAATCTTGTTTTGATATTGTATTTGCTTCTAAAGAAGGGTTATTAATTAAATTACTAACTAAAAAAATTAGTGAAAAAATATTAAAAGATATCATTAATATATAATTATATTGCATTATCCAGTTTAACATATAGTTATATTATGTTGAGCTTTTGTTATTGATGAATAACGTATTAGTTTTAGTTTTTAATTTTGTTTTTATAAATGCTAAATTAAGTAAGATTTGGTGTTATTGTATAAAAATTGTAATTAATATAATTATTGTGAAATTTACTGTAAATGATACAAAGATATGTTAAAATGCCAGAAACATTTTTGTTAGTTGTTGTTTTAGGGTATTTAAAAGATAATTGGCTAAAGGGAATTCATTATAAGAAGCAGCTTTAATTTTAAAAATATATTATAATAGCAATTAAGGATATTATATGAGTAATATGAATTTAAAATTCATGTTGATCTTATTTAATAAAGGTATTTTTGTTATTTTTTTATAGTATATTTTTTAAGTTGGTTTTGTTTGTTTTTCCTAACAATTTGAAAATTTGCTTTTTTTATATTTAGGAGGAGGTTATGCATTCATTAAGCAAATCCAAGAAAAGCAGTGTTTATCGAGATGTTTTTAATATTGCAATTCCAACAGTCATTGAATTCTTTTTGTTTAATATTGTTGCATTTACAGATAATATTATGGTGTCTTACCTTGGTGATTATCCTGTTGTTGGTGTTTCTCTTGCAAATAAATTGTTTGAGTTATTTAGTACTATTGCATTTGCTGTAATGGGAGCTTATAATATATTGGCTACAAGGCAATATTCGCAAGGTGATATTGATAGTTTTAAAAATACATTTTTTATTAGTATTGCAATACTTTTATTTTTTTCTTTTTTATTTATATTAGTTTCATTATTTTATTCATATTTTTTACTTGGATTGTTATCTGATGATTTAATAGCCGTATCTTATGGTGTATCTTATCTGAATATTGCTGTTTATTCTTTTATATTTGCCGTTGTTAAGGGAATTATTGCGAATTCTCTAAAAGTTGTTAAGGTTACTAAAATTCAGATTGTTACTTCTGTTATTTCAGTTATTGTAAATATAGTTTTTAATTATATGTTTATTTTTGTTTTGAATATGGGAGTAATTGGTGCTGCTATTGCAACTACATTGGTTCGTTTACTTGAGCTTATTTTTTATCTTTTTTATACTGTTTTTAATGTAAATTCACATTTTTATCTTAAGTTTGAAAACTTAAAAATCAATCCTGTAATATTTTCTGAGTTAATTAAAGTTTTTGTTCCAATCTTTTTAAATGATTTTATTTGGTATATAGGATATTTTGTTTTAAGTGCGATCTTTTCAAGAATTGATACTGCTAAATATGCAGCTTATAGCATAACTTTTTCTACTTATTTTATTGGATTTAATATAGTTCATGCTTTTTGTTTTGCTGTTAATATTGTGATGGGACATGAAATGAATAATGATAAGGATGAAATAATGTCTGTTGCAATATATTTGGGTAAAATAGGTCTTGCTTTGGCCGCCTTAACTTCTATTATAATGTTTACTTTATCATTTATAGCTCCTTATGTTTTTTATAAATTAGAGTATGCTAGCCTTACGGGGGTTATGTTAAGATATTATTCCATTTCAGCTTTTTTTACATCACTTGCATTTCAATATTTATTTGGGTTTTTCCGTGCAGGTGCATCTCCAAATTTTGGGGCTGTTATGGAGGGTGCTGTAACTTTAATTTATACAATTCCCATTGCATATTTTTTAGCAAATTATACTCAAACTCCTTTTGAACTTGTTGTATTTATTCCAACTCTTGAAGATGTCATTAAATTTGGCATTTCTTTACCTTATTTTTATAGTACTAAATGGATTAAGTCTATTAGAACAGGTTAATTATTTTGTTATAATATTTGTGTTGTGTGTCTAAATGAGATTAAAGGTAAAAATTTTTTAATTATGGGTTTAGGGCTTCATGGAGGAGGTCTAGCTGTTGCAAAGTTTTTGTTAAAACATGGTGGTAATTTAGTAATTACGGATTTAAGAAATGAAATTGAGTTAAGTCCAAGTATTAATTCTTTAAAACAGTTTAAAAATAAAATTCGATACGTTTTAGGATATCATAATGAGGATGATTTTAAGAGAGCAGATGTTGTAATTAAAAATCCTGGTGTAAGCTTTGATAATCAGTATTTAAAGCTTGCAAAAAGAATTGAGAGTGAGATTAGTTTGTTTTTAATGTTTAATCGAAATCCAATTATTGCTATTACTGGAACTAAGGGAAAATCAACCCTAGCATCTCTTTTGTATAGAGTTTTAGTTGCTAGTTATCCTAATGTTAAGCTTGGAGGTAATATTGGAATATCTCCTTTAAATTTTTTGGACGAACTTGATGGAATATCGCCAATTATTTTGGAACTATCTTCTTGGCAATTGCATGATATTAAGAGTTTATCTCCTATGATTAGCATTATTACAAATGTTTATTGTGATCATCAAAATTATTATTCAAATTTTGATGATTATATAGAAGATAAGGCAAAAATCTTTATAAATCAAAATTCTGGAATTTTAATTGTGCAAGATCAAGCTTATTGTAATTACTTTTCTAGATTTAAACATAATCTTAAGATTGTTTTATTTTCAGAAATTATGCCCGTAGATTTTAAAGAAGATATCTTTTATTTTAAAGATGGAAAAGTATATTTGAATGATGGAGAGATAGGTGTTCTTAATGAATCGAAAATTGTGTTGTTAATTTCTAAAATGATTACTGTTTTTGTTGCAAATTATTTGCATTTAAATTTGAATATTTCTTCTGAGATTGTGTCTATTTTTGATGGTATTGAACATAGGTTAGAATTTGTAAAAGAATTTAATGGCGTTAAGTATTATAATGATACGGCATCAACAATTCCTGATTCTACGGTTTTTTCTATTAAGAGTTTAAAGGTCCATGGAGAATCAATCCATTTGATTACTGGCGGAACTGATAAAGAATTGAATTTTGAAATTTTTGATGATATTTTAAGTTTTGTAAAAACTTGGATTTTGCTACAGGGAAGTGCTACCGTAAAAATTATTGAATTTTTAAAATCAAGAAATGTTAATTATTTTATTTTTTCATCTTTAAAAGAATGTGTTTGTTATGCTAAAGAAGTAGCTATGATAAATGATATAGTTTTATTTTCTCCAGCTAGTGCCTCTTTTGAACTTTTTCATAATGAGTTTGATCGAGGAATTTGTTTTAAAAATTTAGTGAATAGTATGACCTAAATTCTTTTTTTTATGACTTTGTAATAAATATATCTTAATATTTCAACAATATTATAAATATTATATAAAAATTTTTTGTATACAAAATCATAACATCCAATTCTATGAATAATTGTTCCTCCAAATCCGGTTTTAAATTGAAATAGTCCAAATAAAGGGTGTTTTGTATCAGCAGTTGGAGGAATTCCTAAAAAGTCATATTCTGTTATTGAGAGTTTTTTAAGCATTTGTATTGTTTCGAATTGTACCGCATAATTTGGCATTAAATGTCTATTTGTATTACTTGATGCACCATATAGGTATGTGGCTTTGTCTTTATATATACCAACAATAATGCCGGATATTAATTTTTCGTTGTGTAATGCAATTATAAGTTTTATTGTTGAATGTTTATCTTCTTTAAAGGCTTTTATTAGGTGTTTTATGTAATCTTTTGAATGAATGGCAAATTTGTCTCTTTGAGCTGTTTCTTTATAAAGTTCATAAAATTCATCAAAATATTTAAAATCATCATCTATTATCACTTTAATATTTTTTTTGTTGCTAAGATTTATATTGTATCTTGTTTTCTTTTTCATTTTAGCTTTAATATTATCTATTGAATCGTTTAAATTTAGTATTGTTGTATTTGATGGTTGTATATCATCAAATGATTTTTTGAGATTTTTAAATTTAACTTTTAGTGGAATATATTTGTCTTTACTACTTCTTGAAGTATAGAACATTAAATCATATCGTACGAATATGGTGTTTTTATGTAAGTATTGTCTTATATTTTCACTAAATTTTTTTATTTGATTGTTAATTTTATCTATATTAATATCTTCAATTCTTTTATTTGAAAATTCTGGATGAGCAACATAACTTAAATAAAAATTTCCAAAAAGCCTTCTTTGCATTACAAGGATTTTGTTAAATTGATTATTGTTTAATGCTATGGCTTTCCATGCACTTTGTTTGCTGAAATTTTGTTTTACAACTGCCCATAACTTGCTTTGAAGATAATTTTCATTTAAGTTTTCTATTTCTATTTTTTGTGTATCCATTGTTTTTATTTAGTTAGGGTTTTAATATATCTTACCATTGGGAATTTCTTTTGAGAGTACTTTTTCTTTAGAATGTTCTAATATTAAGTTAATGCCATTTATTTTCAGTTCTCCATTTTCTGCCACAATTTGGGCTTGGAGAAATTTATCTATGTTAATTTTTGTTGGTGATTTTAATTCTTTTCCAGTGTCGCTTTCAAGTATCACTCTTTCTCCAGGGATGGGATTATCTTTAAAATCTTCTACAATTATTATTTTAAAATTTTTATTTTCATCTTCAGTTGCAATTAACATTCCCTCAGATCTGATTCCTCTAAATTTTGCAGGTTTTAAATTGTCAACTATTATTATGTGTTTTCCAATTAGTTCTTCTTCTGTGTAGTGATCTGCAATGCTACTTACAATTTGTTTTCCTTCAGGAGTTCCATCGTCAAGTTTTAAGATGAATAATTTTTCTGCATCTGGATTTCTGTCTATTGTTTTGATTTTTACTGTTTTTAAGCATATTTGTTCGCTAAATAAATTTATTGAATTTTTATTTTGTTCATCTTGCATGTTTGTTCTCCCCGAATATTTTAATTTTAAACTATCAATTAGTTGTTTTTCTATTTTTGTAAATAATACTTCTGTAGATTGTATTGTTGTTAATCCTAAATTTGTTCCTAAAAATTTATTGGATATTTCATAACTTTTACCAAAAAAACTTCTTATTCTATCGCTTGTATGTGGCATGAATGGTGAGATTAATATGGAGAGATCTCTTATTAAGTATATCAGGTTTAAGAGTAATTCTTTTGTTGTTTGGGGCGTACTATTTTTTGTTTTCCATGGTTCTTTGTCTTGAAATATTTTGTTACCTATTCTTGAGATATCAAGAATTTCTTTTAAAGCTGCTTTTAATTCTATTTGTTTGAAAAAATTTATTGTTCTCTCATATTTAATATTTACTATTTGCCAAAAATTTTCATTTAGTTCTATTTTGTCAATTTTATCTCCAAAGAATTTTTTATAAAATGTTAATACTCTATTAATAAGGTTTGAAAAATTTCCTATGAGTTCGCTATTGATTCTTTCCATAAAGTCATCCCACATAAATTGAAAATCAGCTTTTTCAGGTCTGTTGTAATATATATAAAATCTCCAAACATCAGAAGGTATTCCAGTGGTAATAACATCGTTTCCAAATATTCCAGTTCCTGCAGATTTTGAAAATTTTAAGTTTTCATAATTTAGATATTCGCTTGAAGCTAGTTTATTTAACATTGTCCAATTTTCTTGACTTCCAAGTTCTATAGAAGGAAACATAATAGTATGAAATAAGATATTGTCTTTTCCGATAAATTGTATTAAATTTGTATCTTCATTATTTTTCCACCAAGATTCCCAATCTTTGATTATTTCTTTTGTAATTGATATATATCCAATTGGGGCATCAAACCATACATAAAATACTTTATTTTCATATTCTTTTTTAGGGACAGGTATTCCCCATTTTAAATCTCTTGTTATTGTTCGTTCCTTAAGTCCATCTCTTAAAAATGCATTTGTTATTTTAATGGCATTGGTGTTCCAATTTGTGTTTTGGTCAATTTGTTGTATCCAATGTTCCAATTCATTTTTTATCTTTGGTAGATCAATGTATAAATGCTTAGTTTTTTTTATAATAGGAATATTTTTACAAATTATGCATCTTGGGTTTAGTAGTTCATTTGTAACTAGTAAATTAGAGCAATTTTCACACTGATCTCCTTTTGTGTTATTTCCACAATTTGGACATTCTCCTGTTACGTATCGATCTGCTAAAAACATTTTATCTTGTTGACAAAAAAATTGTTCATTTTCTTTTTCTGTAATATATCCATTTTTGTCTAACTTTAAGAATAAATCTTGTACTGTTTCTTTATGATATTTATTAGTTGTGCGTCCAAAAATATCAAATTTTATATTGAACCATTCATAAATTGATTTGTGTATTGCATGATATTTGTTGCACAATTCTTCAGGTGTGGTTTTTTCAATTAAGGCTTTAGTTTCTGTGGCTGTGCCATATTCATCTGTTCCACAAACATAAAGTGTTTCTATTCCCATCATTCTTGAATATCTTGCAAAAGCGTCTGCAGATAAGACTTGGACTAAATTTCCAAGGTGAGGTATGTTATTAACATATGGTAATGCTGCTGTAATTAAGTTCTTTTTTTTCACTTGATTTATTTTTTCCTTTTTTGATACATTATATTCATAATATCCATAATTTTAATATTAACATATCATTTTGTTTAGTTTTTTATTAATTTATGCTTTTGTTAATAAATTATGCTTGAGGGGTTGGTGGAATATATGGGCTTTTTTAATTTTAAGGATTATGTTTATGCTAGAGCAAGAAAAAATGTAATAGATCATGGGGATAAGGCTAGTATTGTTTTTCCTGAGAGCACTGATATTAGAATTTTAAAAGCTACTATTAATATTTTAAGAGAAGGTCTTGCAGGATTTGTAGTACTTATTGGAGTTAGAGATACTATTTTAGGGAAATTAAGAGAACTTATGGGGTTTGGAGATGATATTTTGGATATGATAAAAATTATAAATCCTAGTTCTTTTAAAGACTTTAATAGGTATTTGGATGAATACTTAAGTTTGTGCCATGATAAAAAATTAGATGTTAGTAAAGCTAAGGAAGAGCTTTTAGATGATATTGTATTTTCTATGATGATGGTTAGGCTTGGTGATGTTAAGACTTGTGTTTGTGGTGCTTTAGCTTCTTCTGCTAAAGTTTTAAAAAGCGTTTTTAAGATACTTCCTAGACTTAGAGAAACTAAATTTGTGTCTTCTTTTATGATTATGGATACTCGGAATGTTTTTGCTCAATCTGAAACTTGTTTTGGGTATGAAGGGATTTTAATGTTTGCTGATTGTGCTGTAATAATTAATCCTGATTCTATACAACTTGCAGAAATTGCAATGCATAGTGCAAATTCATTTAGAAATATTTTTGATCAAGAGCCAAAGGTGGCTCTTTTAAGCTTTTCTACAAAAGGATCTGCTGATTCTTTAGAGGTTAGAAAAGTAAGAGATGCTTTAGATATTGTTAGGAGCAAATGTTCAGACTTATTGATTGATGGAGAACTTCAGGTTGATGCAGCTTTAGTTAAAAGTATTGCAGAAAAGAAGTGTAGTGATTCTCTGGTTGCCGGTATTTCAAATATTCTTATTTTTCCTAATTTAGAGTCTGGTAATATTGGATATAAACTTGTTGAGAGATTAGCTTTTGCTAGAGCATACGGTCCTTTTTTGCAAGGATTAAAGAATCCTGTTAGTGATCTCTCAAGAGGTTGTTCTGTAAATGATATTGTATTAACAAGTGCCTTAATGATATGTAGTTAATTTATTTGCAATTGTAATGAATTCCTTAACGGAGATTTCTTCAGGTCTTTTATCTAAAAAGTTTTTCAGAAAGTCTTCTTTAAGAATGTTTTCATTTTTAATAAAGTTGATAATTGTATTTTTAAGTTTTTTTCTACGACTTGTAAAGACTGTTCTGATTAATTTATTGAATATTTGAAAATTTTTAATGTTTCCTTTACAAGGAGTTAATTTTATGGTTGTTGATTTAACTTTAGGGATTGGATAAAAATTTTTTTTATCAATATCCATTATTTTAATTACATTAAAATGTGATTGTACTAATATTGTAAATGATGAATAATTTTTGTTTCCTTCTTTGGCAATCATTCTGTCTGCTAGTTCTTTTTGTACTGTAAATACCATGTGTGTTAATATTTCATCTTCAATTAGAGTTGATATTACCTTTGATGCAATGTTATAAGGTAAATTTGAAACTATTTTATTGATGCTTGTTTTTTCTTGCTTATATGTTTTTAAGAAGTCACCTTCAATTAGTTTAAAATTTTTCAGTTGACCAAATTTTTCATTTAGGATTTCTGAATATTTAGGGTCAATTTCGAATGCCGTTAAAAAATTTGCTTTATTTAATAAGGTCGCTGTCATTGCTCCAAGTCCTGGACCAATTTCCCAAATTTTTTCATTTTTTTTAATGTCAAGTGCATCTATTATTTTTTCTCTTATGTTTTCATTAATCAAATAATTTTGTCCCCATATCTTTCTTGGTGCTATATTTTTATTTTTTAACACATTCTTTATGCTGTTTATGCTGTTATAATTTATATTCATAGATAATAAAATAATATCACATAGCTATTATCATGAGTTTTTTATGTTTTCTCTATAGTATTTTTCTTGTTCTAGCCTGTAGATTAGGTAAGATAGTATCATAGTGCTTAATATTAAAAATATGCCTATATTTGAATTGTTAATTACCTCAACTTTGCTAAAAATAGTGATTGTGTTTTTTATTGTTCTGAATATATAACTATTAATTAGATCAAAAAATAGAAATAGATTTGTGCTAGTTGCATAAGTTAATAGACTAAATATTGTTATTATTAAAAATATTAAAATTAGAGGAGTAACTATTATATTTGATAGTATTGATATTGGTTGAATATTGAGATCATTTATATAAAGAATAGGAGCTGTTAGTATTTGAATTAAAAAAGTTGTAAGCATTGGGTATATAATTTTATTTAAGTTGTATCTTTTATTAAGTGCAATAGAAATGCATATTCCAATTACTGAGAGATAAGATAACTGAAAACTTATTGAATTTAATGTGTATGGGAAAATGATGGCGTTTATTATAAAACTAATTGATAATGTGCTAAATAAGTTAATTTTTCCGTATATTAATTTATAAATTATAAAAGTTTTTAACATTATAAATGCCCTTAATGCAGATGGTGATAAGCCTGTTAAGATTAAATAATTGAGTAATATTATGCTTATGATTGTATATTTTAGTTTGTAATTTATAATTATGCTTAGTAAGTAATTTAAAATAATGTAAATCAAATAAAAATGTAGACCAGATATCACTAGTATATGTGATAATCCTGCTTTTTGAAATAAATGTTTTTCATATGTTGTTATTTCTGATTTATTATTTGTAAGAATTGCTTTTAAAAAATGAGAATATTTAATACTAATCGAATTTAAAAATTTATTGATGAGTTTATTATATTTTTCTCTAAGTTTTACCAGTAGTGGTTTTTTGATGCATTGAATTTTATTATTTTGAATTTTGACGATATCTCCTATATTGTATTCATTTTCAATATTTTTAAATATAAATTTGTAATTTTGTCCAAATCCATCTATTGCTTCAATTTTGACATTTTTATATTTAGAGATATAGATAGTGATGTTTGTTATTTGGTAATAATTGTTTTCAAGTATATTAAAAATTAAACTAATTTCAAAAATTATAAGTAAACTTGTGTTGATTATGAATGTTAATGAGAGATGAGCATTTTTTTTGATTATAAAGATTAATATTAGAATTATATTTAAGTATATTAAATTTAATTTTAGATAATATCTTATTGATAAACTTAATGCACTGATTATAAATAAAAAAATCACTAGAAATCTCTTTTTGAAAGTATGTTTTAAATATATCAGATCATTAATATGTTAGATCATTTTTGTATTAAGTATTATAAAGTTTGACAATCGTGTATTTATATATCTATAATTTATCATGACATTGTTGAATAAATACCCTGTAAAGTATGCTTTTTTGGAAATCTTATTATCTTATTTTATAGTGACTCGTATTTCCCCTTTTCAAAATGTTAATGTTGACCTTTGGAACTTTAATAAAAATCATTATTCTTATTGGTTGTATAGTTTTTTTAAAATTCTTTTTATTGTGCATTTTGCCAGGTTAACAAGTTCTTATGATTTTAGGGAGGAATTTTGTATTCCAAAATTTAAGTTTGTTTTCGTTTGGCAAGCATTTGCAATTTTTGTTAAGTTGCTTGTTTGTATTTTTTTTGTATTAATTATTTTATGTCTGTGTTTTTTATTTTTTACATCAGAGTCCGTGATACCTTGGATGGAAATGGGTAGTTCTGGTTTTATTTGGGAGATCAAGAGTACTCAATCACTTCTTTTAATGGTTGTTACTTCTCTTTTTACAGGAGGAGTTGAAGAGTTGTTTTTTAGATCTTTTTTTATTACTAAACTTAAACAAATGGGAATTTCTTTATTCATTTCGAGTTTGATTAGTAGTGTTGTTTTTGCTTATGGGCATTCTTATTATGGATTTATTGGGTTTTTTATGTCTTTGATCTTTGGGATAATTTTTGCTGGTATGTATTTGAGATATAAAAATGTATATTATTCAATTTTTGTTCATAGTTTTTATAATGTCTTTGTTAGTTTTTTACTTTTTTTGTCAAATTACTCAAAGGAGCTTTTATAAGGAGGTTTTATGCTAGATACTGTTCCTAAGCGTTTCAATGAAATTATAGGGCTTTATGGAGATCTTGATATTTTTATTTATAAAGAGAATGATTCTCGAGATTTTAAGAGACAAATATATTCTGATTTTTGGAAAGAAGTTAAGAGTGTTGGATCTGGTCTTTTGCATTATGGAATGAGAAAAGGAGATAAAGTGGCTCTTATTTCTGATTCAAGAAGAGAATGGATAATCATTGATATAGCTGTTATGAGCTTGGGTTGTATTGATGTTCCAAGAGGTAATGATTCGTCTGAGGATGAATTGACTTATATTATTAATCATTCTGAATCAAGTTTTATCTTTGTAGAGAATGCAAAACAGTTACAAAAAATCATTTCTAAAAAACACGATCTTAAATTCGTTAAATATGTTGTGGTTATTGATGATGATAAGCTTTATGAGGATAAGTTGGGGAATATTACAATAATTTCTTATAGGCAATTATTAAGTTTGGGGCATGATTATTTAAAAGATTATCCTAAAATGTTTGATCTTGAACTTGAGAAAGTTTCTGGAAAAGATGTTGCTACTATAATATATACTTCAGGAACAACAGGCTTTCCAAAAGGTGTTGTGCTTCGTCATGAATCTTTTATTTTTCAGTTAGATAGAATTAATGATTATTTGCCATCACTTGAACCAGGTCAAATAATGATATCTATACTTCCTCTTTGGCATTCATTTGAGAGAACTTGCGAATATATAGTTGCTCTTAATGGTCTATCAATTGCCTATTCTAAGCCTGTAGGTCCTATTTTGCTTAAAGATTTTGCAGCCTTAAATCCTCATGCAATTATTTCTGTACCAAGAATATGGGAAGGAATAAGGGCTGGGATTATTAAAAAAGTATCAGAATCTTTTTTAAAGAAAATTTTATTTAATTTTTTCTTGAAAGTGGGAATTTTTTATGTAAAACTTATGGAAAAGTTTTTAGGACTTGTTCCTATTTATAGAAAATCCAACTTTTTAATTTCGTTTTTTGTGAAGATTATTTATCTTATAGGATTAATTTTAATTTTTCCTTTTAAATTTTTGGGACATATTTTGGTTTTTAAAAAGATAAAAAAAGCACTTGGAAAAAGATTTATATTTGGTATTTCTGGTGGGGGAGCTTTGGTAGATTATGTTGATTATTTTTTTAAGGCTGTAGGTATTGTTGTTCTTGAAGGTTATGGTCTTACGGAAACGGGACCTGTTTTGAGTGTGAGGCGTCTTAAGTCTCCTGTTGCAAATACTGTTGGGCCTTTATTTCCAGATATTGAGTATAAAGTAGTTGATCATAATGGTAATGTTTTGCCACCAGGTGAGAAAGGTGAACTTTGGGTAAAATCCCCGCAGGTTATGAGTGGTTATTTTAAAGATGAGACTATGACAAGGGAAGTTTTAACAAGAGATGGTTGGTTTAAAACGGGAGATTTAGTTTGTGCGACGATTAATGATGAAATTTCAATTGTTGGAAGGAGTAAAGATACAATTGTTCTAAGAGGTGGAGAAAATATTGAGCCTGAACCTATTGAGCGAGCTTTATCAAAATCTGTGTTTATTGAAAATGTTGTGGTTGTTGGACAAGATCAAAAATTTTTAGGAGCTATTATTGTACCTAATTTTGAAGTTCTTGAAAAATGGGCTATTTCTAGTGGAATAGCATTTTCTTCTCATGATGATTTATTATCCAATGAACTTGTGAATAAATTTTATTCTAAATGTATTTTGGATATTGTTAATCCTAAATCTGGATTTAAAAGTTTTGAGAGAATTGTTGGATTTGTTTTGTTAAAGGATGCTTTTGTTATTGGTGACGAACTTACTAATACTCTTAAACTTAAGAGGTATTATATACTTGAGAAATATAATAAGAAGATAATGTCTATCTTTAATAAAGATGATTGTGAATTATTATAATAGATTTTTAGTATATTTAAATTTATAAAATTTACATTTTTTGTATGTAAGGTATATTAAGTAAATGCATGCAGTTTTTTATTGTTTGTAAGACTGCTTTTGCTAGATCAATTCTTGCGTGTGTGAGTTCAAGGTTATCTTTATCTATTATTTTTGTGTCTTGATAATATGTGCTAAAGTTTTTTGCAAGTAAATAAGAATAATTAGCTATTATTGAAGGATTGCGATCTTTTGATGCTTTAATTATATATTCTTCAAATTCGGAGATAATTTTAATTATTTCCCATTCGTTTTCATTTACTAGTAAATCAAAATTAGTATTTTTGTTAGCTAAATTTAGATTGTTATATTTGTCAAGTATGCTATTAATTCTTGCTCCTACATATTGAATATATGGACCTGAATTTCCTGTAAATGATAAACTTTCTGTTTTGTTAAATAATATGTCTTTGTGTATTGCTGTTTTTAATAAATAGTAGTGAATGGCTCCCAATGATATATTTAATGCAAGTTTTTGTAAGTTTTGTTCATTTTCATATCTTTTTTTGAGTTCTAACATAGTTGATTGACTTAAATCATGAATTAAATTGTCAGCATCAATTATATTTCCTTCTCTTGATTTCATTTTGCCCTCAGGTAAATTTACCATTCCATATGATAAATGTATTAAATTATTTTCGTTAGTAACTCCTAATTTATCTGCAACATAAAATAAAGTTTTAAAGTGGTGAATTTGTTCACTTCCAACCACATAAATCATTTCATCGAAATCAAATTCGTTTTTTCTAGCTACTATATTTCCTAGATCTTGAGTTAAGTAAATAGATGTGCCATTAGCTCTTAAGAGCACTTTTTGTTTAAAATTTTGATTGTCTATATTGTTTTTTTCTGTAGGTATGTTGATGCATATTGCTCCATCTTCTCTTTTATAACATAAACCTTCTTTTAATCCATTAATTACAACTTCTCGTCCAATTTTAAATATTTCACTCTCAAGATAAATTTTGTCAAATGTAATGTTTGTAGTATTATATGTTTCTTTAATGCCATCAATTGCCCATTTATTTAGTTTTGTCCAAAGTTGAACTGTTTTTTCATCTCCTTGTTCCCATTGACATAGTAGTTGTTGTATTTCATTCTCTGCTATTTCACTATTTTGACTAGCATATTCATTGTATTTTACATAAAAGTCACCAATTAAATGGTCTCCCTTCTTTTGTGCAATTTCAGGGGTTATATTATTCCCAAATTTTTTGTAAGCAAGCATTGATTTACAAATGTGTGTTCCTCTATCATTTATTAGATTTATTTTTGTTACCTTGCTACCAGAAGCCTTTAATATTCTTGACAAACTTTCTCCAATAATGTCATTTCTAAGATGTCCTACGTGTAATGGTTTGTTTGTATTTGGTGATGAAAATTCTATTATTGTCTTTTTATTTTGGAGTGAGTTATTAGCACCATAATTTTCTTTTTCTTTATTGACTTTCTTGATTGTGTTTTGAATGTATTCTTTTCTGTTAAATTTTATGTTTAAATAGGGACCCATTGATTTTGTTTTATATTCATTTCCAATTTGTTTTATTATCTCTTGAGTGATTACAGGTATGCTTAGTTTTAATATTTTGCTAAATTCAAATATTAGTATTGATAAATCTCCCATTTCACTTTTTGGGGGTTTTTGCATTACTATATTTATTTTGTCTAATTTGATATTTGAACTTAATGCGAGTTCTTTTATTGTTTTTTGAATTTTATTTTTTAGATCTGCTTTTATTGTTTTAATCATTCTTTTGCCCTTTAATGTTTTTTAATATGTTAATTAATAGAAAGATTAAAGATGTTATTAAAAAAATATTTGAACTATAAGCTGGTATTTTTGTTATGTTGTAATTTTTAATAATTTGAAATGTAATATTAAACAATTTCAAATTGCCAGTATTTAATATTTCTCTGAAAAATGAAATTATTGTACTTAGTGATATAAATATTATTATGGGTGATTTTGAGTATTGCCATATGCTTGGCGATTTAAAAGGTTCATTTTTGTGAAAAGAGATTATTATAACTGTCAAAATAGGTATTGAAAATCGTAAATTTTCATAAAGAATAGGCGTTACATATTGCATAAATGGATAAGTTATACTGATAACTAGTCCTATTATTAGTAGGTAAATTTCTAGTATGTGATTTTTAAATTCTATTTTTTTAATAATTACTGCTGGCAATAAAATGCATAGTGATATCCAAGTTGATATTATTGTTCCTTCTAAAAAATTTTTAGTATATGCAAAAATTGGAAATAACATTAAAGATGTTTTTAAGTACTTGTCTGTTATGTAGAATGTTGTTTTATTCATAAAATTTACCTTGAATTATTTTGTTTTAAATTGATTTGTATCTGTGTTAATTTTTGTAATATGATCTGAATTTGTTGTTCCAAAAGTTTTGATACTTTCAATGGCTTCTATTAGTTTTTTGATCTCTTCTTTTAATCCTTTCATTGAGTTTGAGACAGTAATATTAATTTCTCCTAAACCTGATACTGTGTTTATTATTTCTTTATTTCCTCTAAACATTTCATTTGAACCTATTTTTACTTCATATGTTATTTCTCTCATTGTATTTAAAGCTTTTAAAATTTCTTGGCTACCGATTGATTGTTCTTGCATGGTATGATTTATTTCTTCTATGACTTGAACCACAAGGTTTATTGAATTAAATATTTGATTGAAAGCTTTATTTGTTAGTTCTGATGTTTTAACTGTCTGGTTAATAGAATCCATTATTTCATTTATTGATGCTGCTACTGATTCTGATTGTGAAGTTACCTGTTCTGCAAGATCTTTTATCTCTTCTGCAACAATTGCAAAACCTTTACCAGCCTCTCCAGCATGAGATGCTTCAATAGCAGCATTCATGGATAGTAAGTTTGTTTGGCTGGCTATAGATGATATTAGTGCATTAGCTTCTTGTAGTCTTGTTGAATTTTTATAGATATCTTTGATTTGCATAATGATTTCTTCTTGTTTTTTTCTTCCATCATCGGAGAAGGCTTTAAGCTCTTCTGTGCTTTTTGCTGCTTTTTGTGTTATTTCTGTAACTGATTGTATGCTTCCTATCATCTCTTCAATAGCCGAAGATGATTCTTCAACGCTTGAAGCCTGGGTTTCGATTGAATTATCAAGTGATGCAATATTTTTAGATAGATTTTCAATTGTATTTGTTGTGTTTGAAATAAATTCAACTTGTTTTTCTATTTCTCCTTGTGTTTTTTCTATATATCTATTTGAATTTGTTATTGTATCATAAGCTTTATTTATTTCGTTAAATAATAAATCACCATTGTCTTTTAACAGCTTGACCCTGCCTTGTAGCGAATTTATTACGTTTTTTAAGTTTTCAATGAAATATCCAAAATGATTTATGGTTGCACTTATTGAATCTTTTCCTTTTGAGTTAATTTTAATAGTTAAATCACCTTCTTTAACTTTTGGAATAATATTATTAAGTTTTTCTATTTTTGATATGATTAATTTTTTAATTATAATTATCATAATTAATATAAACACTATTATAAACAAAATTATTATTGATGATGACATTAATTTGATGTTATTAAGTTCGTTTGAAAATATATTGTTATGATTCATTTGTATTGCTAGATACCAAGATGAAGATGTAAGTCTTGTTATAGATATTATGTTATTATTGTTGCTAATATTGTAATTGCTTTTTCTTTTAGTCATTGCATTAAGTAGTGGGTTTGTTATATTTGTATTGTTTTCAAATAGGTCATTTATGGATAATTTGATAGGCTTAAGTGTATCTTCGTTTTTTTCGCCAAAAATTTCTCCTTGATTGTTCATTGCATATATATTGAAGTAGTGTGAACTTTTGTGATGATTGTCTTTTTCCAGTAAAGACCTTTCTAATAGCATAAATATATTATTTCTAAGTTGTTTAATGTGTTCTAATATGTCTACATATAAAACAACATATCCATTATGATCCATTCGTTCACTTTGTTCTAATTTTATGTTTGCATCATTTGTGTCATAGAAATCGTGTTGTTCTTTTTGAGGAAGTTTGTAAATCATTGGTATATAGTATTTGTTATTTATTATTGTTAAATCTTGGTTTAGTATAAGCGTATGATGATTGCCTATGTTGTTGTCTTTTTGCATTTCTTGCAGGTTTATGTAGGTATGAAGCCTCCTCTCATTATTTGAATATAATATTTTACCATTTTTATCTGTGTATTCTAATATCTTTATATAAGATGGAAATGAACTTAACTGTTCACTAGTTATGATATTTTTGAAATGTTCATTTTGTTGTTTATTTATATTTTGATTGTGATGTTTTGCAAAGTTATCAATAGCTATTAACATGTTTCTTGTATCTCTAGAGAAACTTTTTATCATTATGTTATTTACAAATTTCGTGAAATTTTGAAGTTCTGTTGTTATGATTTTTCTGTATCCACGTTCTAATAATATAAAAATCGTCATAGCAATAATTATTGTGTAAATTACAATAACAATATTAAATTTATAAAAAAGAGTAGAACTAAAATGGTTTCTTTTCATTTAAAGCCTCGCAAAACTTTTTACAAAATATCATAACTCACTAGTATTATATATGTTTTATTATATAATAATATACATATTATTAATTAATGAAATGTATATTTTAGTGAATATTTATTAATTATTTATATTATACTATAATTCGTTAACATGGCTTGAAACTTTATTTTTATGGATTGAATTTTGGAGAATTTTTTATGCGTGAGGATTTGGTAAGTGTTAAATTAAAAAATATGAGATTTTTTCTCTATCTCATGCTTTTTATTTTTATTTGCTTTGGTTTTTTGTTTCTAGGTCAAGCTTATTTAAATTATAGACATGAATATTTAAATCGTATTGAGGCTGATTTTAAACTTTTTTCAAGTAATGTGGCTTTTAAGATCAAGAATAAATATGATGGTGCTGTTAGTGTTTTGAAAAATTTGATTAAGGATAATAATGTTTTAAATGTATTACATAAGGTTTCAAATAATTTTGTTTCAAATGTCGATTTAAGATTTATAGATTTAAATACAAGTATTGCTCTTTTTTTAAGTTCTAAAGGATTTAATGATATAAGTAAAATTTTTCAACATATTCCTCTTGAAGCTAATTCTTTAGAGGGAGTTTTTTATATTCCTGTAGAAAAAAATGTTTTAATTTCAAATAAAAATTTTTCATTTTTAGATATAAATAACATTATTGAGGATCCAATTTATTTTGTACCTGTAAAGGAGCGTAGTGTTTATTATTCAAGTTATAAGAGGGTAAGAAATAAGCTTTATTCTCTTGTAAGTATGCCACTTATAAATGATAATCATGCAGTATTAGGAGTAATTTGTTTTTTTGTTTGTTTTGATAGTTTATTTGTTGATATTGCAAATCAATTAAATTCTTATTTTAAACTTAGCAATAAAAATTATGAATTTTTTATGATTGATAGAGATTTTCAACCTTTATTGTTAAATCTTAATGACTTAAATATTAATAATTTTTCAGAAAATTATGCAAATAGTGTGCTAAGTAGTGTTATAGAAGGTGTTAGAAGCGATCCTAATATTGTTAAAAAAATTTTAAAGCATAATACTTCTTCTTATTTTTTAAGTACTTCTCAGATTGCTGGACAGGTAGTTCAAGGCGTTATTTTTAATATGAATCATGTTCCTTTGAAATTTCAATCAAATGCAATATTTTTCTTAGGTTTTGTATTTGTTGCTTGTCTTATCATATTTTGTCTATGTATCAAGTTTGTTTTACCCTTTTTTAGTGATTTTAAAATGTTAATTGAGCAAAAAAAGGAAAGAGAGGATATTTTAAAGCTTGATTCTACCTCAGAATTCAAATATAAATCTTTTATCTTCTCTTATATTAATACTGAATTTGATAATTTGTTTTCAAAGACTACTAATATCGTTAATAATATTAAATTTTATGTACAGGAATTAAGAGGACGTTTAAACGAAATTAATATACCAGAAGAAAGTATAGAAAGAGTGCATAATAGTCTTACTACTTATGATGGTATAGGAGATGCTTTTTCTAAATTTGAAAAAGCAGTTATGAATATTTTAAAAGATTTTGAATCGACATCTAATCCAATTAATGAGCATAATAAAAATATATTGGATATTGCTGCTAAATTTGAAGAGAATACTAATGCTTTTTATTCAATAGATAAAAATTTAGAAGTTTTTAATAAAGTTGTAGTGTCAAATTCTGCAAGTATTGATACAGTAAAGAGTAAAGTTTCTGAATTGAATTCTGTATTTGATAGTGTAAATAAAAATTTCTCCGACCTTTTGTCTCAAACCAATAATCTTCAAAGTGCAAATAAGCTTTTGGTGTTAATATCAGCTCAGACTAATATGCTTGCAATGAATGCAGCTATTGAGGCAGCAAAAGCAGGGGATGCTGGTAAGAGTTTTGCGGTTGTTGCAGAAGAAATTAGAAAACTTGCTATTAATTCTGGTAAGTACTCAACGACTATCAAGGATGAACTTAAAAAGGTTAATAATATCATTTCAGTTATAAGTGCAGAAATTGATTCTATTTATAAAGATTTCATTGATATTCAAGATAACATTAATAATAATTCTATGCAACATGAGAGAATTAATGTTACTCTTGCTAAACATGTGAGAGAAATAGGTGAATTTAAAGAGCAGTATTTAGCTCATGACATTAAAATTAAAGATACTAAAAATATGTGTAAAGAAATATTTAATAGTTATTTTGTTATTAGTGGCAAATTTCATAATTTGAATAGTGATCTGAGTGAATTTGAGGTTTCTAAAATGAGTTTAGATGCATTAGAAACTTTGCGTGAACATATACTTTTGATTAATGAGTTTAAAGAAAAAATTGCTAGAATGAGAAATGTTGTTGAGAATATGAATAATGAATTTTGGGATGTGTAGTTTAATTTTTTTGATTAAATCCTATATATAGTATTTCTTCTTCAAGTAAAAATCCTGTTTTTATTTGAACTTGAGTTTTTATTTTATCAATAAGTGTTTTAACCTCTCTAGAGGTAGCTTTATTATTATTAATAATAAAATTGCCATGATAATGTGATACTTTTGCTCCTCCAATTTGAAGTCCTTTTAAATTGCATTCTTCAATTATTTGTCCAGTGGGTTTTAAAAAATTTTTATTGTTTTTAAATGTGCTTCCGCTACTTGGAAAGAGGTAATGTCCTTTATTGATTCTTATTTGCTTATTTTGTTTCATAATTTTTTCAATATGTTTTTTATTACCTTTCTTTAAATTTAGCGTTGCTTTTAATATTGCAGTATTTTTGTTTTGAAAAGGCGAAATTTTATATGCAAATTCATTTTTGTTAAATTTTTTACATATAAAATTTCCATTTTCATCTATAAAGATGATTTTATCTAATATGTCAGAAATTTCACTTCCAAAACATCTTGCATTCATCCAAATTGCGCCCCCAAGTGTTCCAGGAAGTCCATATATAAACTCTAGTCCGCTTAATTCATTTTTCAATGCAAAGTTACATAGATCGTTAAAATTGGTTCCGCATTCTGCAGTAATTTGATTGTCATGAATTTCAATTTTATTTAAATGTTTAGTATAGATAATAGGAAAATTAATTTCTTCTTCATCGTTTATTAATATATTTGAGCCTCCCCCTAAAATAAATATTTTAATTTTTTCTTGTATTGCTGTTTTAAATATATGTTTTGCATCTTCGATTGTTTTAGGGATTAAGAATAATTTAGAAATACCCCCTATTTTATAAGTTGTATAATTTGCCAGATTTGTTGTTTGAGGTTGAATATTTATCTTTTTAAGAAAATTATTTATGTTCTCTAACATGTTATTCATTTTATATTGGATTATTATTTTTTTCAAATTTTAATTATATTTTAGATGTAATATGGTTATATAGAATAATTTAGATTTGTCAAATTGTTTCAAATGTAATAGACTTGTTATAATAAGTTATATAAAGATTGTGTCAGTCCTAATTTTTTTAGGATATCTTTTGAATTTTAAACTTAATTTTTGATGGTATTTATGCTTCTTAAGTTATACAATACAAAAACAAAATGTTTATCTGAAGTAAAGAACTTAAGTGAAACTAAGATTTATGCTTGTGGTCCTACTGTTTATAATTATGCCCATATAGGCAATCTTAGAACTTATATTTTTGAGGATCTTCTTATTAAATCTTTAAAGTTATTTAAGTATAATGTTAATTATGCAATGAATATTACTGATATTGGGCATTTAACAGGTGATTTTGATGATGGAGAAGATAAGGTAGTAAAGGCTGCAAAAGAGAGAGGTCTTACTGTTTGTGAGATTGGCAAGTTTTTTACAAAAGCTTTTTTTGATGATTGTAAAAAGTTAAATATTTTACATCCTGATAAAGTACTTGTTGCAAGTGAATACATTTTGGATATGATAGAAGTAGTCAAAGTTCTTGAAAAGAATGGATTTACTTATTTTGTAAATGGTAATGTTTATTTTGATATTTCTCGTTTTAAAAATTATGGGCAGATGGCTGGCATTAATCTAAATGATATTAATGAAAATTCCGTTTCTAGAGTTGAGTTAGATCTTTCAAAAAGGAATAAATCAGATTTTGTTTTATGGTTTACAAATTCAAAATTTCAAAATCAAGAAATGAAGTGGGATTCTCCTTGGGGATTTGGCTATCCAAGTTGGCATTTAGAATGTGCAACAATGAATTTGAATTATTTTAATAGTACTCTTAATATTCATTTGGGGGGTATTGATCATATTAGAGTGCATCATGTAAATGAAATAGCTATAATGGAATGTTATTTAGGTAAAAACTGGTGTGACATGTTTATTCATGGTGAATTTTTGATTATGGAAAATGAAAAGATGTCAAAGTCAAATAATGATTTTATTACTATAAAAAACTTAGAAGATGAGGGATTTTCACCTTTAGATTTTAGATATTTTTGTTTAACTGCTCATTATAGGACACAACTTAAATTTACATTTCATAGTTTAAAAGCTTGCAAAGTGGCTAGAGAAAATTTGCTTAGTAAGTTGACCTCTTGTTATTCTTCATTAAGTCAATTTGATATTAGTTTACTTAGTCAGGATGATGAAAATATTGAGTTTATATTGGAACATAAATATTATGATAGTTTTTTAGAAAGAATAGCTTTTGATTTGAATATTCCTAAAGTGTTGGCTTTGCTTTGGGATATTGTGAGGGATAATAATTTAAGCTCTCTTGCAAAACTTAAACTTGCATTTAAATTTGATGAAGTTTTGTCTCTTGGATTACGGGAAGAAATTTTGAGAGAAATTGACAGGAGTAGGATAGTTATTGATGATGTTATGAATTCTTTGATTGAAGAGAGACGACTTGCCAAATTGAAAAAAGATTTTAAACGTGCTGATGAGATTAGAGAATATTGTCGTTCTAAAGGTTTTATATTAATTGATACTGAAGAGGGTACTAAAGTTAAGCGAGGATAGTTTTTGGCAGTATTTATTAGGGGACAATATTTTATTTTAAGTTTAATTTTTTTAATTTTTTTTGGTTTATTTGTTTTTTCTGGATTTTTGTTTTATTTAAAGCCTGTAATTTATGAAATATCACCTATGCCTGCTTCTCATGAAAATGTAATTGTGATTAAAGGACGTAATTTGGGTGATAAAATTGGAGAAGTTAATATTAATGATCATTATTTAGTGAAAAGTAGTATTATTAGTTGGAGCAATGAGAGAGTAGTTTTTAAAATTACTAATGAAATTAATTCTGGGCTTGTTTTTATAAAAAATAGGCAAGGTATTAGTAATGAGCTTTTTCTTGTTATTAGTAGACAAGTGCCAATAAAACTTGAAAAAGACAATAGTCCTTTTCTTTTTTTTGAGGAAAATTTAGTTGTAATGACAAATACTCCTATTGTATTGAGGGGTAAAAATTTAACGTCAGATTCTGGAGTTGTTGAGATATTTATTCAAACCAAACATGAACTTTATAAAGTGCTCTCTAGAGATATATTGAGTTTAAGTGAGATGGAGATAAGATTTATTCCCCCTAAAACTTTGAATATTAATGGTGAAATTTTTGTAGTGGTTGATGAACTTAAGAGCAATAAACTTCCTTTTAAATTTAATGAAAATTTTTTTGCATGGAATTTAAAGAAGGGTAGAAATTTTAAAATTTCCCATGAAATTTCTTTTTTAAAGAATAAGAATGATAGTTCTAATGAAATATTAGATAATATTAATTTTAATATTTTTTATTTAAGTCCAGTTGAAAATGAAAGACAAAAAATTCAGTTTGTAGATAATAATGGAACTTTATTGAATTTAGATAATTTGTTTTTTAAAAATTTGAAATCAGATAAGTATCATTTTAACTTTGAAGTTAAGACTTTTCAGTTAAATTTAGATATTTTTGATGTGAAAGCTTTGGAGGGTATTAGGGTAAGTACAGATGCTAATATACGTGAGTTTAAAACTTATGTTTTAGATAAAAGAGATCATTATTTATCTTATGATTCGTTTGATTTAACTTCAATTAATTTGAATGTCAATAATAAAGATTCCGCTTATGAATTAGCAAAATCTATTATTGATGCTTTAGTATCATATTTTACACTTGTAAATAATGATTTAGCTTTAGATAAATCTATTGAGATGAAAGAAATTTCAGTTGATAATTTAATTTTGCTTACTAATTTATTGTTTTTTAGACATAATATACCTTTAAGAAATGCTGTTGGATTTTATTTCGATAATAAGTCTTCCAAACTTCAAAAACATATTTGGTGTGAGTTTTTTTTAGAGCATATTGGTTTTATTTATTTTGATATAATAAATGCAGTATTATTTAAGGATAGCTCAAATTATTTTTTGAATATGTCAGAGAATTATATCCATTATGGATATAGAGAAGATTATGATAATGATTTATTATTAGATGAATATGTTGATTTGGTGTTGTTTAAATATAAAAGCTTAACAAGTCATGATCATTCTTTGAATTATAAGATTACTTTGGAGGAAAATAGTAATGATAGATAACATTCTATTTGATTTAATTGAAAGAGAAGCTAAAAGAGAGAGAGAAAATATTGAGTTAATTGCTTCAGAGAATTTTGTTTCATCAGATGTTAGACAAGCTGTTGGAAGTGTTTTGACCAATAAATATGCCGAAGGGTATCCTTCAAAGAGATATTATGGTGGATGTTCTGTTGTTGATGATATTGAAAATTTAGCCATATCACGAGCTATGGAATTATTCGGTGCAAGTTATGCTAATGTTCAGCCTCATAGTGGTTCTCAAGCTAATATGGCTGCTATAATGTCACTTATTAAGCCTGGGGATAAAATTCTTGGGATGGAATTGTCTCATGGTGGTCATTTGACTCATGGTAGTAAGGTTAGTTTTTCTGGTATGTTTTTTGATGCATATTCTTATGGTGTTTCAAGAGATTCTGAGATGATTGATTACGATGATGTTAAAAACATAGCTAAGGCATGTAGACCAAATTTGATCATTGCTGGTGCATCTTCTTATTCAAGAGAAATTGATTTTAAGAAGTTTCGTGAAATAGCAAATGAAGTTTCAGCTTATCTTTTATGTGATATTGCTCATACGGCAGGTCTTGTTGCTACGGGTTTTCATAATTCTCCTATTGATGTTGCACATTTAACTACAAGTACTACTCATAAAACTTTAAGAGGTCCTAGAGGAGGCTTAATTCTTGCAGGTAAAGAGTTTAATACAATGATCAATTATAATAATAAAGAGAGAACTTTAGATTCAGCTGTTAATTCTTGTGTTTTTCCAGGAACCCAAGGGGGACCTTTAATGCATGTTATTGCGGGCAAAGCAGTGGCTTTCAAAGAGGCATTAAATAAAGAGTTTAAAGATTATATTTCTAGGGTTATAGAGAATACTAAAGCTATGGCTGAGTATTTTATTTCAGAGGGTCTTAGAATAGTTAGTGGTGGTACAGATAATCATTTGTTTTTGGTTGATCTTAGTGGTTTAGGTATTACGGGAGCTGATGCTGAGAAGATTCTTGAAAGTGTAAATATTACGCTTAATAAAAATGCAATTCCTTTTGATTCTAAAAATCCTTCTGTAGCTTCTGGAATTAGAATTGGTGCTCCTGCTATTACTTCACGAGGTTTAAATAGAGATGATTCTATTAAAGTTGCTCATTTTATTATTAGAGCTTTAAAGACAAAATCTACTGATGAACTTAGAAAGATAAAACAAGAAGTTATAGGGTTTATTAGTAGTTTTGATATGCCTTAGTTTGCATTTATAGGTTGATTGTTGCAGTGTATAATTTATTTCAGATTATCTTTTTATTGTTGCCATTTATTTTGATTTTTAGTCCTTTTATTTTAGGCATATTTTTTATATTTTTTATTTTAAGTATAATTTATAGCATTTTAGGTGGATTTAGGATATCTACTACTACAAGGGATTATTTTTATTCTAAATCAAGGGAATTTGAGTTTTATAAATTATCATTTTTACTAATGGCTAAATTAATTTCTATTTTAGGATCGATGACCGGTGAGCAATTAAATTATATTAGTTTTATAATGAGTTCATTAAATTTATCTGAAAGAGATAAGAGTGAACTTTATAATCTATTTCATTTTTCTGTAACACAGAATAGGAATGCAGACAAAATATTATATACTCTAAAACTTGGCTATTTTCAACGTAAAGACCTTTTTGTGTGGCTTGTGTCGGTTTTAAAAGAAATTAATAATTTAGCTAGATGTAAAAGTTTAGAAGGTGATAAATTTATTTCATATGTTAGTTCATTTCTTGAACTTGATTTTGAAAGTTATGATTCTTATAAGAATGTTGATATAAAGGTTGTTAGTCCTTATGAAGTATTGGGGTTAAAATATGATGCTAGTGATGATGATATAAAGAGAGCTTATAAAAAATTGGTTATACAATACCATCCAGATAAATTTGAAAATGAACCTGTTAAACAAAAAGAGGCAAATGAAAAATTTATTAGGATTCAGGATGCTTATGAAAAAATTTCTAAAGAGAGAAATTTAAAGTAGGAATGAATTGGCATAAATTAAATAATTTGTAGGTTTTGTTAATTTTATGGGTAAAATTGTTTAAAGAGTAAATTTACTCTTTAAACAATTTTTTTTATTAAGAAATAGATATTTTAAATAGTATAAATACACTTCCATTTTGATCTTTAGATGCCAGGATATTGTTTGAATCCCATCCAATAACTATGTTTGTTAATTTAATTAAGTTTTCTAATTCTAGTCCAGCTTTTAGATATAAGGTGTTTTTTGGAAAATTAAGGGTTCCTAGCATATGAGCACCTACATATGGAATTATATATGTATTTGGTGACATAGATTTTAAAGGTATTGCATAATCAAGGTATAATGCACCTCCAAGTTGAGTTGCGCTAGCAAATTCAATGTTGGTTTTATTTGTGGTGGTAGTGTTTGGAGTAAGAGCTGCTATTATGTCATCTGATTTAGGTTTGTCTCTTAAGAGATCATAAATTCCTATTGAGGCTATCCAACCAAGTCCAGGGATAATACCTTTTTTATTATCTTCGTAAGTTGAAAGTTCTGCATTCAATGTTTGAAATGATTTTTGGGCGATTTTTTGTATTAACGTATTTGAAGATGTAGGTCTATATAGACTTTTTCCATAATTAATTCCAAATCCGATGCCGGATTTTTTATCTTGTGCGCCAAATATTCGTTTGTTATAAGATTTACTTCCACTAATTTCCCAAGATTCTTCTTCTCCTTCATTTGTATTCCAGGCAAGTCCTATACCAGTTCCCACAGAGAATTCAAAATTGGGGGTTCTTTTTGTATCGAATTGAAGCTTATTGCTTACTGGATCAAATTGCTTTTTTTCATCTGTGTTTGCTTTTCTAGATATGTGTCCAAGTATAGAAAAATCACTTGCAAATGGGTCTATTCCTAAATCGGAACCGGCATTTAGTAATAGATAAGTATTTTTATTGTTAATTTTTGTAAGACCAAGTTTGTAACTAACTCCAATGGAAGTTATTATAGATGCATTTGATAGAGTTGGATTTACAAGATCTGAGTCTGTGACAGATGTATCTTTAAGACCATATGTTATTGAGGAATTATTGAATGTTGAGTTTCCGATTGCTCCTGATATTCCAAAATTTAACTCAAGAGGATTTTTGACACTGATATTTGAATTATATTGTGTTAAATTGTTTTGTATTGGTTTCCATTTGACTTGCGTACCATAAAGTATACCTTTGTAAGTATCGTTATAAGGAATTGCCTCTTTATTTTTTTTATCCTCTTCAGAATCTTTGTCATTTTTTTTATTATTTCTATTTCCTGTTCCTGTTGCTCCAATTGATAGTATGAGTTCTAATTGTGATGGAAGTTTGTATCCAAATTGAAGAGTTCCTATTTTTTTAGCTGTACTTCTTGAAAGAATTGTTCTTGTTGTTGCATTTTCCTTGTTTGGAAAACCGTAATATTGGCTTTGAATTTTACTTATTGGTGCAAAACTAAATAATGATTCTTGATTAAAGTTAAAATCAGTCATTGATTCCATTTTAAGGTAAAAATCGTACATATTAATTTGTGCTGTAATATTTCCTACGCTAAATTTTATTGGTGTATTACTTTTTCCACTAGCGTTTAAGCATAGACTTTCTACTTTAACATAAGCTGAGAGAGGATCATTATTACCTACTTCTTTTGTATTTATATATGGTGTAATTTTAATTCCCACATTGGTTTTATTTTCTAAACCAGGAACAAGTTCATCCATATCAAATCTAAATTGGCTACTGTTGTCAAAAGTTAATGTAATAGGGAGTTTGAGATTTTGATTAAGTTCGGGTGTATTATTGCTTGTATTTGTATTGTTTGAGTTATTACCATTAGTATCAGTCTCATTATCTTCAGCAAAAGCCATTATATGACTTAATATTATTACGAGTAGACATATTATTGTTTTTGTCATTATGATATCTCCTTTGTTATAAGATATAAACTTCTTTGGAAGTTTCTTTTAATAATTATATATTTATTATATATTTTAGGTATTAAGGGTTTTATGATTTTATAATATTAATTCTTATGTAAAAATTCAAGTAATTTTAAGGTATGTATAGATTATTCAAATAAGACCAACTATTTGTTAGTCTTATTTGTTAATATTATGATATATCTAAATTTATTATTTATTATAATAAGAAGTAAACCAGAATTCCCGATATTAAAATGTATCCAATAGCATATATAATGGTTTTAGATAATAATTTTCCTTCTTGTCCAATAAGTCCTGCAGTTGTTGTTGCGATTGTTATGTTTTGAGGAGAAATCATTTTTCCTCCTGTTGCTCCTGTTGTATTTGCAGCTGATAGCCAATATGGATTAATATCAATATTGGTTGCAATTTGTGTTTGTAAAGGTCCAAATAAAACATTTGAAACAGTATCGCTTCCTGTTAAGAAAGTCCCCAAAGCGCCAATTAATGGGCTAAATAGTGGATATAATGTGCCTGTTAATGTTGAGATGCCATCTGCAAGATCTTTGATCATTCCACTATGTGTCATTAATCTTGATATTGATACTATGCATATAATTACAAATGAAGACAATGCTAGTTTTTTTATTGTGAGGAGGAATGTTTTTAGTTGATCAAGTATAGGGACACCTCTTATTGAATAAGATATTATGGTTGCAAGAATAATTAGAAGTCCTGGTGAAGTTAGCCATTTAAATTGTAGTGGCTTTGCTCCTGGATAAATTTCGAGAATTGTTTTAAAGTTTGATAAGTATTTATTTATTGAGTGAAACAGTGGGGAAACAATTATTATAAGTGAAACTATTAAAATATATGGCATGCAGGCAAGGAATCCTTGCATTTTTGATACTTTTATTTTATTGCAAGTTTTATTTTCTTTGTCAAAAAATTTTGCATAGATTATTATTATTGCCATTACCGGTATGCTTCCAATTATTGCAGGAAGTTCTGGTCCTAGGATTTTTGAAACATAAACTTGCGATATTGCAATAGATGCACCTGATAGTAGTGTTAGTATAAACATTCCTCCTTTAAGGCTTTTAATTCCTCCTCCTACAAGAATAACCAATATAAATGGTATCAAAAGTGTTGGAATTATTAGTTGTAAAGAGATGTCATAAGATAACATTTTAACGTCTAACTCTGTTGCTTGTGCTAGAGATATTATAGGAATTCCTACCGAACCATAAGCAGTTGAAGATGTATCCATGATTAGACATAAAAGACATGCAAAAAATGGTTCAAATCCCATTGCTATTAGTATTGATACAGGAATTGCAACAGCAGTTCCATATCCTGCAACTCCTTCCAAGAAGTTACCAAATCCCCATGCTACCAACAAAATGATTATTCGCCTGTCAGAAGATACATTTGATAACATTGCTTTTATGATTTGCATGTCATTTTGGCTTTCAGCCATTTTATATGTAAAAATAGCAGCTACTATTACAATAATTATTGGCCATATTCCCATTATTGTTCCTTCAAGAATTGCAAGACTTGTATTGCTTATTCCTAGGTTTTTGTCAAATAAAACTATTGCAATAGTAACTATTAAACATATTGGTATGACATAATAAGCTGGTTTTTTTATTATTCCAAGCCCAATAATAATTATTATAATTGGAATTACTGCTTTAATGAAATTATATAAATTCATAATTGAATGTGAGCTCCTTTTTCTATTTACCATTTAATTCTATAACAAATTTTTATGCAATAATATACAATATTTATTGTATGAAAATTATTTTTATCATTATGAGCATGTTTCTTTTATTTAATGCTTATAAACTATTTTCAATTACTTTGTTGCAAATTGAAAAAGTGGTTTTGGATGCCAAGTCAGTCGTTTTGCTTGATTGTGATACTAAATGCGTTCTTTATTCCAAGAATCCAAATTTGGTTTTTCCTCCAGCATCGCTTACTAAGCTTGTTACTATTTATACTGCTTTAGTTGAGGCAAAAAAGCAAAATATAGATTTAAATGCTATTGTTCCCATTAGTAGTTCTGCCTCATATTATAATTTGCCTTTAGATTCTTCATTAATGTTTTTAGAAGAAGGTCATAAGGTAACTTTTGAAGAATTGCTTAAGGGGCTTGTAGTTTCTTCTGGTAATGATGCTGCTATTGCTATTGCAGAATTTATAGTTGGTAAAGATTTAAATAATTTTGTTAATTTGATGAATGATAATGTTTTTAAATTGAAACTTATAAATACAAGTTTTGTTGATACATCAGGTTATAGTAAAAATAATAAAATTACAGCATTAGAGATGGCATTATTTGCAAAAACTTATATAGATGAATTTGAATTTATGCTGAAGATACATTCTCTTAAAGATTTTATTTATCCAAAACCTGAAAATTTGGGTAGTACTTCTTCTTCAAAGATGTTAAATTTGAAACAAGATAATAAAAATATTTTGATATTGAATTATCCTTATGCTGATGGATTGAAAACGGGTTATATTAAGACATCTGGTTTAAATTTAGTTGCCACAGCTAAAAAAGATGATATAAGATTAATAGCTGTTATTTTAGGGGTTAGTAAGGGAGTTGATAATATTGGAGAGAAGAAACGTTCATTAATTGCACAGAAATTGTTTGAATATGGATTTGATCATTATTCTAAATTTTTTTGCATTGGCAAAAATAAATGAAAAAAGATATAATGGGGTTGTGATTTATTTTTTCTTTAAAATAGTTTTGAATAGATTTTGAAGAGAGGTTATTTTAGATAATAAATTCTAACATTAAAATATTGCGTGCTATATTGAGAAGTGATTAAAGATTTAGAGGGTTGATTCCTGAATACTTTTCAATTATAAATATTAGGTTTATTTGTTTAATTGTATTTGAAAAGTAAAACGTTTAACAGTATTTTATATGGTTTTATAAAAATTTTTTGAGAGAGTGATTAATTTTATGTTAAATCATTTTAATTTTAAATTAAAGAGAGATGTTACGATAATCATACCGGGTGAGGCTTTTGTATCAAATGATAGGGTTATATCTACAATACTTGGGTCTTGTGTTTCTGTTGTTCTTTATGATGAATTTCGTAAGCTTATAGGATTAAATCATTATGTATTAGTGAAATCCGATTTAGTGGTAGATGACCTTAAAAAGGGTAGGTATGGTGTTTATGCTATTCCTATGTTAATTGATGCTATGATAGAAAATGGTGCATCAAAAAGTAATCTTAAAGCCAAGCTTTTTGGAGGTTCGAATTTTATGGCCAAAGGGACAATAAAGGTGGGTGTTGAAAATTCGTCGTTTGCACTTAGTGAATTAAAGAAATGTGGTATTCCAATTTTAGCTAAAGATTTGGGGCATTCTAAATCTAGAAAGATTTTTGTTTATCCTGAGGATTTTAGGGTTGTTGTTGAATATCCAGATGGTGCTAAAGTTTTTTAATTTTTTATATGCAATTTAGTGTATATTTAAATCTTATTTGTAATATGTATCAACTTGATAAATTGAGTATGTGTTATTTAGTATGTTTTTGTTAAAAATTGATTTTTTAAGTTGTGTTATATTTGATATATGGTAACTATACTTGTTCGTAATTGTAAATTTTTATTGGAAATAATAGATGGAAAATATTGTAATACATTATTTTAAGCAGATATCTCAAATTCCTAGATGTTCAAAGAATTTGAAAGGTATTAGTAATTTTGTTAAACAAGAAGCCATAAAATTTGGATTTTCTTTTAAAGAAGATAATGTTGGGAATATTGTTGTGAAGATTAAGGCTAATGAATGTGATAATGTTTTGCCTGTTATTTTACAAGCTCATACAGATATGGTTTGTGAAAAAAATGAATCTGTTGTACATGATTTTGAAAAAGATCCTATAAAGATCATCGAAGATGATGGATATTTTTTTGCATCAGGTACTACTCTTGGTGCTGATAATGGAATTGGGGTTGCAATGATGCTTGCCATTATGAGTGAATCTTCTGCTTTTAAACATCCTGCTTTAGAACTTCTATTTACTGTTGATGAGGAGATAGGATTAATAGGAGCTATTGGACTTGATCCTAATTTATGCAGTGGCAAGATGTTAATTAATCTTGATGGAGAAGAAGAAGGCTATTTTTTGGTTGGTTGTGCTGGTTCTAGACTTGTTCATATTGATTTTGAGCCACGATATAGAAAATCTAAAAAAAAGACATGTGTTGAAATTTTATTTACAGGACTTCAAGGAGGCCATTCTGGCGTAGATATTCATATTGATTTTGCTAATTCTTTGAAATTGATTTTTTTTGCATTAAATTCACTTAGAGAAAAAATATCATTTGAGATTGGACATATATCTGGTGGGTGTAAAAGTAATGCCATTCCTAGAGAGTCGAAGGCATTAATACTGATTGAAGATGAAGATTATTCTTTATTAGAGAGAGAATTAAAAATGTTTAAGTGTTATGTTCACGAAATGCATAATCTTGATGTTGGTTTTGAAATTGTTTTAAAGAGAGTGAATTTTTGTGGTGATGTTTTAGATGACATAGATCAGTGCAAACTTTTAGATATGGGAATGGCGTTTTTTCATGGAGTTCAAAAGGTTGAAAATTATGATGAAAAACTTGTTAGAACATCTTTAAATTTTGCTAGTCTGTTGAAAGTTGGGAATGAATATCAGTTTGTATTTACAATAAGATCTTTATTAGATATTGAAAAGGAATATATTTGTTGTCATTTAAAATCTATTAGCAAGCTTGCAGGTGCTAATTTTAAAATGATTTATGATTATTCTTCTTGGCAACCATCGAAACATAGTAAACTTCTAAGTCATTTGAAAAATGTATATAAAGATATGTATTTGAAAGAAGCTAAGACGGTAATGGTTCATGCTGGTCTTGAGACAGGAGTAATATCTGAAAAATTTGGAGAAATAGATGCGGTGACAATTGGGCCTTGGATCAATTATCCTCATACACCAAGAGAACGTGTTGATATTGCTTCAGTTGTTAGAGTTTATGATTTTTTAAAGAAAAGCTTGGAAACTTTGTGAGATGTGAGTTTTTTTGATGTTATTTGGTTGTGAATATATATTTTGGTTGACTTAATTTTTGAATATATATAAAATGAAATTTGCATGTAATTGAGTAATTGGTGGTTGTAGCTCAGTTGGTTAGAGCGCCGGGTTGTGGTTCCGGATGTCGCGGGTTCGAGTCCCGTCAGTCACCTTTTATTTTTTGTTAAATACACCCATGGCTCAATTGGATAGAGCATTGGACTTCGGATCCAGAGGTTGCAGGTTCGAATCCTGCTGGGTGTGAAGTGTTGGTTTTGTACTTGCAAAAGCTTTTTAAGTTTTGTATACTACCTAAGGTATGCAGGAGTGGTGGAACTGGCAGACACGCTAGACTTAGGATCTAGTGCCTTAGGCATGTGGGTTCAAGTCCCACCTTCTGCAAAAGTGCGAAAGTAACTCAGGGGTAGAGTATCACCTTGCCAAGGTGGAAGTCGCGGGTTCGAATCCCGTCTTTCGCTTAATTTTGGGAATTATTAATGTTAAATCATTTTAATTAGAGGAATATTGTGATATTAACTAGTAATGTGAAATTAATGCCTGGTTCTAAAGTTGAAGCTGTTATTCAAATTTCAAAAGAATTTGTTAAGGCAAAATATAATGAAATCTTGAAAGATTATTCTTCTCGTCTTAAAGTTAAAGGATTTCGGACGGGTAGAGTTCCTTTTAGTATTATTGAAGGTAAATATTCTGACAATATTAGGGCTCTTGCTATAGAGAATCTAATTCATAAATCTTTGGAAGAATTCTTTGAAAGTGCAATTTATAAGCCATTAAGTTATGCTGTTCCTAAAATATTAGATGAAAAATTGGAAATAAATTTTGATAAAGATTTTGAGTTTACTTTTGTTTATGAATCTTATCCTGAATTTGAAATTTCTGATATTTCAAATTTCAAAGTGGAAATTCCAGAAGTTGTTATTTCTGATTCTGATATAGAGGATGAGCTTAAATTGTTACAATTTGAAAATTCAATAATTGTTGAGGATAATGGTAGTGTTAAAGTAGGTAGTATTGTTAGAGTCGATTTTGTGGAACTTGATGATTCTTTAAATGAGATTTTAGCAACTAAAAGACAAGATTTTGTTCTTACCGTTGGTGAGTCTGATGATTATTATGGGTTTGGTTATGATATTATTGGAATGAAAAAAGACGAAGAGAAAATAGTGGAAAAAAATTATGGTAGTGATTATAAGTTTAGTGAACTTGCTAATACTTCTAAGAGATTAAAGATAGGTGTTAAGGATATAAAGAGACGTGATATTCCTGAGCTTGATGATGCTTTTGCAAAAGATGTTAAAGATAGTTTGAATACTTTGGAAGATCTTAGGGATTATGTAAGAGAAAATATGTTAAAAGTTGTTCAGGAAAAGACCAACTCTCTCAAGCTTTCAAAGTTATTATCTGGTATTGCAGAAAAAGTAAATATAGATGTACCATCTTCTATGTTTGAAGCTGAATTAAAAAATGTTATTAATGAATTTTCACATCAAAATAAGATTAACATTACTCAGTTGCAAAATTCTTCTACAGGTTTAGAGGGTGTTAATGATGTTTTTAAGGAAAATGTACTTAATAAATTGAAATCTAAATTAGTTTTTCAGAAAATGGTAGATAATGATTCAAGCGAAGTTACGGAGCTTGATTTAGAGAATGAACTTATTAAGCAGGCTCAAAATTTAAAAATGGCTCCTCAGGATGTTAAGAAATTTTATAAAGAAAGAAATTTATTTGGACTTTTAAAGGATGAAATTAAGAGACAAAAGGTTAAAGAGAAAATTTTACAAGATTTGGAAGAAATTAAGCTTGAAAAAGTTTCCTTTAGAGATTTTGTTAATTATAAAACAGGTGAATAATGATAAGAGAATGTATGCATAATTTGGTGCCTACTGTTGTAGAGCATACTGGAAATTATGAACGTGTGTTTGATATATATTCAAGATTATTACGAGATAGAATAATTTTTTTGAGTGGTGAGATTAATGATTTAAGAGGAGATACAGTCATTGCTCAACTTTTATTTTTAGAATCTGAAGACTCTAAAAAGGATATATATCTTTATATAAATTCTCCAGGAGGTAGTATTACTGCAGGACTTGCAATTTATGATACTATGCAGTATATCAAGCCAGATGTGAGAACGATTTGCATTGGTCAAGCGGCTTCAATGGCTGCGTTTTTACTTGCGGGAGGAGCTGTAGGTAAGAGGGAATCGTTGTCTTATTCAAGGATAATGATTCATCAACCTTGGGGTGGAATAGGTGGCCAAGCTAGTGACATTAGTATACAAGCGAATGAAATTATAAGACTTAAGAGGTTAATAATAGATATTATGTCTGAAAAAATAGGAGTTTCTAAGGAAAAATTAGCTCTTGATATTGAAAGAGATTATTTTATGACACCAGAAGGTGCTTTGAATTATGGAATCATTGATAGCATTTTGGTGAGGAATTAATTTGAGTTTTAGGTGAGATTATATGGCAAGAAGTAAAAGTCAAAAAATTGAAGGGTGTTCTTTTTGTGGTCGTACTAGAGCTGAGGCTGAAGGTAAGATTATTTCAGCAAAGTCTGTTGCCATTTGTTTTGAATGTTCTAAAATATGTCATAATCTTTTTAAAGAAGAGTCAGACAAACCAGCAAGTAATAAGGCTCCAAGAGGGCTTCCAACTCCTAAGCAGCTTAAGAGTCATTTAGATAAGTATATTATTGGGCAAGAAGATGCCAAGAAGGTATTATCTGTTGCTGTTTATAATCATTATAAAAGGATCTTTAAGGGAAGTAAGCGAGAGACTGGAGTTGAGCTTGAGAAGTCTAATGTACTGCTTGTAGGGCCTACTGGTAGTGGTAAGACATTGCTTGCAAAAAAATTGGCAGCTGAGATGAATGTTCCATTTGCAATTGCTGATGCTACAACTCTTACTGAAGCTGGATATGTGGGAGAGGATGTTGAGAATATTTTGCTTAAACTAATTCATGCTGCTAATGGAGATGTGAGTTTTGCAGAAAGAGGTATCATTTATATAGATGAGATAGATAAGATTGCAAAAAAAGGTGAGAATGTTTCAATTACAAGAGATGTATCTGGAGAGGGTGTTCAACAGTCTTTACTTAAGATAATTGAAGGTACTATTGCAAATGTTCCACCAAGAGGTGGTAGAAAACATCCTTATGAAGAAACTATTGCAATTAATACTCACGATATATTATTTATATGTGGTGGAGCTTTTGTTGGACTTGAAAATATTATTAAGAAAAGAATTAATAGGAGTTTTATTGGTTTTTCATCTTCTAGTTGTAAGGATACAGGTGGAGATAATTCTTTAAAATATTTAGAAATGGAAGATTTGATTAAATTTGGTCTTATTCCAGAGTTTGTAGGTAGACTTCCTGTGCATTCTTATCTTGATAAATTAGAAAAAAAAGATTTGATGAAAATATTAGTTGAGCCCGAGAATTCTATTGTAAGGCAATACTATCATATGTTTAAGATGGATAATGTTGATCTTTTATTTGAAAAAGATGCTCTTGATGCAATTGCAGAAGAAGCTATGCTTAAAAATACGGGTGCTAGAGGTTTACGTTCTATTTTAGAAGAATTACTTAAAGATGTGATGTTTGAAATTCCTTCTAGTAAGCAAATTAAAAAAGTTATTGTGACTAAAGATTCTGTTTTAAATACTAACGTTGAGCCCTTAATTTTAACGGGAAGGCATGTTAATAAGCCTTGGGCAAAAGAACTTTATGAAATCAATTCTAAATCTAATTAATGCTAAAAAAGATGATCTTCCCATTATTCTTGTAAAAGACAATGTTTTTTTTCCCAATGTGTCTTTGTGGGTTAGTCTTGATGATAATGCTTCGATTAATGCAATACATCAGTCTATGTTAGAAGACAGGTTGATTTTATTTTTTTGTGTTAAGGATCTTGAATCTGTTTCGGCTAATGCTAAGATTAATTTAGATAATTTATATTCTATTGGTACTTATTCAAAGATTATTCAGGTTATAAAAGTTACTGAGACTTTGGTAAAAATTTTGGTTGATTTCCATGATAGAGTTGTTCTTAAGAGTATTTTAAAGAAAAATGATTATTTTAGAGCAAGAGTTGATTTTATATCTGATAAATGTGAATTTAATGGTGAACTTTTTACTTATGCTAAATTTTTAAAAGAGACTTATGATACTTACAAATCTTATTTGCCTCCTGCAACATCAAAAGATGATGAGAATGTAAATTTTTTTGATAGTCCGGCTAAATTTGTTGATGTTATAGCTTCTAATGTAAATTTGGAATATAGAGTTAAAGTAGAACTTTTACAAGAGTTAAATGTTAAGGTTAGAATAGAAAAATTAATCATGAATTTAAATATTGAGACTGAGCTTTTAATGCTTAAGAAAGATATTAAGAGTAAAGTTAAGTCTAAGCTTGATAAAGGACAAAGAGAATATTTTTTGACTGAACAAGTTAAGGAGATTCAAAAAAGATTAGGTAAAGATGAGACTGACTATTTTGAGAGATTGAATGTAAAAGATATTCCTAAAGATATTAAATCTAGAATTGAGAGAGAAATATCTAGATTGGCTCGTACAAATGCAAATTCACCAGATGTGAATATTATTAGGAATTATATTGAATTATTGCTTGAGTTGCCTTGGAATGAAAATACTGTGATGAAGAATTCTTTAAAAGAAATTGAGATTATTTTAAAAAATTCTCATTATGGTATGAATGAGGCTAAAGAGAAAATAATGAATTTTTTAGCCGTTTATCATATTAATTCTAAAGTCCAAGCTCCTATTTTGTGTCTTGTAGGTCCACCTGGAACTGGAAAAACTTCTGTTGCTTTATCTATTGCTAAATCTCTTTCTAGAGAATTTGCAAAAATTTCGCTTGGTGGGCTTAGAGATGAGACAGAAATTAGAGGACATCGTAGGTCTTATGTTGGAGCTCTTCCTGGGGTTTTTATTAATGCAATCAAAGTTGCAGGTAAATCCAATCCTGTTGTTCTTCTTGATGAGATAGATAAAATTAATAGTACTTATAAAGGAAATCCAGAAGCTGCTCTTTTGGAAGTTTTAGATTCCGAACAAAATACCAGGTTTGTTGATCATTATTTAGAGATTCCTTATGATCTCTCTAATGTGTTGTTTGTGGCAACAGCTAATTCGATAAATGAAATTTCTAGGCCTCTTCTTGATAGAATGGAGATTATTAAGATAGAAGGGTATTCTTGTGTTGAAAAGTTAGAAATTGCAAAAAATTTTTTGATACCAAATATTATTAAGGAGAGTTGTTTAGGTAAAGTTTATATCAGAATAGAAGATGATGTTATTTTACATATAATTAGAAACTATACTATGGAATCTGGAGTTAGAAATTTAAAAAGAGTATTGACCAATTTGTTTAGAACGGTTTTAAGGGAATTTCTTTATAGTTATTCCAAGGAAGATATTATTGAAGGCAATTTTTATTTTCCAAGTTCCTTGATACATGGTAATAATTTACTCTTTACTCATGATCCTGATATTCGTGGTATTTATAAGATAATTAATATGCATAACTTTCATTGTTATGTAAATTGTGAAAGTAGGTTTAATTTGATGCGCATTGATTCTTCTGGGTTTGTTTATGGTCTTGCTTGGACAAATTATGGAGGTGCTGTACTTCCTGTTGAAGCTATTAAGTTTGATAAGAAAGGTGACATTATTTTAACAGGTAGTCTTGGAGCTGTTATGAAAGAAAGTGCACAATTGGCGTATTCTGTTGTTAAAACTTATTCTTCAAAACTTAATTTAGATATAAATGAAATTCCAGAAATTCATCTTCATTTTCCAGAGGGAGCTATACCAAAAGATGGACCTTCTGCTGGGATTACTATTGCAACAGCTATTGCTTCTGTTTTATCTGATAAAAAAGTACCTTTGGATGTTGCTATGACTGGAGAAGTGACTCTTAAAGGTTCAGTTCTTTCTGTTGGAGGTATCAAAGAAAAGGTTCTTGCGGCTTATAGAAATGGTATAAATAAAATTATTCTTCCAAGAGATAATGAGAAAGATTATGTTAAGCTTCCAGAAGATATTAAAGATAATATTGATGTTAAGTATGTTTCTCATTTAAGAGAAGTATTTGATTATTTAAACATTATTTAAAGTTTATGTGATAAAATTTATTAAAGGAGGGGCTATGAAAGATGGAATTAGAAAACCTTCAGGCAGTAGGGCATCTTTGAATTTTCAAGGCACTATTAAAAACCCAACAAAAAATAACTTTTTAAACTTTTCAAATAGCAACTTTGGTAAGAATTTTACTAAAAAAAAGAAAGGTAAATAGCATGACTAGAGTCATGCTATTTGTTACATTACGCTCTCTTGGAATAATATTCTACAATCATTTGTTCATTTGCAAGAGTAGGTATTTCATCTCTTGATGGAGTTCGAATTATTTTGACATTGAGGGCGTCAGCGTTTACTTCTATCCAATCTGGTAATTTTCTAAGAGTAGATGTTTTTTCTATATTAGACCTGACTAATTTTTTTAAGCTATCTTTTTCCTTTACTTGTATTATATCGTTTGCTCTTAAAGTAATGGATGGGATTGTAACTCTTCTTCCATTAAGTATAATAATGCCATGTGAAACTATTTGTCTTGCATGAGCTCTTGAAATGGCAAATCCAGCTCGATAAACAATATTGTCAATCCTTCTCTCAAGTAATGCCAAGAGATTGTCACCAGTGACTCCGTGTTGTCTTCTTGCTTCTTTAAAAACATTAGTGAGTTGCCTTTCACTAACACCATAAGTAAACTTTACCTTTTGTTTTTCTATTAATTGTTTTCCATATTCTGTAACTTTAGTTCGCCTAGATCTTCCATGCATTCCAGGTGGATTGGGTTTTTTTTTTAGTAATTTGTCATATTTTGGCTGTTCAAAGATATTAACCCCAAATCGTCTAACCAATTTTCCTTTAGCTATACTTTTCCTGTTCATTAATTCCTCACATTTAAATAGCAGGGACAGGACTTGAACCTGCGATCTTCGGGTTATGAGCCCGACGAGCTACCCAGCTGCTCCACCCTGCGTCTTGAAACATAGTCTAACATAATTTTGTTTGTAGTGTCAATTAATTTTATATTCTTATATTAATATATGTGTTTCGCATATTTCTTGATGACATTCTTTGATTGTATGTTTTATTTTATCTACTTTTTGTATTAACTTTTCTAAGTTATCTTCATACTTTAAATCTAGTTTGATGTAAAGATTTATTTCATTTCCTTGATGATAAAAATTCAGTTCTCTAAAATTGATATTAATATTTTTTAATGTATTTTTTATTTCTCTTTTTAAGTTTATGTTTTGTTTTGAGAGAAGATGATTTGCATTGTCGATAATTACGTGTAATCCTTCTTTAATCATTATAAAGCCAATACATATGGATATTATTTTGTCAAAACCTGTCCATACATAAGTTGCAAGTAATAAACTTAATGTGGTACCTCCATGAGAGAATATGCAATTCTTGTCGGATGATGATAATGCTAGAAGTAAGTAATTGTTATATCTTTTACCGATTTGGAATTTTACTACATGCTCGATTATCTTTACTAAAAAGAATATAAAAGGTATTAATGGTATCCAAATGCTTTTTTTAAAAGAATTATTTGAAAATATTTCTAATATGTTTTTTTTACTATGATGTTCATGATTCATATGCAGTTCAGGTTCTTTGTGAAAATCGATTATTTGATTTAGTCCTGTTGAGTTTATAAATATTGTAAATCCTGAGATTATTATGGCGATTCCTATAATTAATGCTATTAGATTTTCCATTTTTTTATATCCGTAAGGATAATGAATTGTTTCTGGTTTATTTGTAATTTTTAAACTAAAATATGTAATTGTCGATAAAATGAAATCCGATGTAACATGAAGTGCATCTGCTATGAGAGCAAATGAATTAAAAAGAATGCCAACGGTAAGTTTAGATGTTATTGATGCTACTTCTGCTAGTACTGAAATTAATCCTATTCTCATAATTATTGTATCTTTTTTTATTTCATGAGTTAAATCTTTTTCGTATTCATTATTGTTATTGACAAATCCTAAATTTTTAAGCTCTTCTTTGATATCATTGATTTTGCATAATATCTTGTGTATTTTATTTTTTTTTCCATAGTGGATTAGATTACGAATTAATATTTTTTCTATTCCTTCTGAGTGAAAATTTGGATCCATATAAAAATTATTGATTTGAATTTCTTTATCTTGTATTTTTGCTTTTAAATATGAAATCGCATTAACGTTATTTTCTATATAAATTATATAAATTTCATTTTTTTGTAGGTTTTCAAGATTGAATTGAGTGCATTTATTGATATTTTTGCTATTAATTATTTTAATCATATTTGCACTTTTCCTTTAGTTTATTGCATAATCCTATTATGTGTAAAGATAACATTATTTTTTTTAATATTCAATTAATTTCATTATATCACTAAAGGGAATTGGAGGGATGTCTTATGTTGCAATCTCAATTATTTGTTAAAAAATGCAAAAGATGTATTTCTAAAGATGAAGTTTTAATGAATAATGTAAAGAATGTCGAAAATGTTTTTTACGATTTTCTTAAAGTTTTTGATAAAAAAGCTTTAGAGAATATGTTTAATTATTATTATGAAAATTTTGATTTTGATAAAGGAATATATGATTTTATTGATAAATTTATTCCAATGATTGATTTTTTGTCATTAGAAATTTTGGAACATGAATTTAATTTTGATGAGAAAAGAATTATTTTAGATATTTTTGATGCATCTGCATGTACTATGAAATCCAATCAGTTAAGCGAGTTTGCAAAGGCTATCGTTTCTCTTGGTATTTTGAGTTGATATTGAGACTTAATTTTTTATATAAGATTTATATGTCATGTTGTTTTATTTGCTTTAAATATTTTTGATAGTTCTTCTTTATTGAATGGAAATTTAAGTAGATCGTTGAGTGTGTAAATTTTAAAAACTTTTTTATTCATGTTAAATTGATTAGGATCTGTTATTAATATTTTAGTATCTTCTTCAAAAAATTCTGACATTACTTGACGACATATTGCGCATGGGACACTTGCTGGGATTGTTGTGACTAATATGAAATCTATTTTTTGGACTCCAACAGATGATATCATGTTTATTATTGCAGCTTGTTCTGCACATCTAGTTGCTCCAAAGCTTGCGTTTTCAATATTTGAACCTTGAAAAAATAAATTGTCTTTAGTTTTAATACAAGCTCCAACTTTAAATTTTGAGTAAGGAGAATATGCGTTATTTCTTGCAGTTTCAGCTAATTGAAATGCTTTTATAATTGCATCCTGTCCATTATCATTCATTTATAAAACCTCTTGAATTTATAACGTATTCAATTATAACATAATGTTTATAATTTTATATTAAAATATTGTAAAATGTTTAATTATGAGATGTAATTATTGATTTATGTGAAAGGTTTGTTAATGTTTTTTATGATTGATGTTATTGAATTTATTAAAAAGTATGACAATTTTATCATTGTTGGGCATAAGGATCCCGATTTTGATTGTATAGGTTCATCTTTGGCGTTAGCTTCTTTTTTGCGCAGAATAGGCAAAGGAATTATTCTGTTAAATGAAGGTCCATTTGTGAGAAAGGAAATAATTCCTTTTAAAGAGAAGTTTTTGTCTAAATGGCCGAATGTTAATTTGTTAGATTATGCTGTTATTATTTTGGATTGCTCCGTATTTGATCGCATTGGAGATGAATTTGTTTTTTATGTAAAAGATATGCCTATTCTTGTTATTGATCATCATTCCTCAGGAGACAAATTGGATACCCTTGGATATATTGATTCTGGTGCACCTTCAACAACTTTTTTGATTGAAAAATTAATTAGAGCATTTGGATATGAAGTTACTAAGGAAGAGGCATGGTATATTTTAGTGGGGTTTTGTACAGATACAGGATTTTTTAGATTTATTTCAAGAGATGATCCTGCACCCTTTGAAATGGTATCTAGACTTGTATCTAAAGGCTTGATTCTTAAAGATATTTATAATTATATTGAATCTGTTAAAAGTTTAGCCTCAATAGATGTGCTTAGTATGATGCTAAATAATCTTAGAACATATTTTGATGGTAAGGTATTGTTAACGGTTTTACCCTTTAATGCTAAGAGAGACAATAATGTTAGTGGAGTTAATGAACTATTTTATTCACTTCTTGCTAATGTAGAAAATAATGAAATATTAATTATTTTGAAAGAAATAGAAGATGGTTCTATTTTAGCAGGACTTCGTTCTAAGGAATATTTTGACGTGGGAGAACTTGCAAAATATTTTGGAGGAGGGGGACATAAACATGCTAGTGGATTTAAGATTAAAAATACTGCTTTAAACCTTTTAGAAAATCAAATAATTGCATATATTAAAGATGCTATTAATTCTTGAGATTCATTAAAGGTATTTGTCCTTTTGGATTAAAATCTTCTGTTAAAGTTAAAAATCCAGATTTAAATGATAGTGTTGTAGTTCCATATACTACTACTATGTTTTCTATCCAGTTCAGTTGTTTAATGTGTTGGGGGGTAAGAGATACAATGATGCTTATTTTATTTTTATATTCTTTTAAATTTTTTATGTACTCTAAACTAGCAGGTGTTGATACATTAAAAATAACTTGTTCATATTGTGCAATTAAATTTTTTATTTCTTTTAATTGTGTGGTATTTATGCTATTTAGTGGATAATAATTATAATAATAGCCATAACTATTTTGAAATATTTTTTTACCTTCTTTAATCATTGTATTATAAGGTGATATTAATAGCGTTTTTTTATGCTTTGATATTTTTTTTGATAGTTTTATTTTTGTTATACTTCTTAATGTATTTTGTTCAAAAAAAAATTCAGCTTCTTTAGTAGGTATTTCTTTAGCATTGTCATATTTTGGGAAAAGTTCTTCTTTGTTTCTTTTTTCTTTTAGATATTCTAATTTTATTCTAAGTATTCTTTTGTTAGATTTAATAATGTTTTCTTTTATTGTATTGTCTTTTTGCATGAGGTTTAATAGTTGATTGTAAGCATTATTTTGTATATCTTCATTTAATGATATTAATAAAATATCAGTTTCTGTTCTAATAATTCGTTCAATTGTGTCATAAATGCTTTCATTTTGATATCTTACTGCATTCATTAGTAGGTCGTCTGTTATTATTAAATTGTCGTATTTTAAGTCTTGCCTAAGAATTTCCTTGATAATTTTAGTTGATGAGGATGCAGGTATTTCTTTTCCGTTTGTAAGCATTGGATATGCTAAGTGTCCGCTCATAATCATTGGAATGTTTTCTTGTATTAGTATTTTATATGGCAGCAATTCATTTGTTTTAATTTCTTTTAAATCGGAATTGATTATTGGCATTTTTATATGAGAATCAATAACAGTATTGCCATGTCCGGGAAAATGTTTTGCTGTTGAGATGATGCCTGCTTGTTTTTGTCCTTTATAGAAAGCCAATGCAAATAGAGATACGATTTGTGGATTATTTGAATATGTTCTTGGGCCTATTATGAAATTTTCTTCATTACTGTAAATATCTGTTATTGGGGCAAAATTTATGTTAATTCCAAGTTGTTTTAATTCATTTGCTATATGATATCCAGTAAAGTAGGCATCATTTGGTGATAAAGTTGCTGTGATTCCAAGATTTCCTATTGTTTTTGATGTTTTAAGTTTTATATGTTGTGTCCATCCACCTTCTTGATCTGTTGCTATAAATAAGGGAATTTTAAATCTATTCTTTTGAGAAATTGTTTGTGCTTTATTTATACTTTCTATTAAGTTGTATAAATTTTTTGCATTCCATCCAAAAATTTTGATTCCACCTAAATTTTTTTCTTTGATGAAGTTTAGGGTGAAGTTTGTTATTTTTTCTTTTGGATAACTTATCATAAACATTTGTCCCAATAATTCTTTGTCATTCATTTGACTTACTATTTGTTCTATTAGTTTTTCTTTATTTTCTGTACTCCAAAAGTCATAACAAAAACAATTATTATTAATTAAAAAAACAATTATATAAATAATTTTTTTCATTTGAAACCATACTAATCTTTTTTTGATTCATAAGTATATCATATTGTTTTAAGTTTACTTATTTCAAGTTCCTTATTATTTTAAAATTTTTTGAATATATTGTAATTATAAATTAATTATTATTTCCAATTTATATCAAATGTTTTGTTTGTTGATAGTACTATTTATATTGACAAAATATCTTTGAATTTATACACTTTAATGGCTACAGGCTGATGTAGCTCAGTTGGTTAGAGCATTCGGCTCATATCCGAGAGGTCGTGGGTTCAAATCCCTCCATCAGCATTAAGGAGTTTGTATTATGAGAGTAGCAATTATACTTGCAGATGGTTTTGAAGAAATTGAAGCTGTAGTTCCTATGGATATTTTAAGGCGTGGTGATGTTGATTTGAAAGTTGTAAGTTTAAATGATAGTAAACTTGTTTCAAGTTCTAGGGGTTTTGTTTTTGGGGCAGATGAGAAGATATCAAATTGCACAGCAGATCATTTTGATTTGATAATACTTCCTGGGGGAATGCCAGGTGCTATAAATCTTTTTGAATCTAAGGATTTAGATAGTATTTTGAGAAATATGAATTTACAGGGCAAGTTGATTGCGGCTATTTGTGCATCGCCAGTAGTTGTTCTGGCTGCAAAGGGACTTTTGGGTGAGAGTAAATTTACGTGTTATCCAGGGTTTGAAAATGATATTACTGATGGTGAATTTGTTAATGAAGATGTTGTTATTAGTAATAATTTTATTACTTCTAAGGGTGTTGGCACGTCTTTTGAATTTGCTTTTGCTTTATTAAAGATTGTTAAGGGAGAGGGTATACTTGAGGATGTTAAAAATAAAGCTTTGCTTTAATATGAGATATGCAATAAGTAATTGCTATTAATGTTATTTGTCTAATTTAAAAAAATGTTTTATAGTAAAGAGCCATTTTTTGTATATTTATGATTAATTGTCTTTGATTAGATCATAGGTATCTTCAAGTATAGTTAGTTCTTCGTTTGTTGGGATTACAAGTATTTTTATATTACTTTGATTACTTGATATGTCATATTCTGTGTTTTTATCTATTGCTAAATTATTCTTTTGAAAGTCAATTTTAATTCCAATTTTTTCAAATCCTTGAAGGGATAATTTTCTTATCTCATAATCGCTAGTACCAATTCCTGCTGTAAATATTATTGCATCAATATTAAAGTCTAAAGCTGCAAGATAAGAACCAATGTATTTTTTTATTCTGTAAGTCATTATTTCAACCGCAAGTTTAGAATTATATTCATTATTGTTACTTTCTATCCAAATATCTCTTAAATCATTTGATTTGCATGATATACCAAGCATACCACTTTCTTTGTTAAGAATATTTTCAATTTGCTTTGTAGTTTTTTTTAGTATTTTGCTCATTAAGGGGATAATGGTAGGATCTATGTCTCCACTTCTTGTGCCCATTACAAGGCCTTCAAGTGGAGTGAGGCCCATGCTTGTATCATAAGATCTTCCTTTTTGAACAGCATTAATACTTGCTCCATTTCCTAGGTGTAATATTATTAAATTTAGATCTTCTATATTTTTATTGAGTATTATTGCAGTTCTTTTTGTTATATATGCATATGAGAGACCATGAAATCCATATTTTCTAATATGATAGTCTTTATACCAAGAATATGGTGTGGCATATAAGAATGCCTTTTGATTCATGGTTTGGTGCCATGATGTGTCAAAACATGCGACTTGTTTTGCATTTGGAAATAATATAAACATTTCTTCTATTACTTTTATTGCAATTGGATTATGAAGAGGTGCAAGATGAGATATTTTTTTTAGTTCATTTAATACATTTTGATTAATTATTACTGAGTTCTTAAATTTTGCACCTCCATGTACAATTCTGTGTCCTATTCCTTGAATTTGATCTAAATAATTAATAATTTTTGTTTTTTTGTTTGTTAAAGTTTTAATCAAATGTTTTAGTGCTTTTTTGTGAGATTTAATGTTTAAATTTGTTAATTCTAAAAATTTGTTTTTAAACTTAATTTTGATTATTGCTTGGGTTGTTTTGATTTTTTCAATTATTCCTGATGCTAATATTTGTTCACTTTGATATTGATATTCATAAAGTGTAAATTTTAATGAAGAACTTCCCGTGTTTATTATTAGTATTATTATATTTTTCATTTAATTATTATTATAATAATAGATATAAATTTTTGTATATCCAATTTATTTTATCTGTTTCTTTAATATTTCCTAAATTTAAAAAAACCGAGTTTTGATATTCTTGATTTAATTTTAAGATATTAGGATTGTCTTTAATAATTTTCATGATCTTTTCTGCAGGAATGCTATTTATGTCTAAATATTCAATTTCAAGTAATCCATTTCTTTCTTTAAGGCTTGTAATATTGAGTTTTTGTGCAAGTAATTTTAGTTCCGATAAAATAAGTAGGCTATTTAGTTCGTTAGGAATTGGTCCAAATCGATCATAAATTTCAGATCTTATTTTGTTATTTTCTTCTTCACTTTGAATTGCTGAAATTTTTTTGTAAATTGATATTTTATGTTGTTCATTATTTATATAGCTATTAGGGATAAATCCATTGTAATTAATTTCAATGTTGATTTCGTTTTTTTTTGAATTTTTTCCCATACGTTTTTCAATTGCTTTATTTAGCATTGTTAAATAATAATCTAGTCCAATAGATTCAATTTCTCCGTGTTGTTCTCTTCCAAGTAAATTACCAACGCCTCTTATTTCCATGTCTTTCATTGCAATTTGAAATCCTGCTCCAAGTTCTGAAAATTCAGATATTGCTCTTAGTCTTTCAATGGCACCTTCATTGAGATTTGAATTTTCTTTATATAAAAAATAAGCAAATGCTTTTTTTGAACTTCTGCCAACTCTTCCTCTTAGTTGGTATAATTGTGCAAGCCCAAATCTATTTGCATTGTTGATGATTATTGTATTTGCATTTTCAATGTCTATTCCATTTTCAATAATTGTTGTTGCTAGTAATACTTGATATGATTTATTTATAAAATCTTGCATAATGTTTTCAATTTGCTCACCCGTAAGTTTTGCATGGATAGTTGCAATTCTTGCATAAGGGACTACTTTTTCTATCATTGCTTTTATTGAATCTAGTTCTTGAATATTATGGTGTACAAAAAAAACTTGTCCATCTCTTGATAGTTCATTTTCGATTGCATGTTTAATTAATATTTCACTAAATTCTTCAACGTAAGTTTCTATTTTAATTCTGTTTTGGGGTGGAGTTTTTAAAACAGAAATGTCTCTTAGTTTTATTAATGACATGTGAAGAGAACGAGGAATTGGAGTTGCTGATAATGCAAGAGAATCGACAGAGACTTTTATTTCTTTTAGTTTTTCTTTTTCTTTAACACCAAACCTTTGTTCTTCATCAATAATAATGAGACCCAAATCTTTATATGTTATTTTTTTTGATAGTATCTTATGTGTTCCAATTATTATGTCAATGTTTCCTGTTTCTAAATTGCGAAGAATTTCCTTTTCTTTTGATTTTGTTATAAATCTGCTAATCATTGCAATTTGGATTGGGAAATTTTTAAATCTTTTTTTAAATGTATTGAAGTGTTGTTCTGTAAGAATTGTTGTTGGAGATAGTATTGCTACTTGTTTTTTCCCCATAACAGCTTTAAATGCTGCTCTCATTGCAACTTCAGTTTTTCCAAATCCAACGTCTCCGCATAAAAGTCTGTCCATTACTTTTGAACTCATCATATCTTGTTTGATTTCTGATATTGCTGTTAATTGATCTGGAGTCTCATCATATGGAAATTCTGATTCAAATAATAATTGCCATTCATCATCTTGAGGATATTGAAATCCTGTAATATTTTCTCTTTCTGCATAAAGTGAAACAAGTTGATCTGCAATTTTATCAATTTTTTTTGTTGCATAAACTTTTTTCTTTTCCCAGGTTTTTGAACTGATTCTATCTAGTTTTATATTTTGAGTTTCATTTCCAATGTATTTTTGAATAAGGTGTGTTTGTTCAATAGGAATAAATAATTTTTCATTATCAGCATATTCAATTTCAATATAGTCTTTTTCAATAAGACTTGTTTTGATTCTCTTTATTTGTCTAAATATTCCAATTCCATGATTTATATGGACAATATGACTATTTTTTTCAATCTCAATAAATGAATCTATAGGTTTTGTTTTTGATGATTCGAAAGTTTTATTTGTTTTTTGTTTTTTGTTAAAAATATCTGCTTCAGTAATAATAGCTATTTTTTCTTCGTTTATTATAAGAGAGCTTGATATCTTAATAACTTCAACTTTGATTTTAGGTATGTCTTGAAAAATGTATTTTAATTTTTCTTTTTGTGAGTTGGATTCTGCTGTAATAATTACTTGAAATCCATTATCAATCCAATTTTGTATTTCTTGTTTTGCAAGTACAATATTTGAAAAAAATCTACGTTCGCTCTCAATTTTAAATTCTATAATTTCTTTTGTAGGCTTTTCTGTTTGCTGATTTATAGGAGTTTTTATAAAATATATATTGCTTTTTAATTTTAAATCGTTGGGATTTATAAAGATTTCTTTTGGTGATACTATTTTTATGTCTGATTCTATTGCTTGAGTGTAGAGCCTATCGTATTCTTTATATATCTGTTTGATTTCTTCTTTTAAATTTGGTATTTCAAAATTTATAGTAATTGTATTTTCATTTATTTCCTGACTTAAGAGAGTCTCTCCTAAGAATGGATAAAATACTTCTTCTGTTCTTGCGTTGTATTTTGTTTCAATTTGTTTAAAGAATTGTTTATATTCAGATTCTTTGATGTAGTTTTTTAATTTATCTATGTTTTCTTTGTTCCAAATTATTTCTTTTTTTGGAATTATGTTAAATTCATAAATAGCATTTTTTTGTTTTAATTGATTTAGGGGATTGAAATAATTGATTTGCTTTATTTTGTCATTATTAAGTGAAATTCTTGTTGGTTCTTTGTGATTAAATGAATGTATATCTATTATTTTGTTATTTATTGTAAATTCTCCGGGTAATGTAACCCTCATTGTTTTTTCGTATCCCATTTTTATAAGTTTTTTTTCAAAATTTTCTATGTTAATTATTTTATCTGTTTGGATTTTATATATGTTATTAAATAGATCCTTTTTTGTAGGAATTTTACTAAGTAGGGATTTTAATGAAACAATATATATGCCAGGATTATTTTCATAAAAGTTGATTAAAAATTTTACTCGATCACAGAAAACTTTACTTTTTGAGCCAATTCCTTTGTATATAAGAGGGCTGAAGTAATTAAGTTCGTATATTTGATCTGTGATTTGTGTTAAATCATTTTTAATTTTATCTGATATATTTTCATTTTTAACTATTAGTATAACTTTATTATTACTATATTTTTTTATTTTGTGAATTAAGAAAGCTTTAAAAAATTTTTCGTATCCTGTTAGTGTAAAATGTATATTTTGTTCAATAAATTTTTGCATTTTTTGTAAATTTTGATTGTTTTTTAATTTGGTGGTCAATTCTTTTTCTATATTCATTTTTTACCTTTTTGTTTTTGTAGTTTAGTATAATATTATATATTAATAGATATGTTCTGTTTCGTTATGTATAATATTAGTTAGATTTTGAGGAGTTTATGGAATTTAGAAAGCTATTGTTTGTTATATTTTTTATGATTATTCCTTCGATATTTTTTCCTAGGGATTATAAGGGGCTTGATTTTAAGATAAAATTTTTCAATCAATCAATTTATCGTGTGAATAGTAATGTTTCTATTGAAGTTTTGCTTAGTAATGCATCTGATGATTTAATTACCCTTGAGGTAGGAGATGTTAATACTTTTGGTTTTGATTTTGATGTTACAGATACTACTAATATAAAGGTTAAGAGATCACTTGAATATGTAAAAAATAGATCAAAAAATATTGCAATTCCTGTTAGAACTCTGATTTTAAGACCTAATGAGAGATTTTCTGTAGTAATGAGTTTAAATCAATTTGTACAATTTGATAAAGATGGTGTTTACTTTGTTAAAGGTGTATTTTTCCCAAATATTTCAGACCCTCAAAAACGTGTAGAATCTAATGTTATTACCTTATTTTTGAAACCTAAAGTGGATAATCTTGCAGAAGAATTTGACTTTTCTAATTTAGCTTCCAATCGTGAGGTACAAAATGTTTTAAAACGAGAAAATTTATCTCCTGATAAGGTTATTGAATATTTGTTTTCAGCATTGCGACTTGGAGAGAGAGAAAAATTCTTTTTATATATTGATATTGAAAGTCTTATTTTAAATGATCAAAATAAATCATATCTTTATAAACAAGAGCTTAAATCGGGTTCTAACAATATGATTGAAGAATATAAGGAATATTTGTGGAATAATGGTAATTCTTATATTTCAAAAGTTCCAAGTAAATTTTCTATTGTTGAGACTTCTTATACAGATTCTACGGGTAGAGTTGTCTCTGATGTGTATTTTGAGGATGGTCATTTTTATGTTGCCAAGCGATATACCTTTTTTTTAAAAAAGTATGATTATTATTGGATCATTTATGATTATACTGTTCAAAATACTGGAATTAAGGAGAAATACTAGGCCTTTTATTTTGAAAATTAAATGGTTTTGGAGTATTTTATATATAATAACTTTTATTGATTTGTATGCTAATTTTAAGCATGAAGTTGTCAAAGGAGATACTTTATATTCAATTTCTATTAAATATAAGGTATCAGTAAAAGAACTTAAAATTGCAAATAATTTAAAATCAGAAAATATTAAGATTGGACGTATATTATTTATTCCAAGTTCTTCTAAATCTAAAAATAAGCTTAATACTAAGAAGGTTAATACTAAAAAATATAATCAGAAAGCAAAGGTTGTTAAATATGGCACTGATAGTAAAATTTATATTGTTAAAGTTGGGGATACTATTGAAGATATATCAAAGAAATATGGCGTAAAAGAAAAGGAATTGATTGCTTGGAATAATTTAAGTTCTAAAATTCTTAAGGTTGGTTCTAGGTTGAATTTAGATGAGCCTGATTTTTTAAAGCCATATTTAGTTAAGAGAGGTGATTCACTTTCAAAACTTTCTGTTGATTTTGATATTAGTATTTCAGATATTATGCGATTTAATTTTTTAGATAGTAAAAATTTGGTAATTGGACAAAAATTATATTTAAAGAAAGCTTCTAGCAATGTGCATTTTCATTATGTAAGACGGGGGGAGACACTTGGTAAGATAGCATATATTTATGGTGTTACCGCAAAACATCTTGTTCGTTTAAATGGAGATAATGCAATAAATTTAAAGGCAGATTCGATTTTAGATGTTTCTAGATTGGTAGAATCAGATTTAGCAACTCCTAGTGTTTTGAAATTGGAGGAAAAGGCTAAAAATAATGAAACTTTTATATCTCATAAAGTGTCTGTTGGTGAGACCTTATATAGTATTGCTCGTCAATATGGAATTTTGCTTGAAGATTTAAAAAGTTGGAATAATTTAAATGGAAATCATATCGTGTATAATCAGGAACTTAAAATTTATGATAAGAGCAAAAGCTCAATTATTGATGATAAAGTTTTAGATGGAATTGTAGGTGATGATGATAATTCTAAGAGTAAAGTTAAAGCTATTGCAAATGTTGTTTCTGCCAAGAATAAGAAGTTGAATTTGGATTTTTCTAATGTATTAGAGCATAGAAATGCCTTTGATATTAGTTCTTTAGTTGTGCTTGAGCCTAAAATACCTATCTTTGAATTTAATGGAATTTTTTATTATTGGTATAAGCCTAAAAAAGTAAGCCAGCCAAGTGAATTTTATTCAGAGGATTGGCATTCTCCTCTTAATGCATATAAGAAAGCAAGTCAGCTTTTTAAAAGTTTTGAAAATCTTGTTCAATCTCGTCCGATTAAAAATAATAGTTTAAAAAATAAATTAATAATAATTGATCCTGGACATGGGGGACTTGATCCTGGTGCTATTGTTAAGGCTAAAGATGGACTTAATAATGAAATTTTTGTTGTTGAGGATGAATATGTTTATGATATTGCTTTAAGGCTTTATGTTTATCTTAAAGAACATGGAGCTAATGTTGAACTGACAATTTTATCTCCCGATCATTTAATTAGAGATAGTGTGACGGCTAATAATACTTTTGTTAATGTTAAGAATGAAGTTTATAATGATTATGATTTAAATAAGACAGATACGGTTGATTCTTGGATAAATGGTACTTTGGAAGGTTTGAAGAAAAGATTATCTGTTGTAAATAAATTTGTAAATAAATATAGAAATATTAAGAGAGAGGATATGCTTTATATTAGTTTGCATGCTGATAATAGTGTTGGCGCTCCTAGATGTATGGGATTTTATTATCATTCTGAGGATGAAGGAGGATTTGATACTCATTCGAAGAGTATTATTGAAAAAATGACAGCAGATTTTAAAAGACCTCCTTATATTAAAGGACAAAATCTTTACATGTTGAAAAATAATATTGTGAAAACCAAATTGTTGGTTGAAGTTAGAAATTTAGCGTTTGATGAAGAAGCTTGGGCGATTAGGTCTTCCAAGCTTAGAAATTTAGATTCTAAAATTCTTGCTGATGCCATTTTGAAAATTTTGTAGATTTGTTAATTTTTTGTTATTAATTTGGCTACTTGACAAAAGATTTTCAATTTAGCATAATGTTTAGGTATTCATTCCCCTATAGCTCAGCGGTAGAGCAGGTGGCTGTTAACCACTTGGCCGGAGGTTCAAGTCCTTCTGGGGGAGTTTTTTTATTGTAAAATTATTTTTTCTATGTCTTTTCGTTTTATATTAAAGTAATTGAGTCTTTCAAGTAATTTTTTGTTATTTCCATTTCCTAAGTTAAAATGCTTTTGTATTTGTTCTCTTTTCTTTTTTGATTGGGGTCCTGTTATTCCAAGTTCTATTAAGTCTTTTAAACTTAAATTTTCTTTTTGTTTTTCATTATAAAAGGTGCTTATTTTTTGTAAAATTTCTTTTAGTTCAGATTTAGAAGATATTTCAACTTCTTGATTTTGAGTTTTAAGATGGGCATGCTTAATTTTGTTATTATCATTTAAATAACCTGTTCTTTTAAGTATTTGTTTTCTAATAATACTTCCTGCTTTGTCGCTATCAGTAAAAATAATTATACCATTTGTTTCTATTGCTTTTTTTAAAACATTAATAGTTGCTCTTTGTAGATATAACCCACCAGTTTCAATTATAGTGCATTTAAATAGAGCTTTTATTTTCTTAGCATCGTCTTTGCCTTCAACTACAATTATTTCTTTTATGTGTTTCAGATTTTAATTCCAATTTTCAAAAAATGTTCTTAAAAGTTTAATTGCTTCTATGTGATCTGATATTGCAATAGTTTCTCTTAAAGAGTGCATTCCCCACATTGGAGTGCCAATATCTATTGTTTCAATACCTGTTTTTGAGTTTGCAATTGGACCAATTGTGCTTCCGGAATTTGTATCTGCTTTCATTAGTATTTCTTGAATTTTAATATTATTTTTTATAGCTAAAGCTTTAAGTTTTGCCCATCCATTTGCTGTTGTTGCATATTTAAAATTGGCATTGCTTTTAATAGCCACACCTTTCCCTAGACTTGTTTTGTAGTAGGGGTCATGTTTACATGTGTATCCTGGATGTATTCCATGTGCTCCATCCATTGAGATATTAAATGATTTTTGGAGTTTGATCATATGTTCTTCTTGTCCTAAATTTAAGACATAATCTATTCTTTCTAAAATTTCTGTTAGTAGTGTTGAATTAGCTCCTCTAGACGTTAGAGATCCAATTTCTTCATTGTCAAAAAATACAGCCACTTTGTTTTTTTTGTTATTTGTGTGAACAAATGCATTCATTATGGCATGACATCCTGATTTGTTGTCAAGATTTTTTGATGCTAAAAATTCACCTTCACTGCCTATAATTTTAGAAGGTTCAGAGGCTGTGAATATTAAATCACATGATAAGAAATCTTGTTGAGATATTTGTAATTTTTCTAGGATAATTTCTTTAATACTTTTTTTAAAACTTGTTATAACAACTATATTTTCATGAGTGTTATATGTAAATCCTTCATTTGCTTTTCTGTTTAGGTGTATCGCTACATTTGGTATAGTACCGATATTGTCAATTGTGATTAATTGTGAATTAATTATTCCTTCTTTCATGAAATATACAATTCCTGCTAAACTTAAGTCTCTATCAGTCCAAGTTGAGATTATTGGGCCACCGTAAATTTCAATATGTTGAGAGAATACATTACCTTCGTTTTTGCTAGATTCTATTTTAAGTTTTAATGCAGGACTGTCAGAATGGGCTGATGATATTAGAAATGGTTCGTGTATTTTATTGGTGTTAATATTGAATGCAATAAGACTTGTTCCTTCTTTTTTTATGTAATAATATCCCGTTTCTAATTTCCATTTTTCATTAAGTTTAAGTTCTTTGGCATTAAGATAATATAATAATTTTTGTTCGATATAATTGATTAGATGGTATGGTGTTAAGCTTTTATCTAGTAAATTTTGAAAATGTGATATATCTAATGTTGCATCATGCATTTGTTCTTTCCCCTTTGGTTTTATTGTTTTAATATTTAATATTTTATTATAATAGCTTGTACATGTATATAGGTTTGTGTATATGTGCTAAGGAGATTGTTAAATGGATAAATTTTATAACTTGATATTTTTTACTTTGATCTTTATTGCTTGTACGGCGTCTTCAGAAATTGATTTACAAGATGATTCTAGCGGAACAATATCGGTAGTGTTTAATGTTAATAAAGAATTTGAAAGGATCAGAAGAGAGCTTGTTACAACTCTTGTAGGAGGTGATGTTGCCAAGATGTCGCTTTTTCCTGTTGATGAGATAAAGCAGTATTTTCGTGATGATGGGGAGAAAATAGGTTTAAAACTTTTAGATATTAAATCAAATGGTGATTCTCTGAAATTAGTTGTTAAGTTTGATAGTTTGATAAAAGTTGCAAGAGATTATCTTGCAAAAGAAAATCTGCCTTTGTTTAAGATAGAAAATAAAAATGGGAAGAATATTATTGATATTGATTTAAATTTAAAGAATGTTACTAAGGTGATTAATGAGAATAAAGAATATATAAATGATGCACTTGCGGCATTATTGCCTTCAGAAGAAATACCAATGTCTGAAAAAGAATATAGAGATGTGTTGATGTATTTTTTATCAGATTTTACTGATAATGCAAGTGCTCTGATTGATAATTCTAACTTTAAAATTAAAATTAAGACATCAAGAAAAATTCAAGAGCAGCTTGGATTTAATCAAATTAATTCAAATACCTTAGAACTTAATTTAGATATGATTAAGACTGTAAGTCTTCAAAAACCAATAAAGTTGAGATTAGTTTATTAACTTTGTTGAAATGTTTATTTCAAATATAAATGAGAGATAAGAATTATTTCTTATCTCTTTTCATAAATCCTATTAATACTCCTGTTATTAAACTTCCAATTAGGATTGATACTATCCACATTAATGGATTAGTTATTATTGGTAGAATAAAAATACCTCCATGTGGAGCCATAAGTTTTACTTGAAATAATGCAGATAGAAAACCTCCAATAGATGAACCTATTATGCAAGCAGGTATTACTTTTAGAGGATCTGATGCTGCAAAAGGAATTACGGCTTCTGTTATAAAGCATGCTCCTAAAACATAACAAACTTTGCCAGCTTCATGTTCTTCTTGTGAAAACTTGTTCTTAAAAATGCTGGTTGCAAGTGCAATTCCTATTGGGGGAATCATTCCTCCTGCCATTACGCTTGCGTGAGGAATATAGTTTTCTGCGGTTATCATTGCAATTCCAAATGCATAAGCTGCCTTGTTTACCGGTCCACCCATATCTATTGCCATCATTCCTCCAAGTAATGCACCTAGTAATGCCATATTTGTTCCACTTAGTGAATTTAATATATTTGTTATAGATGAATTAAGATATGCAATTGGTGCTAATAATATATATGTTAAAAATCCAGCTATTAGTACTGAGAAAAATGGATAAGTTAAGACAGGATTAATGCTGCTTATGTTTTTTGGTATTATTTTTTGACTTATTGATTTTATTGTTAATGTGACATATCCTGCAATAAACCCTGCTAATATTCCCCCTAGAAATCCTGCATTTCCTTTACTCATCATTAGTCCTGTAATCATTCCAGGTGCAAGGCCAGGGCGTTCTGCTATACTAAATGAAATGTAGCCAGCAAGTATTGGAATCATTAGGAAGAAAGCATTACCACCACCAATTTGCATTAAAATATCTGCTATTTTATTGTAATTTGGATCGGTTGGGTCAAAAGCTTTAATACCAAACATGAATGATATTGCAATTATTATTCCTCCAGATACTACAAATGGAAGCATGAAAGATACACCATTCATTAAGTGTTTATATATTTCCGTATTACTTGTATTATTTGTTATTGAGCTTTCTGTTTTTTGTGATGTGTTGCTTCTGTAGATTTTTGCTTTGTTATTGATGATATCTTGAATGAGTTCTTTTGCCTTATGTATACCGTCTTTAACCCCTACTTCAATTAGTGGTTTGCCATTAAATCTTGTTTTATTAACGGCTTTACCGGATGCAATAATGATTCCTTTTGCTTTTTTGATATCTTCTTCGTTTATTGGATTTTCAATTCCACTAGAGCCATTAGTTTCTATTTTAATTTCGACGTTTAATTCGTTTGCTGCTCTTTTTAAGCTATCGGCTGCCATATATGTATGGGCAATTCCTGTGGGACATGCAGTTACTGCTAAAATAAAATTTTCAAGATTCGTTTTATTCATTATTGTATCACTGTTAGGAGTATTTAAAATAATTTCTAAAAATCTATTTTTGTCGTTTGTATTCATAATTTCTTGTCTTAGGATGTCGTTATTAAATATGTTATTAAGATAAGAAATTGTTTTAATATGGTCATTACCAGTTGTATTTTCAGGAACAGCTATCATAAAAAATAGTTTTGAGGGTTTTAAGTCAGCAGCACCAAAGTCAAATCCTTTGTCTTTAACCCTTAATATTGCTATTCCATGTTTTTCAACAAAATTGCCTTTTGCATGGGGCATTGCAATATATTCTTCAAGACCCGTTCCGCTTATTTCTTCTCGTTTTTTAATGTCTTTTATAAAATTTTCTTTGTTTCTTAGGTATCCATTTTCATTTAGCATGTCGGCCATTTTTTCAATTATGTCATCTTTGCTTTTGGCTTCGTAATTCAATAATATTAATTTTTTAGAAAATAAATCTTGCATAGGGAAGCTCCTTGATATAGTGTATAATTCCTATTATAATAGAAATTATATATTACAATTATATCATATAATTATAATATGTTAAGTTGTTTAATTGTATTACTTAAGTAATTAAGTAATACAATTAAACAACTTAATAATAAAGGAGACTTAATTGATATATACTCTTACGCTTAATCCTGCTATTGATTATAAGATAGTTGTAGAAGGGTTTCAGCAGGAGCATCTTAATCATGTTGTTGAGAGTAGTTTTCTTGCTGGAGGAAAGGGAATAAATGTAAGTAATGTGCTTAAAAATTTTCAAATGGAAAGTATTGCTTTTGGATTTTTGGGTGGTTTTACAGGTGATTATATAAAGAGCTATCTTAATTTAATGAAAATAAGACATAATTTCGTTAATATATCTGACAATACTAGAATTAATATTAAAATGATGTCATATGGAAAAGAAACAGAAATTAATGGTAATTCGCCTGTTATTCTTGAGAAAGATTTTGGATCTTTAATTGTGAAGTTGAAAGAGTTAGATGTGGGTATTTTAGTTATGTCTGGGAGTATTCCAAGTTCACTTGGGTTTAGAGCTTATAATGAGATAGTTGAGAATTTGTCAAGTAATTTGAGGGTTATTGTTGATACTAGTGGTCCTGCATTACAAGAAATTATAAAAATTAAGCCTTTTTTGATAAAGCCAAATATTAATGAACTTAAAGAACTTTTGGGTATAAATTTGACTTCTGATAAAGATTTAATTAATGTTGGCCATAAACTTGTAGAAAAGGGTGTTCAAAATATCATAATCTCAATGGGAGGTGAGGGGGCTATTTTTATAAATAATCAGGATGTTTATATAGCTAGTGTGCCTAAAATTGATTCTTTGAGTACTATTGGTGCAGGAGATTCTGTTGTTGCTGGATTTGTATATGCTTATCACAAGGGACATTCTTTTGGCGATTCTTTTAAGTTTGCAGTTGCATCAGGTACCGCAACAGCATTTAAGGGACAACTTTGCAATTTGGATGATGTTAAGGGTATTTTAAGCAAGGTAAATCTTGAAAAGATTTCTTTAGATTAATTTAAGCATTCATAAACATTAATTTTTTATATGATCTTTGTTAAAGTTTTTGTGCCTTAGAAATTCATTATCGGGAGCGACGGGACTCGAACCCGCGACCTCCTGCGTGACAGGCAGGCATTCTAACCAGCTGAACTACACCCCCAAATGCAATACCTTATGATTATATTGTTTTTCTTTTTATTTGTCAATTTATTTTAACGTGTTTATGTATTCTGTAATTTTGGAGTCTCTATTGATTTTCTTTAAACTGACATTTTTAATTATCTCTTTGTTTGATATTATTTCTATACTTTCTCTAGCTCTTGTTATTGCAGTGTAGAGTAATTCTTTTGTTAAGAAAGGGTGATTTTCTATTATAATTTGTATGTGTTGATATTCAGAGCCCTGACTTTTATGTATTGTCGTTGCAAAGCTCAGCTCATATTTATTTATTAAGTTAAAGTTTATTTTTTTGTATTTTTCATTTTCTCTTTTAAATAGAGCATAAATTTTAGAATTTTCTTTAAAAAGTATTCCTCTCTCCCCATTAAATAGGTCATTTTTATAATCATTTTGAGTAATTAAAATTATTTGTCCAATTAAATTTCCATATAATTTTTTTAAATAAAATTTAATTATTTCATTTATTTTTTGTGTGCCAAATTTTCCAAGATTTTTTGAACATAAAATTGTGTTACTAAGCAGTGTATGAATTATTGATTCAATTTCTTTGTCATTTAACGAGTTAAGATTGAAATTGGGAATGTTATTGTATAATTTTTTTGTATGTTTTAGTAATTCATTTTCAATATTTATTTTATTTAGGTTTTTTAGAATTATGTTTTTGCTATCATTAAATTGAGTTTCAATTAAGTCCATATCTTCTTTATATATTGCTTTGGCTAATAAATTTATTTCATCATTGCTTCTAAAATTTTTTTTCAGTATTTCTACACTATCATCATTTATTTTTTTTATTTTTGTAAGGCTGGAATACACATTTCCTCCAGCTATTGATGGAAGTTGGTTTTTATCTCCTGTTATTATAATTTTTGTATTTATCTTTAATGCTTTTAATAATCTTAAAAAGGTATTTGCATCTATCATAGATGCTTCATCTATTATAATTATTTCGAATTCTAAAGGATTATTCTCATCATATTTGTCGTCTTTATTTATGAATGACATTTTTAATAGTTTTTGTATTGTGCTATGTTGTGTTTCAAGGTTTTTAAATGATTCTTTAATACTTGATTTCAATTTTTGACTTGCTTTTCCGGTTGGTGCTACAAGAGCTACGTTTTGTTTACAATCTAAATGTATGTCAATTGCTTTGAGAATATAGTTAATTGTTGTTGTTTTGCCTGTTCCTGGTCCACCACTTAATATAAAAAAATTACTTTTTAAAGCTTTTTTAATTGAGTTTATTTGTTCTTTACTTAAATTTGTAATATTTAAGTGATCCATGATGTTCTGTATTCTATCATCACTTATTTCTGTTTTATTGTTCTTAAGTCTTTTGTCTATTTGTTTTATTAATTCTTCTTCTTCTCTAAAATTTTTTTGAGTGTAAATGTAAATATTATTTTCTAATATTAAAGGAGTTGTTATTTTTTCATTTTGATTGTAATTTTTTATTATATTATTTTTTTCTAAATATAATATCATTTCTTTTATTTTAGTTTCTTTTGAAAATTTTGTAAGTTCTTGTAATATGTGTGTTGATTTTTGATAGTGTTGATTTTCTTCTTCTAGTTCGAGTAAAGCACAGTCGATTGTGTTTTGGATATCTTGTATTAGTAGATCAATATTTGCTCTTAAGTGTCCTTTAGAGAAGTAATTAAATATGAATATTAAAAAAATGGTAAGTTCTTCATATTTGTCATTTTGTATTTTTTGTGTAAGTAAATGTGATTTGTAATATTGTTCTACATTTATATTTAAAATTTCAATTATTTCATAAATTTTGAGTTCTGGATTTAAGTAGTTTTTTTGCTCTTCTTGTAGGAATTCTCTTAAGACTAAATAATTTCTCATATGTTCCTTTAATGTTTTAGTTGTAAATATATTTGTTCTAATTCTATTTCTTGAAAATTTGGTATGGTAGAGTAAATTCCATTTTGTATTTGATCTTGTGTTTGAATGTCTTCTTGAAATGCTCTTGTAAAGAGATATATTACTCCCCCAAAATGTTTTTCATATTCTTCTTTATTTTTAAAGAGTATTTTTTTTATTCCTAATGTATAGATTTTGTACTGCAAGTCATAATTTTCTTGTTTCATTTTTTTTGTTAAGTGGGATAATCGATAATCTTGCAGATTTTCTCCCAGATAGTTTGTTTTATAGTCTAAAATATATATTTTATTGTTTATTTTAAATATTAGGTCAATAATTCCTTTTATATATCCGTTATTTAACATAAAATCTAATCTATTATATTGTTTGAATAGGGACATTTGTTTATAAATTTTTGTATTTATTTTGATTAAAAATTCCATTTCTTTTTGTAATTCTTGAATTTCACATAATTTTGTATCAATAAAATTAATTTTTTTATTTAGCATATTATAAATCATCTTTATCAGTAGTTCTTGTATTATAGGTGTATTTAATTTTGAATTGAAATATTCTATTTTTTGTTGTATAAGCATACTATTGTTTTTTTTAAAATTGCTTAAACTGTCTTTTGCATCATTAAAATTTATGTCTTTCATTATTTCATGTAAAATATTTCCAATATCTTTTCCCTTTGGAAGTGTATTTTTATTGTGAATTGCGTCATTATCATAAGTTTCATCATCTGTTATATTTTGATTTACAGTATTATAGCTTGATGTAAGACTTGTATAGCTATGTATATATTCTTGTCTAAATAGATATTTATTTATTGGTGGTGGAGGGATTAATGTTATTGCTTTTTGTTGATCATTATTGATGTCTGATTGGTTATATTGATTATAGTTATTTAGGTTAGGTATATTAAAATTTAGATTTATTCCATCAATTGTATTTATTTCTGCTAATCTTAACATTTTATTTATTATTGTGCCTTGATTGATAATAAATAGTGCAAACTTGGATCTTGTTGTTCCTACATAAAAAATGTTTTTTTCTTCATTTAAAATTTTATTTTTAGCCAATTGTTGATTTTCTTTTAATTTCAAAAAATCATATTTTATTTTATTGTTTAAGTAATATTTGTAAAATATGTCTGTTTTTTTTATTAGAGTATCGTTATTTTGAGTATCACCTATTAAAAATACAATATTAAAACCCAAACCTTTTGATTTGTGAATGGTTAAAATTTCTATGGATTGATTGTCATTATTAGTTTGTTCCTCATATTGTTCAATATTTTCAATATCTCTTCCAAGTATTAGATCTTCTAGAATACAAATTAGTGATTCTATGTTTTTGTCTTTATAGTAAGTTTTTAAAATGAAATTTAGGCTTGATTCATAGTTTTGAAGTTCTTCAAATTTATTTTCATTTATCAAATTTTCTTTGTAATTTTGTTTTGATTGTGCAAATTTAGTGAATTCATCATTATTGAGATCTTTTGCAAGATTGATCCATAAATCTTGTTTTGAGATGATTTCATCTATTGCTTGCATTAATGTTATTTCTTGATTTTCAAGTAAATATATTATGTCACTAATGGCTTCTTCTATATTTTTTATTTTGTTATTTTGAATTAAATTGAGATGTAGTTCCCATGGCAAATTGATCATTTTGCTAGTTAAGACGTAATTTAAAGTTTTAAAGTCTTGCTTTCTACTTAAACATTTAACTAGATAGAAAATTTCGTTAAATTCTTTTGTTTTAAAAAAAGGTTCTTTGGTTTTATGAGTTTTTATATTATTCTTTTTAAGTTCTCTGTCTATGAAATTTATTTCTTTGCTTGTTCTGCATAGTACTTTTATATCTGATTTTTCAATTTGTCTTAGTTGATTATTATCATAGATTTTTCCGTTTATTAATAAATATTTTGTTATTAATGCTGTCTTTTGGAATACATTATCATTTTCTTCAGCTTGTATTATATTTATTGCTTTTATTTCTTGATCATTTATAAAGATTTTATTGTTGTCATTTTTAGGTTCAGTTTGCAGTTGAACAAATTCTATTTGTTCAATTTTATCTGTGTGTGTTTTATTATAGATACGTTCAAACATAATATTTAAAGGTTTGACTAACTTTTTATTTGATCTGTAATTTGTTAATAGAGTTATCCTTGCATCTTTTTTAATTTTATCTTTTATGTCTTGGTTGTAAAATGATATATCAGCATTTCTAAATGTATAAATTATTTGTTTTGGATCAGCTATAAATACTATTTTGATTCCACAAGAGTTAAGCAATTCAAATATTTTTATTTGTGTTTGATCTAAGTCTTGTGCTTCATCTATTAGTATGATTTTATGTCTATTTTTAATTGAAGTTAATAGTTTATGTTCAGAAGATTCTAAATGTTTTTTAAAGTTTGTCATTATATGTTTTTGGTCTATTACGTTTGTTGTATTAATGATATTTTCAAGTTCTTTTTCTATATATTGAAGTATTTTGTATTCAACTTTGAGAATAACAAATCTTTTTAGTGTGTTTTTATTTTCTTTATTTGTGTTTGTTTCATTGCTAAGTTGTATGAGAGAAGTTTGTATGCTTAATTCTTTGGGTGATAGAGTAACATTTTTCTTTAAATTAGCCTCTATTATTTTGCATAAAAATTTATTGTTTGTAAGTATTTCTGTAATGTGTATTATATCCGTTGCGTGGCTATATTCTATTTCTGATATTTTTATTCCTTGATTATGTTTATTTAGGAAAGTCCTTTTTTCTTCTGTGCTCATTTCTTCTAATTCATCTATTATTGTATTGTAATTGCAAAGTAATCTTTCTTTATTTTGAAGTATTTGTTTAAAAGTTGTTTGAGCTTCTAGCCAATCTCCAAGTTCTTCTGTCTTGTGTCTTTTATAACTTTGTCTTAAAGCTTGAATCATGTCTTTTGTATTTGTAAATTTAGATTTGAAAATTTCAAATTCATCATCCTTAATTTTTAATTCTTTTTTGAGTGAATTTTCTTTTCTTAAAAATTCATAAATTATTTCGTCTATTTCTGATGTAAAATTTTCTTTTACTGTGTATTTTGAAAAATTTTCTGTCTCTATTTGAAAATTGTTTAGAGAGTATAATGCAAATTTATTTATGGTTGATATAAATATTTTGTTTGATTGTTCATAAATATTTTTTAATAAATTGTCTGTTTTTGCATTTTGATATATATGTTCAATTGATTTTAATATTCTAGTATGCATTTCTTCCGTTGCTTTTTTTGTAAATGTTAATACCAGAATTTCGTTTGGAGTATACATTGTAGTTGTAAGTAAATTTGTGATAATGTGTTCTAGTGTATATGTTTTTCCAGTTCCTGCTGAAGCTTCAATTAATATTTTGTCGTTGTTTTTGATTTTATCTATTATTTCTTTCATATTATTTTATACCTTAATAAATTTAGCATAAAAATTTTGAAGTAATGTTTCTAAATTAGCTTCTATATTTAAATCATGAGTGTCTCTAAAGCGATTGTAATATGGACACCATGTAATGTCTTTATCTTTAAGAATGAATTCCATATTTTTGTTGATACTAATACTTTTTTGTTGATATTTTATTTGTGTTTTTAGTGCTATGGGTAATTCATTTATGTTTTCTATTTTAAGCAAACTTTTTTGTATTAAATCTTTGTAAATGGGAGTAGGGTGGCTTGAAATATATGCTATTTGTTTTAATAAATTTTCAATGTCTAGATGATTTATTTCTTCATTTGTGTATTGATTTTCAATTGATAATTTAGAAGTTTCGTAATTTATTTTTATTTCTTTAATGGATTTTATATTTGTAATTGCAGTTTTTATCATTAATCCTAGCATGTATAGATTTATTTTTTTTATAATTTTGTCTTGACCATAGTCTTTTTTTTCTAGATAGATGTAAAAATATTGATTGTCTATTTTATATATATTTTTAAGTTTGCCATTTAATTTGAATTCCACTGTTTTATCTTCAAAATCAATAAATATATTTTTATTTAATGTAATATCAGTCTTTTGCATTTTAAAAAAATCTTGAAAATTAATATCAATATTATTTTTGATTTGCAATAATTTTGTTATGAATTCTTCTTTTATTTTTGTTTTTTTGATGTTTATGGGAATTATTCCTCTTTGAATTTGGTTTTCGATTATATTATTTATTCTTTCTAATATGTGTTCGTTAGTGTTATTTTTGATATATTCATGTATTGATATTATACTCATTAGTTTATAGTTGAAATTATCAATATCAATGATTTGTTCTTCTTGTTTCTCTTTAATATCATTAATATAACTTGTATCTTTAATTTGTACATTTAGTATTTCTTCATAAAAATATTTGTATGGATTGGTTATGGCTTTATTGATATGTTCTATATCAAGTGTAATTTGTTTATTTAAGGTAAGTCTTTTTTGTTTGAAATTTGAAGATTGACCTTTTTGTAGTGATTTTGCAATGTTAAAAGCTTCTGTGTCATAGTTAATTAGGTAATTGGCTTTGTTACATTTAAAATATTCAGGATCATAATTTTCATTTGGGTGTGTTTCGATTTTTATATCTAATCCTGTATCTTTGATGTGATTTATTATTTTGTTTATTATTTTAGGATTATTGATATCTGGATTTAGATATTGGCTTTGTGAGTAATAAAGATACAATTTTTGTGTTGCTGCAAAAATTATTTTAATTAGGTTTGAAATATTTTCTTGTTCCAGATTTATATAATCATAGTATTCATTTAATAAATCCATATTATCAAAATAAATATTTGAGTCTAATTCGTGAGTTCCTAAAAAATGAATTTCGGATTTTTGTAGATATTCAATTTTATCACAGCTTGCTACAAGTATACCTGTACTTTTATTATTTAATTGATGTGTTTTTTGTGTTATGGTGTCTTCAAAGATTGCTTTAAATAGTGAAAAATCAACTTTTTTTTCTTTGATTTTTATTATGTAATCTTTATAAAGATTTTCATTAGCATCTTTTGAAAAAGTTTTTAGGTGTTGTATTTTTGTACTTATATATGCATCAATTCTATTTTCGTCATCAAGCTTAATATATTTGTCTATAAATATATCTATTATTTCTGCCCATTCATGTATTGTGTATTTTTGGTCTTTAAAATACATGATATCTTCATATAGGCTTCTTATTATGCTTATTAATTTTATTATTGATTCTGGATCTTGAAAGTTTGTATTTTCATTACAATTGTTGCATTCATATTTATCATTAAAGATTAAAGACATTAAAAATCTATTAAATCCATCTTCCCATGAGTTTAAAAAATTTTGGTCATAGGATAATTTTTCTTTATGTGTCTTGTTCATGCCAAAATTTATATTCATAGCATCACTAAATTTGATTAGATATTCTAATTCATTTGTTGAAATATTAAATTTATTCATTACTTTTATGTTACTTAAAAATTCAATTATTTCTTTTCTGTTAAAATTACTAATAGTTCCTCTATTTGAAATGAATAATTTCATTAATTGTTTTAATGCTATTATGCTTTTGCTCTTTAAGATATCTTGAGAATCTAGAATAGTAAAAGCAAGTTCGTATTTACTTAAAAGTTCTTCGATATATGGTAAATACATGTCCATATCTTTTGCAAGATAGGTTATCACTATATCATTTATGTTAATATTGTTATTTTGTGTTGAATGTAGGATGTTATTTATTAAAATTTCTACTTCTCGTTTTTTTGTTTTTGCTTGTATGATTTTAAAACTATCGTCCAAATTTGATAGAGGTGTATCTTTAATAATATTATTTTTTAAACTTGATAAGAAGTTTATTTCGTTAAATGATTGAATATCAATTTCTTTTGTGAATTGTATGGTTGGTTGCAATTTGGTGATTTTTATTGGTATTAGTTCATTTATAAGATTAGAGTGAATTTGTGTTATGTCTTCGAGTACTAATTCATATATTGTAATGTTGAAAATTTGTTGCAGAGAGTGAAGAATTTTCCTGTCAATTTCTCTACTCTCTCCAATTATTATTATTCTTTTTGTTTCAATATCTTGTTTGATATTTGTTATTTCTTTTTCGATTTTTTCTTGTAAATCAAGAATATTGATTTGATTTACAAATAGTTTTTCAAATATTTCTTTTTGTATTGACTCATAGTAATGTTTATTTTTATCTTCAAATAAAAAGTTATTTGATCTCCAAGTATCAATTAGATATGAAAATTTAGAGTAGTATTTGTGAAATAGGTTAATCATTTTTGATGCAAATGCATATCTGTTTTTTGTTGATTGAAATTGTGAGGTGTTTTGTGTTTGATTATCTTTTAATATATAGTATAAAACTAATGTTTCTGTTTCTGTATAAAAAAGTAAAGTATTGTTTTCTAAAAATTTTTTTATATTTGGATTTTCTATTGAAATATTATATATCGTTTTAATAGTGTTGTGTTTGATATTGAGATTATATGAAATCCCATTTATGGTTGCTAGATATTTTTTGATTTCATCACTTAAAATGTTATTTTTGACAAGGATAATAGTTTCTTTTTTAAATAAATTGTCATTTCGAATTAGCTCGTTAACTTTATTGTAAATATTGCTTATTTTGTTTGTTTTATATATCTTGTACATGGAATTATATTATTTGCTTTAGCAAGTGTGTTTTTTAGATTTTTTAATTTTTCAGTAATACTTACTTTGTATATATGTGGGTTTATGAGTCTTTTATAGGTATGATCAATTTTTTTAAGATCATTTTGAACATTTACCCTTATATTTTCTAATTTTAATTCGTCGGGTTGGAGGATATTGCCGTTTTCAAAAATTGTATGTATTAAAAATTCGAAACTATCGTAAGTTTTTATTTCTTTAAAAGTATTATCTTGTGTAGGATGAAAGATTGTAAATTGTTTTTTTAAATTTAAAATTTTTTTTATTTCTTCTTCTTCTTCTTTTAAAAAAATTAGGTCAAAAATCATTTGGTTGTTTGAATATATTCTAACAACTCCTTTTTGAGAAGGTAGTGTTGCTTTATCAATGTTATTTGATATTTTCATTTTGGGGATAAATTTGCCATTTTGTTGAATAGATATCATTTTATATACTCCCGAAAGATTAGATTCTCCTTTTGCTGTAACCAAATTTGTTCCAACTCCCCAACAGTCAATGGGAGCATGAATTGAATTTAGATACATAATAATTTCTTCGTCAAGTTCATTTGATATTATAATCTTTACATCAAATAGTTCATTTTCATTAAGTTTTCTTCTAACTTCTTTGCTTAAATATTCAAGATCCCCACTGTCAATTCTAACAGAAAAATTTTTTTTCCCTTGATTTTGTAATTGTTTAAAAATTTTTATTGCGTTCTTAAGTCCGCTTTTTAGAGTGTCATAGGTATCAATTAATAAATTGACATTATTTGGATATGTTTTTGCATATTCCCAAAAAGCTTCTTCTTCGTTTGGGAAACTCATTACCCAACTATGAGCCATTGTGCCAATTATAGGAATATTATATTTATATCCTGCAAGCACATTACTTGTAAAATTAGCACCTCCTATATAAGCAGCTTTGCTTGCTGAGAGTGCGCCATTAATTCCTTGTGCTCTTCTAAGTCCAAGTTCTGCTAGATTTTTAGCACCAGCTTCTTTAATTCTTGCTGTTTTTGTTGCAATTAAGCTTTCAAAGTTTATTGTGTTTAATACTAGTCCTTCTATTAGTAAAAGTTCAATTAAGTTTCCTTCAATGATTAGTATGGGTTCATGAGGAAAAACAATTCTCCCTTCTGCAATTGAATTTATTTTTATATTTAATTTAAATGTTTTTAGATATTCTAAGAATTTTTTATCAAAATAGTTAAGGCTTTCTAGGTATTCAATCTCTTCTTTGTTAAAGTGTAATTCTTTTAAAATATTAATTAGTGTGTGGATTCCTGATAGAATTATATATCCATTATTAAATGGTGTTTTTCTGAAAAACATTTCAAATTTTGCTTTTGGATTGATATTTTTTGTAAAGTAAGCATTCATCATTGATAGTTCATAAAAGTCTGTAAAGAGTGATAAATTATTCATTGTTTTACATTATACACCAAGAGATATTTGATTTGTGTGTTTTATACTGTCTATTTTAATCAACTTTTTGGTTGGATTAAAAGTAAATAAACTATTAGTATCTAAAATGGGATTATTTAAATGGTTTTTAATATAGCAATAATAGTATAATTACTTGTTGGAGCTGTTTTATGAGTGGAAAGAATGTATCTAATTTTGATGTTGTAATTTTTGGTGTTACTGGTAATTTGGCTAGAAAAAAACTTATTCCTTCGCTTTTTAATTTGTATAAAGATGGTTATATTAGTAATTTTAGAATTATTGGATTTGCACGAAAAAATTTTACCGATGAAGAACTTAAAAATTATATTAAGGACGCTTTGTGGCAAGAAGAGTTTACTGCTTTGGTTGATAATTTTTTACAATTTGTTATTTATTTATCAGGAGATTTTAGAGATAAAAATGCTTATTTGAAATTATTATCTCTTTTGAGTAATAGAGAGAAAATATATTATCTTGCGACATCTCCTGAATTTTATGAATCAATAATTGAAAATTTAAAGTTGTATTTATGTGATGATACTTCATATTTATCTAAGATTATTCTTGAGAAACCTTTTGGCAGTGATCTTGATACTGCTAGGTTTTTAAATTCTCTTCTCTATTCTGTATTTAAAGAAGAGCAAATCTATAGAATAGATCATTATTTAGGGAAAGAAACAGTTCAGAATATTTTTACATTTAGATTTGGGAATTCTATTTTTGAGAATATTTGGAATAATCGTTATGTAGATTTTGTTCAAATTACAGTAGCAGAAGAAATTGGTATTGATGGTAGGGCTGAATATTATGATTCTGTTGGAGCATTAAGGGATATGGTTCAAAATCATATTTTGCAGCTCTTAAGTCTTATTGCTATGGAACCTCCTATTGGGTTTAATGCTGATTTTATTCATGATGAAAAGGTTAAAGTTTTGAAAAGTTTAAGAAAGTTTAATCAAGATACTATGAAAGATAATATTATTAAAGGTCAATATGTGTGTTCTAAAGTACAAGGTGTTTCTAGAAAGGGATATAGGAAAGAAGCTAATTTTTTGTGTAATTCAGATACGGAAACCTATTTGGCTATGAAATTATTTATTGATAATTGGCGTTGGTCTGGTGTTCCTTTTTATATTAGAACAGGAAAAGCACTTGTTAGGAAATTTTCAGAGATATATATTCAGTTTAAAAAGCCTAATTTTACTATTTTTAATACTGGACTATCTAATCTTGCAAATGCTTTGGTTTTTAGAATACAACCGAGAGATGGAATTGAAATTAAATTTAATACTAAAAAACCAGGTTATAATTATGAAATTCAAGAAGCTAATATGGAATTTTCTTATCATGCTTCATTTAATAAATTTTTTGGTGAGTCTTATGAGAGATTACTTTTTGATGCCTTTTTAGGTGATAGAACTTTGTACGCTCGTAATGATGAGATTGATAGTTCTTGGGAATTTGTGTCAGATATTCTTGATAAATGGGGAAATATAGAGAATATGGATTATTTTTATGGATCTGAAGGACCAATTGAAGCCAATTTGATATTGGAAAAGGATCATTTTTGGCGCAAAATGTAATTATATATGGTATTTAATCTTATGTAAAGTAATAATTTTATATAAATTTAATTTATTCTCTTTTTTGCATTAATTTTTAGATTTAATATGAATTTTTCAATTAAAGCCCATTAATATTTTGTTTTATGCTATAATATTAGAAATATATATCTAGAGTTTATTATTTGGTTTTAGGATTTGATTAGGGTTTATTGATTATGAAGTTAAGTGTAGTTTTGTTAAATTTTGATTCTTTATCAAAATGGGTATTATTGTAATTCTTTAATATTTTTAATCTTAAGGTATATGTTAATTTCATATGAATTGTTTTTATTCATGTTTGAATTATTTGTTTTACTTTTTCTTGGATGGGAGATATTGCAGGGAAATATTTATAGATATATTGAAATTTGGTATAGATTTGTGATCCTTTATATCTTATGCAAGCTTATGCAAATTAGCTAGAGGAAACGTTGTAAGTCTGAGTTATGATCTAGATGTTATTGAAGAGCACACTTTTATTATGATGAATAAATAAATGGTTAGAGTAAATTGTTAAGAGTGAGGATGGGATGGTGACTTGACAAGGTTTGTATAATGATCATTTTGTTTTGTTATAGTGAGATAATATTTTCTTATTTGTTAACATGTTTGTAGTAAGAAGACAAGGTGATATTTATTGATAATATTTCTTATTGATATGAGTTATTCTTTCTAAGAAGTGTTTATTTGCATTTTACAGGTCTCAAATTTTTATTAGGTAATTATAGTTTTTATTTATTAATTGTTTTTATGATTTTACTTATAGTTTATTTTGAGATAAATAAAGATATTTTTTGATTTTTTATGAAAAATTAAATTTATTGAGATTTCTTAAAATTAAAAAAGAAAGAGATCTAAATAGTAATTTACATCAATTTGTGGATTATATAGGGGGTTAAAATGAACACAGATAGTCATATAAAACCAAACTTTTTTGGGCTTGTTCCTTTTCTTGTTTTTATTGTTGTATATGTAGGAACAGGAATAGTTTTAGAGATTCAAGGTGTAGAGATGGCTTTTTATCAAATGCCACCAATAATTGCTATGTTATTAGCTGTTGTCACGGCATTTCTTTTATTTAAAGGTTCATTTATAGATAAATTGAATGAATTTGTTGAAGGGTGTGCACAGAATGATATTATATTTATATCTTTTATATTTATGATTTCAGGTGCTTTTTCTGCTGTTTGTAAAGAAATAGGTAGCGTTGAAACTGTGGCAAATATTGGTCTTAAATATATACCTGCCAATTTATTAGTGGCTGGAATATTTTTAATATGTCTTTTCCTCTCTACGGCAACTGGTAGTTTTCTTGGAACTGTTGTTGCTATTACCCCAATTGGATTTGAGATAGCGGATAAGAGCGGCATTCCATTGCCAGTGGTTGCAGGAGCTGTTCTTGGAGGTGGTGCTTTTGGTGATAGTATGTCTTTAATATCAGATACAACTATTATTGCAAGTCGTACCCAGGGAGTCAAAATTATAGATGTTTTTAGAAATGGTGCTTTTTTTACATTTCCTGCATCTATTTTATCAACCGTAGCATTTGCTATTTTAGGTTCTTATATGAGTGGTATTGGTGCTGAGTTTGAACTTGGTGATATAAATTATTTTAAAGTAATTCCTTATCTTTTTGTTATGATTTTTGCATTCTTAGGAGTAGATGTTTTTTTAGTTTTATTTTTTGGAATATTGATTGCTGGATTTATTGGCATTGTTAATGGTGATTTAACTTTGCTTTTAATGGCTCAAAAGATTAATGAAGGACTTTTGGATTTAAGTGAGATGCTTATTATTGTTATTTTTACAGGTGGAATTTCTTATATGACTATTAATCATGGAGGTTTTGAGTGGATTTTAACCAAATTAAAATATTTAGCTAGATGTAGAAGAAGTGCTGAATTTACAATTACTTTTTTAATAATTATGGTAACAGGATTTTTATCAAATAGTGGTCTTGCAATTTTAGTTAATGGGACTGTTACTAAGGGAATATCTGAGGCCAATTCTGTTTGCCCTAAACGTTGTGCAGCATTGCTTTCAATTTCTTCTTGTGCTTTAATTGGTGCGTTGCCATATGGAATGCATATGATAAGTGTTATGAATATTGCAAAGGGAGCCATATCTCCACTTGATATTATGCCATTTTTGTTTTATCAGGTTTTTTTAGGTATTATTATTATTTTTTCTATAGCCTTTTTTAAATTGAAAAAAATCAGTTTTTAAATGTAATAGGCACTTTTTTAAAGTGCCTATGTTAAGATGATATTTCTACATATATTCTCATTTGTTCTTCTTTCACTTTTTTAGATATTCTTTTAAATACTTCATGTTTTGAAAAATTTTTTGGAACAAATCTATCATCCAAATATAGCTTCATTTCAGGTTTATTTGTTGCTTCTGATTTTAGTCTTTTAAGAACATTTTTATTTGGAGAATTATATTTTGTTTCTTCAAAGTTAGCATAAGATGCTTCGTTTTCATAAAGAAAATTTATGAATTTATAAGCAAGCTCTTTGTTGGGTGCGTCTGATGGAATTGCAAGGACATCAAACCAAAGATTTGTACTATTAGGTGTGTAAAAATCTAAATTTGGATCTTTAAGCATAGCATCTATGGCTTCTCCGCCCCATGTTAGTTGAATAGATGCTTCACCGTTTAGCATTAGTGATTTTGCAGCAATATCTGAGAAATAGCCTACTACTAAGGAGACTTGGTTTTTTAGTAGTTTTTCAGCTTCTTTTATGATAGGTATGCTGTGCTCATTTAATGAATAACCAAGTTTTTTAAGTGCAACCCCGATATTTTCTTTTGGAGAATCTAACATTGCAATTTCTTTTTTATATTTTTCATTAAATAATATATCAAATTCATTCATATCATTTATATCAATTTTATTTTTATGATAAAGTATTCCTAGTACTCCCCAAAAAATAGGCACGGAATAAAGGTTTCCAGGGTCATATTCTAGGTTTTTTAATTCATCTAGTATATTTTTTTTTACATTTGGTAGTTTTGAATGATCTAAAAGTTCAATTTTGTTTTCATCTTTTAAATCGCCAATAAGATATTCTGATGGAACTATGATGTCATAATAATTTTTTGTGTTATTAAATTTTGCCATCATTTCTTCCGTATTGTTGAAACAGTCATAATTTATTTTTACATTATGTTCTTTTTCAAATTGAGCTAATAAATTTTCATCAATATATTCTGCCCAGTTAAGGATATTCAGAACATTTTGTTTTTTTTGTGAGGAACAAGACACAATAATTAAAATTATTATAAGTATTAAAACTTTTTTCAAAATCAAACTCCTTTTAATTAAATTTCTGTATCTACCGTTAATTTTTTAATTCCTACGCATTTATTGATAATGAATAAAAGACTAAGTATTACGAAAAATAGTATGGAGGAAATGGCATTAATTATGGGTTTGATTCCTCTTTTAGTTAAAGAATTTATTAATATTGATAAATTATTAAATCCTTGCCCTGTTGTAAAAAATGATATTAAAAAATCATCAACTGATAACGTAAATGCAATAAGTCCCCCTGTTGCTATACTTCCAAGTATTTCTGGGAGTATTATGTTTGTAAAAATTTGGGTTTCTGATGCTCCTAAGTCACGAGCTGCATCAATGATATTGTCTGAGAGAGAATATAGCTTGGGTAGAATTATTATTATTATATAAGGTGTTGAAAAGATTATATGTGACATTAACATTGTAGAAAATCCTAGTTGTATTTTAATTAAAGAATAAAATGTCATTAAACTAATTCCTGTTACAATGTCAGGATTAATTATTGGTATTTTATTTATTGATAGGAGTATAGTTTTTATTTTTTTATTTTTTATTTTATAGATACTGTAGGCTCCTAAAATTCCAATTATAATAGAAATGAAAGATGATATTATTGCTACCAGCAAGGTATTATATATAACAATTTTTATTTGTTTTGATGCAAATACTTCTTTGTACCATTTTAAGCTAAATCCTTCAAAAAAAAATCCATTGTCTCCTGCGTTGAAAGAATAAATTATTAAAATTATTATGGGAGCATAAATAAAGCTAAGTGTCAAAAATAAAAAAGTATTTTTAAATATTTTAAGCATGTTAATACCTCATATTTTTTCTGTTTTTTGCATTAATTTAATTATTGTTAAATTAAATATTACTATGACTATCATTAAAATAAATGATATAGCAGATCCTGTATTCCAATCTGGTACAAATAAAAATTGTTTTTCAATTAAATTTCCAAGTAAAATTTGTTTAGAACCTCCTAGAAGATCTGAGATAATGAACACTGTGATTGAAGGAATAAATACCATTATTATTCCTGTAGCAAGATATGATAATGTTAATGGTATTTTGATATAGATTAATATTTGCCACATCCTAGCTCCTAGGTCCCTTGCTGCTTCGATGTATTCATATTTTATTTTTGAGAGCCCTATATATATTGGTAAAATCATAAATGGTAAAAAATTGTATATCATACCAATTATTACAGCTTTTTCATTGTAAAGTAAATCCATGGGTTTAAATCCCATTGCTATAAATAAATTATTGATAATGCCATTTTTTCCAAGTATTCTAATCCAAGCATAACTTCTAAGTAGGGTATTAATCCACATAGGGAGTATTATCATTATAATTAAATTGTTTTGAGTACTTTTTTTTGACATAGATATAAACCATGCTGTAGGATATCCAATTAATATGCAAAAAATTGTTGTAATTAATGCAAAATTTATACTTCTTGAAAAAATTCTTAAGTAACTTGGTTCTAATAATCTTATAAAATTTGCAAATGTAAATTCGTTTCTTTCATTAAGAAACCCTAGAGTTATTATTATGACTAGTGGGAAGATAATGAAGATTAATAAGAAGAGACTATATAATGTTAACATTATTTTATTCATACTTATTATTCCTTACACATTACATGAATGTCATCAGGGCCTAGTGAAATGTCAACTTCTTCACCAACTTTTGTCAATTTTGTACTTTGGACTAACCAATTAGATTTTTGAATTTCTAATGTCATTTCGTAGTGTACACCCTGAAATATTGCGGAAGTGATTACACCACTTAAATGTCCTTGACCTTTTGGTAATATTTTTACATCTTCTGGTCTGATTACAAGGTCAACAGATTCATTATTTTTAAATCCTTTATCAAGACATTGAAAAGTTTTTCCAAACATTTTCACTACAAATTCTTTTTCATAAGTTCCTTCAAAAATATTGCTTTCACCAATGAAGCTGGCTACAAATTTTGTTTTTGGTTCGTTGTAAATCTCTTCAGGTGTTCCAATTTGAAGAATTATTCCTTCATTCATTACTACTATTCTGTCGCTCATTGTTAATGCTTCTTCTTGGTCGTGTGTCACATAGATAAATGTTATTCCGAGTTTTCTTTGAATTTTTTTAAGTTCTCTTTGCATTTCTTGTCTCATCTTTAAGTCTAGAGCTGAGAGAGGTTCATCTAATAATAAAAGTTTTGGTTCCATAATTATTGCTCTTGCTATTGCAACTCTTTGTTTTTGTCCGCCTGATAATTTATTAATATTTCTATATGCGTATTTTTGCATGCCAATTAGTGAGAGTACTGTTTTGACTTTTTCTTTGATTAAATTTTTATTTAATTTTTTTATTCGCAGTCCAAATGAGATATTGTCAAAGACATTCATGTGTGGAAATAGAGCATAGTTTTGAAATACTGTGTTGATCTCTCTTTTATTAGGTGTAATTTTTGAAATCTCTTTTGATAAAAAATAAATTTCTCCTTCTTTTTGATTTAAGAAACCACCTATTATTTTTATTAACGTTGTTTTTCCGCATCCTGATGGGCCAAGTAAGGTAATAAATTCATTTTTTTTTATTTTTAAATTAATTGAATCTAGAGTTTTATTATTACTATCTGTGTAATAATGTTTTAAATTTTTAATCTCTAGGATGTAATTATCCAACTAATGGGACCCTCCTTTTTGTATGAGCCTATTATAAGCCACATGAGACTAGATTATACTTTATATTAATGCTTATGTAAATGATTTTATTTATTGCTGTTATCAGGTCTTAAGTCAAGTATAATTTTTCCAAATTTTCCTTCTCTGTATTCTTTTATCAGTATTTTTGATGCACTCTCAATATCCGTTCCATATTTTTTATTGATAAATCCTCTTATTGTTGCAAATTCTTCTAAAATTTTAAGTGCGTCTGTTGATATTATATTATATTTTCCTATCAATTTGGTTTTGTTTTTTATATGCATTTCTTTAAGTAGATATAGGGCAAGTTCTGTATTATCTATAATTTCATTTTTGATCATGTCTAATATTGCTAATTTTTTTGCTATTTCTTGATTTTCTAGGTTGTGCCATAGTATTCCTGGCATGTCAAAGAGATTAATATCTTCATTTACTTTTAATATTTGTATATTTTTTGTGTGTCCTGGTTTATTTGCAACACTTGTACTTTTTTTTCCTACTAATAGATTAATTATTGATGATTTTCCAACGTTTGGGACTCCAATTACTAAAACTTTTATTTTTTCTTTATAAGTTTTAATTTTTTTTATGTTAGCTATTTTTTTTATATTGTTTATTATTTGTTTTTTTATTCCTTTTTTATATATATTTGTGATTAATACATTATTACCAAGAGTTTCAAAATATTTTTTCCATTTTAGAATTTCTCCTTCGTGGACAAGATCTGATTTATTTAAAAGTATTATTTTATCTTTATTTGAGTTTTTGATTATTGTTTCTATGAGCGGGTTTTTGCTACTAAATGGAGCCCTGGCATCAAGTATTTCTAATACAATATTTGTTTTTTTGATATTTATCTGTATTAACTCTAAGGCCCGTTTCATATGGCCTGGAAACCAGTTGATTTTATTTGACATTTTTAAATTATATCTTAATTTCATTGTATGTGAAATATATGTTTTTTTTATGTTAAATTGTTGATTAATTGTATCTTTTGTAAAAATATTATAAATTTATATCTTTAAGCTTTTTTAGAAGCTCTTTTAGATGATTGTATTGTAGGAGGTTTTTATTATTAAGAAAGGTCTTATTGTGTCTTGTCAAGCACTTGAAGGGGAGCCATTGCATAGTAGTTTTATTATGTCTAGGATGGCTTTGGCAGCAAAAATGGGAGGAGCTATTGGAATTAGAGCTAATGGTGTTCTTGATATTCGTCAAATAAAATCAGAAGTTGATTTGCCAATTATAGGCATTATTAAGAGAGTTTATCACAATTCTTCTGTTTTTATTACACCTACTCTTAAAGAAGTTGATGAACTTTGTGATGAAGGGGTTGAGGTGATTGCTCTTGATGCTACTTTTAGGAATCGTCCTGATGGGCTTTTGTTATCTGAATTTGTGAATAAAATTAAGGAAAAATATCCTAGCCAATTATTAATGGCAGATATTGGGTCTCTAGATGAGGCTTTAAATGCAGATCAACTTGGTTTTGATTTTATTGGTACAACTTTGCATGGATATACAGAAGATACCGAGGGATTTAATATTGCTGATAATGATTTTGCTTTTTTAAAAAGTTTACTTAAATGTAATTTGAAAGCGCAATTGATAGTTGAAGGCAAAATTGATACTCCTCTTAAGGCTAAGAGAAGTTTTGAGTTGGGAGTTTCTTTGGTTGTTGTAGGTGGAGCTATTACACGACCTATGGAAATTACTAAAAGTTTTGTTGATAAAATAAATGAAGTTATAACAATTTAATAGTATATTTAATATTTTTAGGTATATAGGAGGGTTTTTATGGGGAGATTTTTTCAGAATGCCCAAAAATTTGGTCGTTCTTTTATGTTGCCTATTGCCATTCTTCCTGCGGCAGGATTATTTTTAGGAATTGGAGGTGCTTTTTCCAATCCGGCAACTATTAGTACTTATACATTTTTAGATGTATTTTTTCTTCAATCAGTTTTTAACATCATGCGTACCGCAGGTGCTATTATTTTTGTTAATTTGCCACCAATATTTGCAATTGGAGTTGCTGTTGGGCTTGCAAAATCGGATAAGGGAACAGCAGGGCTTGCGGCTTTTATTGGATATCTTGTTTTAAATTCTACGATTGGTATTTTAGTTGAGATGTTTGGTAAAGTTGAAGATTTCTCAAATGGAGCTATTGGATTAATACTTGGTATTAAAACTTTAGAAACAGGTGTTTTTGGTGGCATTATTGTTGGTATTATGACTTATTGTCTTCATAATAAATTTAATAAAGTTGAATTTCCAAGAGTACTTGGGTTTTTTTCAGGATCTAGATTTATACCGATAATAGTTTCTCTTTCAAGTATTTTTCTTGCTGTATTGATGTTTATATTTTGGCCATTTATGCAATCTGGAATTAGTATGGTGGGTGTATTAGTTGATGCAACAGGATATGTTGGTACTCTTATTTATGGTATTTTTTTGCGAATGCTTGGTCCTTTTGGGCTTCATCATATATTTTATTTGCCTTTTTGGACAACTGGTATTGGTGGTTCTGAAATTATTAATGGTAAATTGGTAGAAGGAACTCAGAACATTTTTTTTGCGGAACTTTCATCTCATAGTACTGATAAATTTTTTATTGGAACTAGTCGTTTTATGAGCGGAAGATTTATTACTATGATGTTTGGATTGCCTGGAGCTGCTCTTGCACTTTATAGACTTGCAAAACCTAATCAAAAGGAGAAAGTTTTTGGTCTTTTGTTGTCATCGGCTTTAACTTCTTTTTTAACAGGAATTACTGAGCCCCTTGAATTTTCTTTTCTTTTTGTTGCGCCGGTGCTTTATGTAGTTCATGCAGTTTTTGATGGGTGTGCATTTATGGTTGCTCATATTTTACAGATTACAATAGGTCAGACTTTTTCTGGGGGATTTATTGATTTTGTTCTTTTCGGGATTTTACAAGGAAATGCAAGAACAAATTGGGTTTTAGTTCCAATGGTAGGTGTTTGTTGGTTTTGGCTATATTATTTTAGTTTTACTTTTTTAATATCTAAATTTGATTATAAGACTCCTGGTAGGGAGGATATTGTTAATTCTCATGATTCTTTTTCTTTAAGTAAAAATGAAGTTGTAAGGGAAGGTGATGTTAGTGTGCAAGTAGTTATGGGCCTTGGGGGACGTGATAATATTGTTGAACTTGATTGTTGTGCTACGCGACTTAGAGTTACCGTAAAAGATTCTATAAAGGTTTCAAAGAGTATTTTGGAAAGTACTGGAGCCAAAGGAATTATTATCAAGAGCAGTGGTGTTCAGGTAGTTTATGGGCCTGGAGTTAGTGTTCTTAAAAATGAAATTGAAGAATATCTTGATAATGAAGAAAATTAAAATTTTAAGCAAGTGTATGTTTTTTACATCACTTGCTTTTTTTTATGTTTTGAATAAAATCGACAGCATATTTTGTTAAATAAGATGTGTTTTGTGCACTTCTATAACTGTGATTTCCTACAGGAACATGAGAATGAGGACTTTCAACAAGAATTATTGGTATTGATTGTTTGTATCCCCCATAATTATTTATAAAATTATTTATTTCCTGAGAATCTACTGTAGGATCATTTGGGGAATAAGCTATTGTGAGTGGAGTTTTAATTTCGTTAAAACCATTAATATTGATTAATTTAACAAGACCCATCATTGCAATTATTGAATCAATTTGTCGTATTGGCGAATGAAATATGTTGACCTTTGAGTATTCTATTCTTTTATTTTGTCTTATCTCAGGCTCATTATACCCTCCTGTTATTAGATAAGCAATTTGACGTCCCCAAGGGTAATAAACTAAATTTGTTCTTTTGTCTTTAGGATAGATATTAGGTGATATTAAAACGGCAGAATGTATTTTGTCTTGATAGTTTTTTAATGCCCAAACCACACAGGCACCGCCGTTTGAAGTTCCAATAAGTATTAGTTTTTCTCCTATTGATTGGCCAATTTGGATAGCTTCATCGATGTCTCGTAACCAGTCTTTAGTATTAACCCCTTTAAATGCATTTTTATTGTCAATTCCATGGCCTTTAAGCCTTGTAAAGAAAATATTTGCTTTTAATGCTCTAGCTATATTATTAGGAATAGGATAAATTTCATTTTTTGATGCTCCAAAACCGTGAATATATACCACTGCATACTGTGTTTTTTCCTTTTCTTTATTCCATATAATTTCTTTTTTTGTGTTTTCTACCAAATTGAATTTGGACTCTTCGATGAGTAGGTATTGATCAATTTCTTCAAGTTTATTTGGAATTTGAGTTTTGTCAAATTCATTTCTAAATTTTATTTTTGGGCCTACTATTATTAATAAAAAAATAAAAATAAAAATAAAAATTGCGTTTTTAATGTTCATATATTTTTTCCTTTAATGATTGTCATCATTGGTGTTGTATTCTTCTTGTTGAGATTCTTGATGACAATTATTACATGCTCCTGAATAAATAATTTCAATGGATTTTGTTTTCCATTCTTCTCCAAGTTTGTCTTTCAGAATATCTTTAATGTCATCAAGTTGTATTGGATAAACTTGATTGCATTTGTTGCATTTAAAGTGAGCTATTGTAGAAGTCAAACTTAGATAAAATCTTGTTTCTTTTTGGTCTGTTGTTTTTATATCTTTAAGAATGTTGCGTTCTTTTAAGATATTTAGCGTATTGTATACTGTTGCTTTTGATAAGCTTGGTATTTCTTTTATGAGTTTGTTATAAATTTCTTTTGCTGTAAAATATTCTCGTGGATTTGATGCAATATGTAAAATTATTCTATTTCTTGAATGTGAGGCTTTCATGCCCAACTCTGTTGTTAATGATTTTAGCAAGATAGGGTCATTAGTAATTCCGACTTTTTCTAAAGTAGAATGTACCTCGATTGTATTGTTGTTCATATATAATACCCTTTATTATTTAAGATTAAGTACTTTAATGTCCTTATAAAAATAATTTTATAACGGTTTATTAATATTTTGCTACTGATAGCTATTTATTTTCATTTTTTTTTATATTTGGATAAAAAAGTAAAGTTTTTATTTTTGAGTTTATTTTTATTTTATTATCAAAATTATTATTATTTGGTAATAAGAGTAAATTTAAACTCAAAGAATAATTTTTCAAATCCTCAATTTTTACTTTATTATAAGATCCTCCTATATTTAATATAAACCACCTTTTAAAGCCTTTTTTTGCAATTTTGTAATTTATTGTATATATAATACATTTTTCAATGTTTAAAAAACTGATGAAAAAATTACTGTTTTGATCGCTTCCTTTGGATATTAGAAATTCTGTTCCATTAATATATCCTTGAGTATCTTTTTTTGTTTCAATGATTTTTTCATAGGTATCAAGATCATTGTATCTTGCAGTAATTTTTAAGTTTGTCCCTCTTTCAACTTCAAATATGGGTATTTCTAAACTTGAATATTCAGTTAAGTAATTTATATTATTTATATTTAGCTTTTTATTGTTACAATTTATAACAGTAGTAGGCCATACTAATTTGAGAGATATAAAAAAGCTTGCAAGATTTTCATCCAAAAAGAAATCGATTATTGATTTTTCTTTTGCATTGAAATTTAAATATTGTCTAATACCTATAATTTTTTCATTTGAGAATGAAAATGAACTCTCAATAATTGGTTCTATAATGATTTCTTTTTTTGATAAAGTTTTAATATAAGTTCTACATGAATCTAGAAATTCAGAGTTTTTTTCTTTATATTTGATTCTATTTAATTTGCCTTCTTTAAATTTTACATAATATTTTTCATGGGATAATGTAAAATTACCTTCCATATTATATTCTAGATTTTTGCTTGTAATAGGTTCTGGATTTTGTGATTGGTTTTCAAAATTTTTATTAGTTAAAAATTCTTTTAAAGAAGCTTCATTTATTTGATATTCTTTGAGTCTTTTATTTTGGAATTGCAGTACTAATGCTTGTTCTTTTAATGAATTAAATTCTGGAATTTCTAAAAGTTCTGTGTTTATTTTTTTACCCTCTAGATTTTGTATCTTAATGCTATAAAAATTTGTATCTAATTCTTTTAAAGAGAGCAAGAAATTTTTTAATACTTGATTATCATAGATGTCTTTAATTTCATGGAAATAAATGAGTGAGTCTGTGTTTTGTTTTCGTATATCAGGTTCTTGTATTTCTGATAAAAATTGACAGTTATTTTTATAGAAAACCAAATATTTTTTGTTATTTTTTGCAATCCTTATGCCTTCTATATAATTGAAATTAAGTTTTCTGTATAATTCAAGTACTCTTTTTCTTAGTTTTTCCATATTATAGATATAAAATGTGTTAGGATTATCTTGAAATAAATCTTTGTATCCGCTTTTGAATGGGTTTTTTAAGGCCCAGTACAGATCTACGTGTATCTCATCATGTAGCATGTATTCATGAGGACTTCCACTATATGTGCTTGGAATGTATATATCTTCGTTATTTTTAAGTCTTTTAAAAAACCATTCATTTAATTCTGAATTTAGTTTTAAAATTTCAAAAAAATATGTTGGGAATGTCCAGTGTATTTTATAAGTTAGTTTTTGACTTTCAATTAAGTATTTGGCATTTGATAAAATGGAATATAATTTGCTTTCAGCAAATGAAGTTATTGAAACAATAACAATATAAATTTTTGAATTTCTAGTTTTTCTAAACATCATAAAAAATCTTTACATAAGTATATATTAAATTAGTATAAATGGTATTGTTTTTCCAGTAAATTACTATATATAGGTTTCTTTATTTTTTATTATTTTGGCTTGATTAATGAAACAAAAAAAATTATATTTTTATAGTGATTATGTATGAAGTTCATGTTAACTTTATAATGTGCTATTTATTATTTAACTTTAAATTTTATACTTAAAAGGAGTAAAATTTATGGCTAAGGACATATATTTTAATGAAGATGCTAGAAAGAGTTTGCTTAGCGGTATTGAAAAATTATCAAATGCTGTAAAGGTCACTCTTGGTCCTAAAGGGAGAAATGTTTTAATTGATAAAAAATTTGGTTCTCCTATTGTTACAAAAGATGGAGTTAGTGTTGCTCGTGAAATTGATCTTGAAAATTCATTTGAAAATATGGGAGCACAACTTTTAAAAGAAGTTGCAATTAAGACAAATGATTTGGCTGGAGATGGAACTACTACGGCTACTGTACTTGCTTATGCAATTGCAAGAGAAGGACTTAAAAATGTTTCTTCAGGAATTAATCCAATTGGAATTAAGAAAGGAATAGATCATGCTGTGGCTTTAGCTGCTGAAAAAATTCGCAAATCTGCTAAAAAAATTACTACCAAAGAAGAAATTGCACAAGTTGCATCTATTTCTGCAAATAATGATACTTCAATAGGTGAAAAAATTGCAGAGGCAATGGACAGAGTTGGCAAAGATGGGGTTATTACTGTTGAAGAGTCAAAAACTTTTGATACTACAATTTCTTATGTTGAGGGTATGCAGTTTGATCGAGGATATTTATCTCCTTATTTTTCCACAAATAAAGAAAATATGAGTGTGAGTTTCGATGATACTTATATTTTGATATGTGAAAAAAAAATTAGCACAATTAAAGAACTCTTACCAGTGCTTGAAAAAGTTGTAAATACAAATAAGCCTTTATTAATTATTGCTGAGGATATTGAGGGAGATGCACTTGCTGCACTTGTTTTAAATAGTGTACGTGGTGCTTTGAAGGTTTGTGCAATTAAGGCTCCTGGATTTGGTGATAGACGTAAAGCAATGCTTGAAGATATTGCTATACTTACTGGAGGGGTTCTTGTTAGTGAAGAACTAGGACTTACTCTTGAGAATGTTGAACTTGAACAACTTGGTCAAGCTAAGTCAGTAAAAGTTGACAAAGATAATACTACTATTATTAATACTGGAAATAGAGAGCAAATAAGAGAGCGTGCTGAGCTTATTAAAAAGCAAATTGAAGAGACAAGTTCTGAATATGACAAAGAAAAATTACAAGAACGTCTTGCAAAACTTGTTGGTGGTGTTGCTGTTATTAATGTTGGTGCTGTTACCGAAGTAGAACTTAAAGAGAAAAAACATAGGGTGGAGGATGCTTTATCTGCAACTCGTGCTGCTGTTGAGGAAGGTGTTGTTCCTGGTGGTGGATCAACTCTTATTGAAGTTGCTATGTATCTTGATACAGTTGACGTAAGTAAGCTTAGTTATGAAGAGAAGCAAGGTTTTGAGATTGTGAAGAGAAGTCTTGAAGAACCTATGAGACAAATAATCTCTAATGCTGGATTTGAGAGTTCTATTTATATTCATCAGATTAAGACTGACAAGAAAGGACTTGGTTTTGATGCAGCAAGTTTTAAATGGGTTAATATGATTGAGAGTGGTATAATTGATCCTGCTAAAGTTACAAGAAGTGCTCTTCAAAATGCAGCTTCAATTGCAGGATTGTTATTGACAACTGAATGTGCTATTACTGAAATTAAGGAAGAAAAGAATAGTGCTGGTGGCAATTATCCTATGGATCCAGGAATGGGAATGATGTAAGTTAATCCTTTTTGCAGATTTCTCTTTTATTAGAGTTTCTATTGTTATAAGGATAAAAATTTGAGTGAGAATGAATTTGTATTTTGTATAGGTTATGATGGGATTAGGGCTATAATAGATAAAGAGCTTCTAGGTCAACATAAAGATAAAAGTGTGGAAGAGCTTTTTAATCTTGGATTTTATAGAAGCGCTTTTAGTAAAGCGTTTTATAGGAAAGATGATGCTCTTATTGATTATTTGATTAAAAGGTATAATAACATTAGTAACTCTACTTATAGTAGAAAAGAGGAGCTTGAGCTCCTCTTTGGGGTAATTTATCCGGATGATATTGCTAATATAAAGGTTACTTATGTTTAAAAATTAGGAAATTTTATGTTTTTATTGCAAGATTTTAGTCATAGTAGTAGCTTCTTTAGAAGCTTATTAGTTTTTGTTCCCGTAATAGCTATATTTTGGTTTTTAGTGATATCTCCTCAACGTAAAGAAGAGAAGAAAAAGAAAGAAATGCTGAAAAGCCTTAAAAAAGGTGATAAAGTTTTAACCATAGGTGGAATTTTTGGAGTTGTTAAGAGAGTTGATGATTCTGAAGTTTTGCTTGAGCTTAGTGAAACTTCAGAGGCAAAATTTGTAAAAAGTTCAATTGAGAAGGTTATTTTTGACGAAATTAAGGATAAAAAATTAAAAAATGAGAAGTAATTTGCAATTTTAATATATAATGTTAACTTAACATAATAATTTAATTTTAACTTGACATAATAAGGATAAGGGTATTATTTATGAATAAAGTCTCTAAATTGATATTAATACTGTTTGTAACTTCTTTTGCTTATTTTTTAATATTTCCTACTCTAAAATGGTATTTTTTTACTAAAGAGAAGGATAAACAAATTAGTTCATATTCAAAAGAGGCTTTAAGAGATTATTCTAAATCGCAGGCTTTAAGTTCTCTTGTGAAACTTAAGGAATTGTATCGAAAAAATCCGAAGGGTCAAATTCCAGATGATTTAAAATATTTAATTCCAGTTGCAAAAAATAATTATAAGACTTATGGAAGAGAATTTCCCAAATCGTTTAATGATATAGAAGCATTAAGGGGTGGTTTTTTAACTGATTCTGATATTGAAGAACTTAGTCTTGAAATTTATAGATATTATGAAGAGATCAAGCGAAATAAAAACAAAATAATACAACTTGGGCTTGATTTATCTGGAGGAGTAAGTGTTACTATTTCTCTTGATTATTTAGAGCTTGAACAAAGATTAGGAAGAGCTTTAAGTGTTCTAGAAAAGGAAGAAGCTATTGGTCGTACGATGCAAATACTTAAGGAAAGGGTGGATACTTTTGGACTTACAGAACCTAAAATTACAAGAGAAGCAGGTGGAAATAGAATTTTTTTAGATATTCCAGGAGAGAAAGACGAGAGACGTGTTGATTCTCTTTTGGGTGGTAAAGGAAATTTGATCTTTTATGTTGTTGATCTTGATGCTACTTCTGTTCTTAATTCTAAGATATTAGAAGCCGGTCCCCTTTATTCTATACATGATATTAAAAATAGCATGAAACTTGATGATAGTAAAAAAATTTTTCCCTGGTATATAAAGGATGCTTATGGGGTTGATGATGAGGCAAGAGTGCGTTATTATGTTGTTGATTTTGGTCTTGACAATTCTTTTGATGGGTCTCATATTCAAGATGCTGGAATTTTAAGTGATCCTAAAACGGGAAAGGATGTGGTTACATTTACTTTGGATAGTGAGGGTAGTGAGAAGTTTTTTGCTTTTACTCAAAAAAATGTTGGAAAAACTTTAGCTGTAGTTATGGAAGGTAAAATTAAGTCAGTAGCCAATATTAATCATGCTATTGCTGGTGGAAATGTATCAATTCAAGGAGATTCTTTTGATAAAAAGGAAGCACAGGAACTTGCATTTGTTTTTAAAACAGCAGCTTTTCCTGTTGAGATAAAAATAGATGATTTAAGGATTATTGGTCCTACTATTGGAGAAAAAACAATTGAACTTGGCATAAAGGCTTCTCTTCTTGCTCTTGTTTTGGTCTTTTTATTTATGTTTGTATATTATAAAACAAGTGGTTTTGTTGCAGGATTTTCATTGGTCATTTATAATTTGTTTTTAATATTGGCAATTCTTTCTGCATTTAATTTTACTTTAACTCTTACAAGTATTGCAGGTCTGGTGTTAACGATGGGTATGGCTGTTGATATTAATATAATTATTTACGAAAGGATTAAAGAAGAGATTAGAAATGGTAGAAAATTTGAAAGAGCATTTGAAGATGGATTTAAAAAAGCCTTTTGGGCAATAATGGATTCAAATGTTACAACATTTATAGCTGTGCTTTTCTTAACTCTTCTTGGAACAGGGACTATTCAAGGTTTTGCGTGGTCTTTATCTATAGGGATTGTGGCGTCACTTTTTAGTAGTTTAGTCTTTTCAAGGTTTATTTTGGAATTGATTATATCTTTGAATAGAAACAAATGTGTAAGTATTTCTTGGAGTTCAAATTATGCAAAAGGTGTTTAATTTTTTAAAATATGGAAATAAAGCTATTATAGCTAGTTTTTGTATGATTTTTTTAGGTTTTATTTACACCTTTATGTATCATGGTGGTTATAATTGGGGAGTAGATTTCTCTTCGGGTGTAAATATTAATTTTGTGATAGATAAAGCAGGTATTAAGGATTCTGATATAAAAAGAGTGCTCTCTTCATTTTATAAAACATTTGATGTTAATGAAATTATTGCAAATGATTCTAAGAGTCATTTTGATATTATAATAAAGTCAGAGGTTACTGATTATTCTTTGAAAAAAGAAATTCATAGTATGTTGCTAGATAAACTAGGTATTGAGTTTGATGCTAATGTTGAAATTCTTGATTCTTATTTTATTGATTCAAGATTTTCATCTGTTTTAAGGACAAAGTCTGTTTTGTTGGTTTGTTTAACATTTGCCCTTATTTTAGTTTATGTGACATTACGATTTAGATTGAGTTATGCTGTGTCATCAATATTTGCAACTATGCATGATATACTTTTTGTGATTGCTTTTTTAGGTTTATTTAGAATAGAAATAAATAGTTCAATAATTGTTTCTATATTGACAATTATTGGATATTCTTTAAATGATACGATCATTATTTTTGATAGAATTAGAGAAAATTCTAGGAATATAACAGATAGTTCATTTTTAAATATTTTAAATATAAGTATTCATCAAACTTTGTCAAGGACCATTTTAACATCTATTACTACATTTGTTGCTGTATTTTCTATATACATATTTACTGAAGGTGCTATTAAGGATTTTTCTTTGATATTTATGGTAGGTGTTGTTGTTGGTACTTTTTCTTCGGTTTTTATAGCTTCTCCTATTCTTTTAAGTTGTTATAAAAAAATCAAATAGATATTTTGTTATAATATTATGATATGAAGTTTTTTGATTTTGGTTCATTAGGATTTTATAGGTTTTTTGATTTTCAAAAGCATCTCAATTTTAGTATTTTTAGATATAGTTTAATAAATTACTATTCTTATAAAGAACAATCGACTCTTATTAATGATGCTAATTTGTTTAAAAATAAAATTGTTTTTTTAGATAAAATTCGTAAAGATATCACGAATATTACCTACATTTCTTCAAAAGAAAATGATAATTTAAGTGTTAATAAGACAATATTTTGTGATACTTTGAATAACATTAAAAGTTTAATCAAAAAATATTATCCAGAATCAGAGTTTTTAGATTTTGAATGTGATGTCCTTTTGGATGATGAGGATACTTTTGATAAATTTTTAGATAGGCTTAGATATTTAAATTTTAAAGTGGATCTTAAAAAGAAGATTGAGGAATTTGATAGACGGAATAAAACACCATATTCTTGTATTAAGATTGCAACTTATTTTATTAAAGAAGAATTTTTAGAGAGACTTGAGCATTCAATTGATTTTTTTGTTAATGAAGCTAATAATAGTAGTTTAGATTTAATTAATAAAGAAATTGATGAGTATTGTGAAAAGGTGGAGCAGGTCAAAGTAAGTGAATATATTAAAGATACGCATAAAAAATTTGTTATGGAGTATGCAAAAGAGAGAATATCAAAAATTATGAAAGAGCATAGTCTTGATATATCTAAATTGCTTGTTAAGATTTCTTTGTTGGATATTGTTATTCATTGTTTTGAAAGCTATTATCTAAATTTATTAGAGGTTCTTAATATTCTCTTGTCGATAAGTAATATCATTGAGATTGGCTTGGATGAATTACCCGATGCCATTTTTAATGAATGGAATGAACTTATTTATTTACGTAGAAAGGAGTTTCAGAAACTTGTTTTAATATCAGATTATGTTTTTCAAAAAAGAATAATATCTACTATAAATTCTGGAGCTTGGAAATTTACTTTCTTTAGCCTTTCACCTCGTCAAGGTGATGTTATTCAATTCACAGTTGATATTAATAAAAGTCTTAGTAGTCTTGAAGAAGGCATTAAGGAATATGAACTTAAAATAGATAAACTTAATAGCCTAAAGCGTGATTGGGAGCAAAGTTTGAAAAATTTTGAACAATTATTTGTTTAAAATTTTTTATTATATATTTCTTTTAGCTTTTCATATATTATTTTAACTTCATCATTAATAATTGGTGGTACATCTACTATTAATTTAACCTTCAGATCTCCTTTAATGGCATTTCCAAGAGCAGGCATTCCAAGACCTTTTAAGTTAAGTATTTCTCCATTTTTTGTGTTTTTTGGAATTTTGATTTTTATTTTCTTACCCTCAATTGTTTCAAAGATTTTTTCACTCCCTAAAGCTATTTCCCATGGATATACGTTAATTTGTGTTTCTAAATTTCGATCCTTTAGTGTAAAGTTTTTATAACTTGATATTTCAAATTTAATAATTAAGTTACTTCTTTTTCCAGAAATTGGATTGGTATTTCCTTTGCCATTGAATTTTAATTTTGTGGTATCAATTGTGCCTTTTGGTATATTAATTTCGATTTTTTCGTTATTTATCAATATAAATTTTTTGCCTCCCATATAAGCATCATATAAAGAAATTTTAATAGTTACCTCTTTATCTTGAATTGTTCCTTTTGTAAATTCTCCAAAAATATCAGAAAATAAATCAAAATTGTCAAAATGCTGAAACCCAGAATTCTTAAATCCTTTAGTAAATGAATCTGTATTAAAGTTATTGTTAAAATCTGCATTTCCAAAATTGTCATAATTAGATTTTTTTTGAGGAGATGATAGAACTTCGTAAGCTTCATTTATTTCTTTAAATTTTTCTTCTGCAAATTTGTTTTCTTTATTTTTATCAGGGTGATATTTAATTGCTAATTTTTTGTAGGCTTTTTTTATTTCTTCTGTTGTAGCATTTTTATTTACTCCAAGTATGTTGTAGTAATCTTTAGACATTTAAACCTCTTGTTTTTATTTCCTATTTTATGTTGCAGTTAGTTAAATTCATTATACTTAATGCTATGATTATATATATTATAATTAAACTTAAATTTTTTAAAGGTTATTTATATAGTATTGAATTTTTTGTCTTTGAAAGAGCTAAGTATTTATATTGATTTTAGTAAGTGTTTTAGTCATATTTTTTATGAAAAAGTATTTCGTGAGTTGTCTTATTATTTAGAAGTTTTGGGATTTCCAAAAGTTAAGACTCTTTATATTAAATATAATGATTTAAGATTGGTTGATGTTTTTGAATTAAAATCTTTTTTAACATCTTTGTCTGCAAAATTTAATTTTTTTGATTTGGATGAATTTACTTTTGAATTGCATCCTGGAAATATTACAACGTCTGTTTTAACAGTTCTAGATAATTTTTTTGTCAGTAGAATTAGTCTTGATATAAAAAGTTTTTCTTCAAAATTTTTAGAGAAGATAGGTATTTTTGGGGTATCTATTGATAAAGTTAATGCTGCTATTGAAAATATTCATCAATTTCATTTTGATTTGAATATTGATTTTGATATTAATATTTTGTATCACAACAAAACAAATCTTAAGAGTGATTTAGTAAAAGTAATATCATATGCTCCCGAACATATTTCTCTTTCAGAAGTTTTGATTGATAAGAATAATTGTATTGTTGATTCTAGTAGTGATGCTTATAGTGATTATAATGATATTAGGGGTGAAGATTTATGGTTCTATGCTTTTGATTTTTTGGAGTCTCATGGTTATTTAAATTATGAAATTTCAAATTTTGCCTTAAGAGGATATGAGGGTAAACATAATGTGCGATATTGGGAACTCAGTCCATATTTAGGTCTTGGCTTGCAAGCTGTTAGTTTGCTTTTTGTTTCTGAGAATAATGGTCTTAGGGCTGTGATTAGGAAGGATGATAATTTTTTGTATAGTGTAGAGTCTTCTGCCACTTTTGAAAATTTAAGTGATTTAGATTTTTTTATTTATCATTTCATTACAAATCTTGGTACCAAGCAAGGTCTTGATATATCTATTTTGAGACGTAGATTTATATATCACCAGAACGATTTTTATAAATTTATTGATTACCTTTTAAGTTTAAATAAATCAGTTGTTTTGAGTAATGATATTCTTTATTTGGAGCAATGTGAGAGGTTTAAATTGAATTTTTATTTGCGATTGATAGAAGAATATTTAATTGTTAATTCTTTTAAAGTGAGCTTTAAGTTTCTTTAATTTGTCCATTTTGATAGTATATGATTTTAGTATTTTGATGATTAAAAATACCAATTTCAAGTATTCCAGGGAATAATTTAAAATATTTTTCAGTTCCTTTAGGATTTTCAATATTCATTTTTATGTCTAAGATATAATTATTATTGTCAGTAATTAGTGGTCCTGCTTTAGATTTACATGTTCTTAAAACAGGATTAAAGTTCATTTTTTCTAGTTTGGCTTTAATAAATGCAAGGGCATTTGGGGCAATTTCTATTGGTATTGGTGTTTTTTCTCCTAAATTTGTTACTATTTTAGTTTCATCTGCAATGATCAATAACTGATTAGAGTTATATGCGACTACTTTTTCCATTAAGTGAGCTGCTCCACCACCTTTAATTAATGCTTTTTTATCTAATAGAACCTCGTCAGCTCCGTCGATTGTGATATCTATATTTTTGTTAAGTTTTGTGAATTTTGATTCGTAAGCAATATTTTCTTTTGCAAGTAAGCATTGTGTGTCACTGCTTGTTGGATAAAATGTAAGATTTTTTAAAGCACCAGATTTTATTTTGTAACTTAAGTGTTTAATTGCATAAAAAACAGTTGTTCCTGTTCCAATTCCTATGAACATGTTGCTTGTTACATAATTATCAATTGCATATTTTGAGATCAATTCTTTTTGTTTTTCCATTTGTAATAATCCTTTTAGTTACTAAATGTTTATTAGAATACGAACTTTAAGGTAAATTATATCATTAATAATTCAGTAAATAACAATGTTTTATTTTGAGTAAAATAGTTTTATAACTTATTGTCTTTAAGAAATGTTTGAGTATTAACATTAATTAGATTTTGTGTTAATTTAATTGATAAAATGTTATTAAGGTAATCTAAATATTTCTTAGGAGATTTTATGTATAAGTTAGTTTTAGTGAGGCATGGTGAGAGTGAATGGAATAAGGAAAATCTTTTTACAGGATGGACTGATGTTAAACTTTCTGAGAAGGGTGTTTCTGAAGCTTGTGAGGGTGGTAGAATATTGAAAGAGGAAGGTTATTCTTTTGATATTGCTTTTAGCTCAATGTTAGTAAGAGCTAATGATACTTTAAATATTATTTTGTGTGAATTGGGTCAATCGTATATTGATGTAGAAAAATCTTGGCGACTTAATGAGAGACATTATGGGGCATTGCAAGGGTTAAATAAGGCTGAAACGGCTGAAAAGTATGGCGAAGATAAAGTTCTCATTTGGAGACGTAGTTATAATGTTCCTCCTATGCCTTTGGATGAGTCTGATAAGCGTCATCCTATTCATGATTCAAGATATAAAAATATTCCTAAAAGTGAACTTCCTTCAACCGAGTGTTTAAAAGATACTGTTGCAAGAGTTATACCATATTGGACAGATAAAATTGCTAAGGCTATTCTTGAAGGAAAAAGAGTTATTGTTGCTGCTCATGGTAATTCTTTAAGGGCTCTTGTTAAATATCTTGATAATATGAGTGAAGAAGATATTTTAAAGCTCAATATTCCAACGGGTATTCCTTTAGTTTATGAGCTTGATAAAAATTTAAAACCCGTTAAACATTACTATTTGGGTGATGAAGATAAAATTAAGGCAGCTATGGAATCTGTTGCTAATCAAGGTAAAAAAATAGATAGATAAAAAACAGAGCAAACGTTAATAAGAAGAGATTATTGATAAATATGATCTCTTCTTATTATAAATTTCAAATATTTTTGTGTTAAAATTAAATGTAATGTTTTACAATTTCTTCAAATTTTTCAATACCAATTGTTTTAATAAATCCTGCTAATTTTGGTCCTTTGTCTTTAGTAATTAATATGTTGTAGAGTTGCTTAAAGAATAATGGTGGTTCAATATTGTTTTTTCTTGCAATATTATAAATTTCATCTTGAATTTCTTTTTCAGTAATATTATTAAAATTTTCTTTTAAGAATTTTAGTAATTGTATTACTGCTTGTTTATTGTTATCTTGAAGTATTTCAATGTTATCAAATGTTGATCTGAGTGAAAATTTAAAATCTTCAGGTGCGAATTTTTTAATCCAGTTGATGGCACATTCAATTTTATTTATTAGTTTTGTTTTTTGATGTTCTTTTATATTATTTAAAAGTGTAAAGATTTTATCTTTGTCTCCTTCAAAAATTTGACATATTACACTTAAATGTCTAAATCCAATTTGATAAGGAATTTCTTTGTCTGGTGCTTTTGGTTGTGAGAGTTCATAAATTCTTTTGAAAGTTTCTTTTTTCTTTTCTTGAATTTCATCAATTCCATAATATACCCTTTCAAATTTATCGTAATCTTCATAAATTTTTATTACATCAAGGTCAAATGATATTGAAAACTCTGTATTGGGTTTTGTTGACGCAAATAAAAATCTTGTAACTTCAGGTGTATATATTTCAAGAACATCTTTTAATGAAACAACGTCTCCAGATGATGAAGATATTTTTCCACCATGTCCTTTAATGGATATAAAATCGTATTGAAATGTTATGGGAGGAGTTCCTCCAAAAATTTTTACGATTTCTTTTGCTGTGTCAAAACTTCCTCCACTGCTGTGGTGATCTTTGCCAGCAGGTTCAAAATCAACATTTTCATATTTCCATCGCATTGGCCAATCTATTCTCCATGGAAGTTTGCAAGCCCATGTTTTTCTTAAGTCTAGCGATTCTTTGTTGCCACATTCGCAATAGTATTCAATAGAATAGCAATGATTATAATTTTTTATTGTTGTAGTATCTCTATTACATTTGGTACAAAAAATGCTAATAGGATACCAGTCATCTGCAAGTTGTGTGGTTCTGTATTTGTTGAGTATTGTTGCTATTTCATCTTTATGATCTAGTGCAAATTTTATTTGATTTGCATAATCACTTGACATATATTTTAAGCTTTGATCTATAAATTCTGGCTCAATGCCTACAGTAGGCAAATGTTGTTCAAATTCTATTTCATTTGCTCTTGCATAACTTGACTTATTAGTTTTTGTGTCAGGAACTCTTGTTATTGCTTGTCTTAAATAGGTTGTTAATAATTCTTGATCAGGCATGTTCTTAGGTACTTTTCTAAATACATCATAGTTATCCCATGAGTAAATAAATCTTACTTGTTTTCCCTGATCTTGAAGTGCTCTTGCTACTAGATCAACAGAAATTACTTCTCTAAAATTTCCAATGTGAACGGTTCCTGATGGAGTAATTCCTGATGAAACTGTGTATTGTTCTTTTTCACCTTTTTCTGTTATTATTTTTTTTGCATAAAAATCTGCCCAGTGTGCTGTTTTCATAATATTTCCTCTGTTAAAACTTAATTTTATCATCCTATTTTTGTTATTTCAATATGAAGAAGTGTTGAAAAATGTTATCATATTAATTTATCAAATTTTTAATTAATTTAGCGTTTTTATTCCAATTTTTTCTTAATTTTACTTGTAAGAATAAATTGCATTTTTTTTCAAGTATTTTTGATATTATTTTTCTAGATTCTTCACCAATTGATTTAATGCCTTTTCCTCCTTTGCCAACTATTATTCCCTTTTGACTCTCTCCAGCTACAATAATATTTGCCTTAATAAAAAACTTGTTTTCTCTATCTTCTAAGATCTCGATTTCTGTGTATATAGAGTATGGTAATTCTTCTTTAAGTTTTTTAATAGTTACTCCTCTAATTATTTCACTAATTCGTAAATTTATTTTTTGATCTGTATAATATTCTTTTGGATAATAAAGAGGTCCTTCATTAAGATTTTCATAAATTTTATCTTTCATTGTCTCAATATTTATTTGCTTTTCAGCAGAGATTTTTATAATTTTGTTTTTTTGTATTTTTTTTTCTTCTAAAAATGTCATTATTTCTTTTTCTTTTGTTTTGTGAATATCAATTTTGTTTATGACCACTATAAAATTAATTTTGGATCTTTGTATGATTGTTAATATTTCATTTTCTTCAGTTCCAGGTTGATCTTGAATGTCTATGACATAGATAATTAATTCTGTTTCTATAATTGCAGAATATACGTTATTCATTAATGCTATATTGAAATTTTTTTTGCTTAGATGGAATCCTGGTGTGTCTATAAAAATGATTTGTCCTCTTTTGTCTGTAAATATTCCTTTTATTTTATTTCTAGTTGTTTGTGGTGTAGAGGAAGTGATTGATATTTGATGTCCACATATTGAATTTAAAAGTGTAGATTTCCCTGTTGAAGGTCTACCTATGATTGATACAAATCCTGATTTCATTTTAATTTCCTATTTCAATGTATTAATATTATTAATATATTTTATATGGTAATTAATGTATACTATCTTTAAATATTGTGTTACAAGGATTAAGGTTTGAGAAAAGTCAATTTTGAGGTTTTTTGTGAGAAATGTGGTGAGAGAGTTGAACTTGATAAGGCAATGTGTTTGAATTGTCATTCTAAGTTAGGCGATCTTGAATGTCCAAGTTGTGGATATGTAGGTATTATTTCTGCATTTGAGAATGGTTGTCCAAAATGTAATTATAGTCCTTTTGAAAAACAGTTAAAAAAACTTTCTATTAATAGAGGATTTAAAAGGCTTTGGAATGGTGATAGCTTTTTAAGAAGAAAATTTTATTTTGGATTTTATGTGAATGTTATGCTTTATTTGTTTGCTAATTTTTTGATAATTTTGCTTTTTGTTTATATTCTTTTTTTCTAAGGATGAATTTATATGGGAATTACGGTTTTTTATTTATTTTCTATTTTCTTATCTTTTAACTTAGGAGATAATGTTAAGACTGTTGAAGATAATATGAAACGCAATTCTATTTTTTATTATGATATTGAAGAAGTTGAAATAGCTTCTGTTAATACACAAATTTTGAATTTTAGAGGTAAAATTTGTGTAAAAAATGCTTATTTTAGTTTTGATAAGTATAAACTTTATTCATATACTTTTGTTTTTGATAAAAAATTGGTTTCTCAATATTCTATTGTTTTGAGTGTTAAAGAAAAATTTGGTGATGCTTCTGTTGTAACTCCTTTTAATTATGTTTGGGATATTGGTGATTCAATTATTGTGTTAAATGATAATATTTTAAGAATGACATTAAAGTCTTACATTAATGGAGAAAATTGAACCTGAAAATTTTGTTTGCATTAATTTTTTTTGTCTCTTGTGTTAGGCATGTATATGATAAAGAAATCATTATTAATGATACTAAGTTTTTTGTTACGCTTGCAATTGATAAGGTTACTAGAGCTAAAGGTTATATGGGAACTAGACATATAGATATAAATAATGGCATGCTTTTTATTTTTGATAAAGAAAAAAATTTATCTTTTTGGATGCGGGATACTTCTATACCACTTGAAATTGCTTATATTAATGCTGCAGGTATTATTAAAGAGATTTATAATTTAATTCCTTTCTCAGAAGTGAGTGTCAATTCTAAATATAAGGTTAAATATGCTCTTGAGGTTTCAAGGGGTACTTTTTCTAAATTTAAAATTAAAGTGGGTGATAAGGTCAAATTTAATTTTGATGTTAATTCTTTAAATATAGAGTAAATTATTTAGCTTTTATTTTTTGAAGTTCTTCTTCTTCATGATCGTTGATTTTATCTTCATTTTGTAATGTGTCATTAGGAATTTTATTGAAGGTTTCATTGGATTTATCTTTAATGTTGATGTCTGTTTTATCGTCTCTTATTACTTTTTTAAATATAGATATTGTTGCTGCTATTTCTTCAAAGGCATCAAGTAAGAATATTTCTTTTGCATTTTCTTCAGCTTTAACAATGTATACCAAAGAATTATTGCCTCTTTCTGGATCATGGATTATTTCCCATGATCCTAAGACACGATTGTTGTAACTATCGCTCATTAAAGATTCTGATATTTCTTGAATTTTATCCGAATTAACGTCAAATGTTTCTACTATGCCAAATATTTCTCTTATTTTTGAATTTTGATATGAATTTAGTTTTGATCTGACTATTATTTCTATGTTTGCATTGTTAATGGTTTTTGATATGATGAAATCATTTTCTTTATCTATTCTATATTCTAATTTATTGTTATCAAGTATTTTTTTAATTCTTTTGTCGTAAGTTACGTTTTTATCTTTACAACTTATGAATGTTATTAGTGTTAAAACGGCAATAACTATGCTATATTTTAATTGTTCAATGTTTAGAATACTTGTTTTTAACATGTTATTGCTTACCATGTAATTTATTATAGTTTAATTATAAGGATTTTTGAAGTAAGTTATATGTATTTTAGGAGTAATGATTATTCTTATACAGTTATTCAGTCTAAAAATAGTTATGTACAAAAGTCAACTTTTGGAATATCTTTTGTCATTTTAAATAGAGGCACAAAAATTTTTAGGGAGGATTTATTTGAATTTCTTTCTAATTTTGACTTTATCAGAGAAATTATTTCTATTGAAAAACAAAGTAATAGGACTTCTCTTCAGTTTATTTCAGAAAATTATGATAAATTGAAGTTTATTTTACTTTCTGGGGATTTAAATTCTGGAGAGAAAGTTAATTTAGCTATGAAAGAATCCATTTGTAGTTTTGTTTTTGTATTGCAAAGTGATATGTACTTGTTAAATCCTTTTTGGATTCCTAATATATTTGATGAAATTGTTAAAAAGAATGTACTTCTTGTTGGTGGTGAATTCTTTGATAAAGATGAAGAGGTTGTTCCATCGATTTTTCTGCCTACTATTGATAAATATCAAAGATTGAAAGTAATTTTAATAAATTCTGAACGTGATTATGAGAAGACTTTAATTACTATGGATTATTGTGGTCTTTATTCTAAGGAGAAGTTTATTCAGTTAGGAGGTTTTGATAAGAGGATCAAAAATGAGTATTTTCAAAGATTAGATTTTGGGCTTAGAGCTATTTATTTTGGAGAGAGTATTCATATTTATAGGAAATTACGTATACAATATACAGCTTTAAATGTTCCAGAAGATTTAACAAAAAATAAAAGTTTTTTGATTTTTTTACTTAAAAATTATGTTCCTATTTTTATTGGAAATGGAGTAAAATTTTCATTTTTACGATTTATAAGACTATGCTTAAGATATGGTGTTAATCCTTTTAGGTTTGGCAGAGAATTTAAAGAAATTAAATATGAAACCATCAAAAATAGCTTAAGGTTTAAAGGTGATTTAAAGAGTGCAATTGAACTTTGGGAAAATAATATTATTGATTAATTTAGTATTTGTGTTTTTATTTGTGCATGCAGATGAATTTGAGTATGTCAATATTCTTGATTCATTTGATAGCAACTTTTTTAAGTTCAATTTTAATATTGAGAGAGATATTCTTACAATTGAGCATGAGAAAGGACATCTTAAGCTTAAAGTGGGTTTTGAATATGGTTTATCATCTATTGGTTATTATATTTATGTAGATCCTATCCTTTTAAGAGATGGGGAAATTTTAATCACTAAGAAAGCTTTGATGCAGATTGAAAATTATTTTCGATCTTTGCAAAGTTATAGTAAACCACGAATAACATCAATTGTTATTGATCCTGGTCATGGTGGTCATGATAGGGGAGCTGTTGTAACACATAAGTTAAGAGAACATAATATTACTTTTTTTGAAAAAGATTTTACTTTGACTTATTCTATACATTTATATAAAATCCTTAGTAATTATTTTTTAGATAGAAATATTTTATTAACACGTGTGGATGATATTTTTGTGTCATTACAAGATAGATCCGAATTTGCAAATGCAATTAAACCAGATTTTCCCAATAATGTTATATTTTTGTCGATACATGCAAATAATGCCCCAAATCCGGATGCTAGAGGAGTTGAATTTTGGTATCTTCCTCAAAATTCAAAAAGAGAGGTTATAAGGAATTTGAAAGGATATGATATTAGAGGTAATAGATACTTAAGGGAGCTTAATGATATACTAGATATTAAGTATAAATATGAATCGAAAAAATTAGCGGAAATTTTATATGAAACTTTTAGTGATGTTTTATGTGAGACTAAAATTAGAACAATTAGGGAAGAGCAGTGGTTTGTGATTAAAAATAGTAGTATGCCCGCTGTATTAATTGAAATTGGGTTTTTATCGAATATTGATGATGCGATTTTGATTTTGGATTACAATTATATGAGCAAAATCAATATTTTAGTACTTGAGTCCTTAATTAAGTTTATTGAATTTTATGAGAAATAGTGGTTTTAACATGTTGATGAAAAATATTTGTGTTTGTTACGATTTTCTTAGGCGTTATTGTTCGAAATATTTACTTGAGATATTGATTGTATTTTTATTATTAAGTTTTTTATTTTCTTCATATATGATATTTTGTAATTATGATAATCTTTTCTTTAGAAAAGTATTTTATTTCCATTCTGAGCATGAATTAATTTCTGATTTACGTTATTTAAAAAAAAGAAAAACTCTTAAAGAAAATTTGGATTTGTTAGTTAAAGATTTTTTATTGGGTAATAGTAAAGGCTTTTATTTGCAATTTGGAACTACTAATGTAAAGCTTTTATATTCTTTTATGAGTAATGATGTATATTTTATAAATCTTTCCAAAGAGTTTTATGATTCTTTTGGAAATGGTGCTTATAAGGATTCTGAGGAATTGAGGGTAAGTTTATTTGTTAAATCTTTAAAAGAAACAATTAATTTTAACTATCCTAGAGATGTTAAAGAAATTTTTATTTTCATTGAGGGGTATATTTTAAATGTTTAAGATGTTTTTGAGTATTATTGGATGTATTATGAAATTGACAAATAAAAAATTAAATTATTTTGTATGAGGAGTTGATTTGATGGATAAAATGAAGAAAAGTGTTTTTATTTTATTTTTTATTATTTTTTTAATTCCTGTTTTTGGCCAAGAAACATCTAGAACATCATCAGGTGATGGTTCTTCTGATGGTGAACCTGGTGAATTGGTTCTTGATTTTGCAGAACTTGCAAAAGATCCAAGTTCTACTGAGCTTGATCTTACAGATTATATTGATCGTGTATATTCTGGAGCTTCAAGCATTATGAAGCCAGAAGATATGGTATTAAATCTTGGAATAAATAATTGGAGTGTCCTTTTAACACCTTCAGCTAGAATGCAGGCATATGTAAAGAATTCTATTGTTGTTCCGGCTGTTGTTAAGAGTGATTCTAGAAGATATGCAGGAGAGACAATTTTGGGAATTAGAGTATTATTTCCAAGTTATATTCAGTCTTCTGCAATGGTATTGCCTCCATTTAAAATTCCTTTTTATGCTGGAGAAAATGGTAATCAATTTGTAGGTAGAGGTCTTATTGATAATGTTAGAATTATGAAAGAGGTAAAGGTTACAGTTTACAGTTTGGGACATGATGTTGATCTTGAAGTTTTATTTGAAGATATGAGTGGTATGGAATATGTTTATCCTTTAGGTTCTTTAAAATTTAAGGGTTGGGCAGATTTAGTGTGGTCAAATCCTACTTATCTTCCAGGGATAAGTTCTAGAAGAGCTGATAATAGTGTTCCCAATTATCCTCTTCCTTCAAGCAAAATGAGGTTTAAAGCATTTAGAGTTTCAAAATTTCATAGTTCAAGGGAACAAAATCTAATTTTTTATATCAAAGATTTAAGGGTTATTTATGATAAATTAAGTATTTCCTTGGATTCTGATGTTGATAATGAATCTATATTTAAAATTTATGAAACACGTGGAGTTGAGTCACTTCGAAAATTGAAGTCCCAGGAAGCTCTGAAGAAAGTTTTAAAGGTGAGAGAGAGTATATCAATGCCAGATGAATCTTTTCAAGATTTATTTGAAAAAGGTAAAAAAAGTAGTAATGACAAATCTGGGGTACGTACTGAGAAATGATAAATTTATTATGATAGCAGGGTCAATTTTCAATTTGTTCCTGTTATCATTAAAATAGGAAAATGGGTGAATGATAGATGCAGATAATAAAGAGCTTTTAGAAATTTTTTTTGAAGAGGCTCAAAATCTTGTAGATACTCTTGAAGAGAATATTATTTCATTAGAAGATGACCCTCATAATATGGAAACTATTGATGAAATATTCAGGGCAGCACATACTATTAAGGGTAGTTCAGCTTCTGTTGATATGATGGAACTTTCAAGTTTTACTCATGTTGTTGAGGATGTGTTTGATGCTATTAGAGATAATAGGTTAAAAATATGTAATGATCTTATTGATTTACTTTTGAATGCGCTTGATGTAATAAAAAGTATGCTTGATGCACGTCTTAATGGAGATGTTTATTTGCAGGATGTAAGTGGACTTAAAAGTAAATTAAGAGGCTTTTTGGAATATGATTATCAGACAACTTCTGTTTCAGTTTTAGAAAATAAAGATAATGATGAATTTTTACTCTCTTCTTCTGATATTAATGATATGCGGGAAGCTGTAGGGCTTGGTCAAAAACTTTTAAAAGTTAGTGTTGATTTTGACAAAGATAATCCCATGGCTACAATTGCTGGAATACAGATGTTTCAAGCTTTAAAAGATTTAGCTCCAATTCTTCATACAGTTCCAAATTATGATCAATTGATTTCGGATCAATTTTTAAAAAGAGTGGATTATTATTTGATATATTTAGATATTCATAAGATTGAAGAAAAGATAAATTTATCTGATGTTGCGTCAGATTATTCAATTAATGAATTTGATATTGATAATGAATTGGCAAAAGCAAATTTAAGAGAGCAAAATTCAGTTGATAATACACTTTCTAAAGATAATACAGTATCTAATAAGGGTGGTTTTCAACTCTCTAATGATGAGATTATTGATTTAAGAAATCATATTGGAGATTCTAAGTTGTTTGAAGTGAAATTATATTTTAATAAGAATAATCCTATGTCAACTATTTCTGGCTTTCAAATGTTACAGGCTTTGAAAAGTTTGGGGGAAATTTATAAATCTATTCCTGATAGTGAGGATTTGCTGTCAGATAAATTTTTTGATTTGATTGTTTATTATTTAATATCAAAAACTTCAATAGAGAGTATTTCTAAAAAGGTAGATTTGTCAGATGTTGTTGTTAGTTTTGATATTAGCGAAGTTGATTTGAAAGATATTAAAGGTATGGATGTAAGTACTGAAGTTGATGCTTATGCTCCTGTTAAAGAATCTAAGAAATCAGCTTTAAATGTTAATTTAATTAGAATTGATAGCAAAAGAATAGATTCTATATTAAATCTTGTAAGTGAAGCTGTCATTAGTAAGTCGTCCTATAATCAAATAAATTCTGATATGACATCTTTTATTTATGGTTTTAATTATTTTTATGATTATCAAGAAAATTTTCGTAATAGTTTTTTGTCAGATTTAAAGATGATTTTTAAAGATGTCGGTTTAGATTTGGAAAATTCTATTGAGACACGGATAGTGGAGTTGTTGGAACATAAACTTGATAGAAGTTTGCAAGATATGATGAATTTAAAAGATTTATTATTTAAGATTCACCAAGATTCTAGATTTGCATCTAATAGACTCTCTAGGATAATTACTGATTTACATGAGAGTGTTTTAAGAACACGGATGTTGCCGGTTGCTAGTATTTTTTCAAGGTTTACAAGAGTAATAAGAGATCTTTCAAAGAAATTAGGTAAAGTTGTAGAACTTAGTACTCAAGGGGAAGATACTGAAGTTGATAAATCTGTTATAGATGACCTTGTAGATCCTTTAATGCATTGTATTAGAAATTCTATGGATCATGGAATTGAAACTATGGATGAAAGGATTAGTAAGGGAAAAGATAAAGCTGGTCATATAATTTTGCGTGCCAAAAATGAAGGTAATGTTATATCAATTGAAATCGAGGATGATGGGAAAGGTATAGATCCAAATGTCATTAGGAAAAAATCAATTGAAAAAGGTTTAATAAATGAAAATACAGTTCTCTCTGAGAGTGAAATGCTTAATTTGATTTTTGAGCCTGGGTTTTCGACAGCTAGTCAAATTACAGATGTTTCTGGTAGGGGGGTAGGGCTTGATGTTGTTAAAAATAATGTTAAAAAATTAAATGGAACTATCATTATAGATTCAAAAATTAATGTTGGTACTATTTTTAAAATTAAACTTCCTTTAACATTGGTGATTGTTCAAGGACTTCTTGTGAAATCAGGGAATGAGATTTATGTTATTCCTTTAAACAGTGTGCTTGAAACTCATAGAATTAATGAAGATAATATTAGGCTTCTTGAAAATGATCATGAGGTATATAATTTAAGAGAAGAAGTTATATCTGTGCTTAGGCTTGATGAGCTTTTTAATATAAAAAATGATCATCAAGATTTGTATGAAAAATTTTTGATAGTGATTAGCATTAATGATAAGAAAGCAGGTATAGTTGTTGATTCTATTCTTGGAGAGGAAGATTTTGTTGTAAAACCTATTAAAGATAAGTATGCTTCAAGTCCTGGAATAGTTGGAGCTACTACACTTGGTAATGGTAAGGTTGTTCTGATTATTGATGTATTTAGGCTGTTTGACTTAAGGGATATGAAGGGATAGTCTTTATGATGGAAATAAAAGAGATATATTTAGATGAACATAATATTGGTAGTCATCTTAAAGAAAAAGATTCTGTTAATTTAGATTTTAAAGTTGTATCTTTTAATATTGGGGATGATAGTTATTTGGTAGATATCATGCAAGTTAAAGAGATTAGAAAGTCTAATAATTTTACATATGTTCCTAATGCTAAAAAGTATGTGGTTGGGCTTGACAATTTAAGAGGGGAAATAATTTCTATTATTGATTTGAGGATAATGTTTAATTTGAAAGTCATTAAAAAAGACTTTGAAGATGTTATGGTGCTTAGAAATAACGATCTATTAATAGGAGTTATTGTTGATAAGGTTAATAATGTTTTCTCAATTGATTCTTCTTTGATTCAGGATCCTCATCCTATTTTATTTCAGGAAACATTGATACATTACATGAGGGGTGTAGTTGAATATGGTTCAAAATTGTACATTGTTCTTGATGTTGGTAAAATTTTCAATTATGATAATGATATAGAAGAAAAAGAAGTTTTATTGGAAGACAGTAAAAATACAGGTGATAAGATAGGTACTTCTGAGCATGAAGAGCAGTCGATATCTTTTGATAATAATTCTTTGGAGTTATCAGAGGCATCTGCTAGTAATCATGTGTTATCTTCTAAGGATAATTTAGATGATTTAAGGGTGATTAAGGAAAATCTTTTTAAATATTCTTTTAATTCATCCTTGGTAAGTGACGATTTTTTAAAGAAGATAGGAGTTAAATTAGATATTGCAAATATTAATGATTTAGCTTATGATAACTTCTTAAGTGAATTTTATTCAAAATCATCGAGTCAATTATGGAATGAGCAGTACTTAAAGGAATTTCAGGAGGAAATTGTTCAACGGCATGTTAATAATATGAGTGATATTGGTACTATTTTAAATGTTTTTGAAATTGGATGTGGTGAAGGAAAAGAGACAATATCTTTCGTGAATGTTTTATATGAGTCTTATAAAAATCCTTTTAAAGTAACGGCTATTGATAATGATTTTAATAAAGTTATAGGTACTTCTAGTCTGGTTTTCTTGGAATCTGAGATTAATTTGAGTGAAATTTATCGAAAAAATTCCTTTGAGCAAGCTTCAGGAGTTTATAAATTTAAGCCAGAGATTATGAATAGTATTTTATTTGAATATTCAGATGCCATTTTATCAGAATTTCCAGAAAATTTGGGAATTGTGTTTTTAAGAGATATTTTATGTTTCTTGAATGATGATGGTCAAGTTTTAATTCTGAATGCAATTGCGGAAAAATCTGTTAGAGGTGCTCTTTTGATTTTGGGAGATAATGAAGAACTTAAGAATAATGATCTTTTTATAAAAGATAAGTCTGTAAAATATTTTAACCTATATAAAAGGATTTAAAGGAGAAATTAATGAGGATAGATTATATAGAGCCATTTTTAGATGCTGCTTCTTCAGTTTTAAGAGATATGTTGCTTGTCGATGATATTCAAATGGGCAGTCCTGGGCTTAAATCAATAAATCAAAAGATAAAGGGAGTTTCTGTTATTGTAGGGCTTGCAGGTTCTGTTGAAGGAAGTATTATTATTGACATGGATATTGATACTGCACTTTTTGTTGCATCTAAATTAAATTTTGAAGAGTATGTTGATTTTGATGATGAGGAGACCAAGGAAATGGTAGCAGCAACTCTTACAGAAGTTGGTAATATTATTGCTGGTAATTTTGTTACTACTCTACATTCTAAGGGTTTTGTGTTTGACATAACACCTCCAGCTTTTATTTATGGGGAGAATATGAAGATAAGTAATAAAGGGTCTGAAGCATTAATAGTACCTTTTACTTTGCCAGATAATAAAATTATTGAAGTTAATATTGCAATAAGGGAGAGGGTTTGATATTATTATGAAGTTGAGAGTGCTTATTATTAGAAAAGAGGGTTTAATATGATCCAAAAAACTACAATTGCTATGGATGCTTCAAATAAACCAAGAGGTATTAATTATGATACAGGGGTTCCTTTTAATGTTTTGATTGTGGATGATTCGGTTTTTACTGTAAAGCAACTTACTCAAATTTTTACTTCTGAAGGATTTAACATTATTGACACTGCTGCTGATGGTGAAGAAGCTGTGGTTAAGTATAAAAATCATTATCCTAATGTCGATATTGTTACTCTTGATATTACTATGCCCAGAATGGATGGAATGACATGTCTTGATAATATTATTGAATTTGATAAAAATGCTAAAGTAATAATGATTTCTGCTTTGGGGAAAGAGCAGTTGGTTAAGGAATGTTTGATTAAGGGTGCAAAGACGTTTATTGTAAAACCTCTTGATAGAGCCAAGGTTCTTCAAAGAGTTATGTCTGTATTTGTCAAATGAAATTAATGTTGATTATTTATTATTGTTATTATAAAAAATCATTTCATTAGTTATTTCGTTTGGATTTTTTGTGAAGTATGATGGATTGAGGTTGAAAATTTCTAATTTGTCTTTATTATCACTTATGTATAGTTCTAGCTTGTAAAATCCTTTTGTGGTGTATATTAATGCTGAGCTTTTAAAAATTGAATCTATAGTTTTAATTTTAAATATTTTGTATTTTGTAAAATCTTTGTCAATGATTTCACTTTGAAGTAAGTATTTGTTAGTTTCTCTGTATGTTGGAGTGATTTTTGAGTCATCGATTTTATTTTTTAGAATACTTTTTATGAAATTTTCTGTTAATTCATATATTTGTATTTCATGTGTACTTTTTGGATGTTGAATATAATATTCTTCTTCTATTAATAAGTTAAAAGCAGAATATTTTTTTATGGATTCTGATGATCGTTTTTCTATTGAAGGTGTTATTAATCTTGAATGAATTGATGTGTTAATTATTAAAAACAGTAATATTTTTTTGATCATATGTTTTCCTTATTGTTACTATTTATTATTTTCTTTAGTTGCTCAATTTCTAGTGGAAGTTTGCTTTTTCTTTTTGTATTTAATTTATTTTTTAATAAAACATTGTTAAATGTTTTTGCCATTTCATATACTTTTTCTTCACTAAAATGAAATGGAATTTGAATTTTTCTATATTCAAATGGGTCTTGTAAAACTTTGTGCATTAATATAATTGGGTTTAGAAAACTTGCTTTAAAAAATTTATAAAAATTTGTTAAAAATATTGCAAATGATATGAAAAGGGTAAATAAAAATATTCCTATTACAGAGTCATTTTTTCTTTGTAAATATTTGTCTATATAGAATTTTGTTTTGTCTATTTCAATAATTTTATATTCACTAGGACTATAATAAAAAAATATATCATCGGATTTAGAATATATAGTTTGTTCTTTGTCCTTAATTATAAGTATGAAAGGATATTTTTCTTTAATATAATTTTTTTCAGTTGTGATAGAAATATTTTTTATTATATTGAACTCTTGTTTTTCGGGGATTGTATTTGCAAAACCTGAACTTGAGAATATGATAAAAAATATAAATGGAACCAGTGAACTTATTGAAAATGTTCTGGCAAATGCAATTAAAATTAAATTTTTTTCTTTTGGATTATAATAGATTTCAATCATTAAGTCGTTAAATCTAAGAAGTCTTAAAAATCTTAATTTAAAGAGTGAGAGTATTATTGGAGTTAAGATTATTTCTTGAGGATTTAGTATATTTTGCATTTGATGGGAACTATAAAATATTAAAGGAACTAGACAATGTATTAAGTCGAAGAATAGATTATTTCTTATGTATATTTGTGATTTTTTTAAAAAAAATGCCTTTAAAATTTTATATAAGAAAATAAGAATTAATATTATGTCAAATAAAAATCCAATGAATATTAAAGCAAATCGAATTTTATATGGCAAAAAAAGTATTATTGATAATTCTTCCATCAAAAATGTAAATATTGATGCTATTAAAATTGCTTTAAAAAAATTTGAAAATATTTTTACCATTTGTTTTTCCTAGCTATTTCTAAGAGTTCTTTAATAATTCTTGGATCGTAGTCTTTTGAATTTGATTGTTTTATTGAAAACCAACTCTCATCGTATCCAATAAATCCTTTTGTTCTGTTATTTTTGATATTTGGAATTTTAGTTCTATTTGAAAAGATTGATATTAATGTTGCAATTGGAGACATATTGCTTAAGTGTTCATATTTAAATAGACTTTGAGTTATTATCTTTACTGTGTTATTGTCTAAAAATTCTATTTCTTTGCTCACTAATTGTGATATGTTTTCAATATTTTGAGGAACTAACTTTATTTCTTTTTCTAAATAAAATTTAATTATTAGGATTCTTAATAATAATAAAATTTTAATATAGTTTTTTATAATTTTAGAAGAATCAAAAATATTACTTTCTTTTTTGATTAAGTATATTGTGTAAGAATTTTTATCTTCAAAAAGTTTATTTATATAGAATGTTATATATCCACTACTTATGATATTAAAATTATATAGAAATTCTTTTCTTAAATAAGGATTTGTTTTAATGGAGTTAAATATTAATTCAAGATTATTTTTATTAAATTTTTTATTAAAAAGATCTTTTACAATATTTAGATCAATAGATTCAATATTTGATAAGATAATAGGACTAATTATTATGTTTGTTTTTTCCTTAACGTATTGAATTAGTGAATCTGTGTCAAATTTAAAATTTTCATTTATAAATGTTGAAATGGTTTTTTTATTATCTTCTATGTATTTGATTATTTCAACTTCTTTTTCAAAAACCGACAATCCTTTTATACTTTCATGATTAAATAAGTAGTGGTAAAGATGTGGAAAATATATTTTTAGGTTCATTTGAGTATGTCTAGGAGTTCAAATGGATTATTTAATATGTATTTTGCTCCGTTTTCTTTTAATTCTTGTATTGTTCTAAATCCCCATGAGACTCCTATGGGCAAAAAACCAGCATTTTGAGCAGTTAACATATCAACGTCACTATCACCAATATATGCTATTTCTTGTGGCATAAGATTGAGTTCTATAATCATATCAAGGGCATTTTCAGGATCTGGTTTTGCTTCGAATTTTGATGAGTAACCTCTGACTTCAAAAAATTTGATATCTTTAAATATGTCTTTTGTGATTATTAGTAATTCTTCATGGTTTTTATTACTTAAAATTCCAATAGGGATTTTAAGTGAGTTTAGTTTTTTCAAAAGTTCTGGTATTCCATCATATGTTTTTGTGTGAAAATATAAATTTTGATTGTATGCTTTTACAAATTCTTGATAAAGATTGTCATTAAGGTGCTTGTCATTTAGATCTATATTTAGATGTTTTAGGGTGTTTTCTATTAATTTGGAATATCCTCTTCCAACTAGGGTATTAAATTCTTCTGTTTTAATTTCTCTATATCCTAATTTTTTTAAAGCAAGGTTCATTGATGATGCAATATCCATAATGCTGTTTATTAAAGTTCCATCCATGTCAAAAATGCAAGCTTTGATTTTCATATTGTAAATCCCCTTGAAAGTCATATATCATTTGCTTCATTTTATCATTATTTCTATTTTTTGTTTATTTTATTATAGTATTTATAATATTTTACATTATTTTTGTTTTTTTTCTAAAGATTCCTTGAAAATATTTGTTTTTAGTTTTATTATGTCTGGCTAGGGTGTAAATAATGTTATTTAATTTCTTTAAAATTTAGGTTATCTTTGATGCAAAATATATTGGTTTTAGATAAAGTTACTAAACGGTATGGCGACTTTGTTGCTAATGATAATGTTTGTATCAATTTTAAAAAGGGAGAGATACATGCAATTCTTGGTGAGAATGGTGCTGGCAAGACCACTTTAATGAAAATTATTTATGGAATTCACAGACCTGATGGCGGACAAATTTTTTTAAGAGGGCGTGAACTTAAATTGAAAGATTCAAGTGAGTCTATTCGTAGTGGTATTGGTATGGTGTTTCAACATTTTATGCTAATTCCTAAATTTACCGCAGTTCAAAATATTATTTTAGGATATGAAGATTCAAAATTTGGGTTTGTTAATTATGATCGTGTAAAAAAAAAAATAATTCAACTTTCTGAAAAACATGGTTTAAAAATAGATATTGATAAGCCTGTTGAAGATTTAAGCATTGGAATGAGACAAAAAATAGAAATACTCAAAGTTCTCTATAGAAATGCAGATATTATTATTTTTGACGAACCTACGGCAGTACTGACTCCTAATGAAATAAATGAATTTATGAATGTGTTAAAGATATTGGCTATTGAAGGATATACTGTAATACTTATTACACATAAAATAAAGGAAATAAAATCTGTGGCACAAAGATGTACAGTTATGAGTCTTGGGAGAGTTGTTGGAACTTTTGATGTTGCTACTACTAGTGAGGTAGTATTTACTAAATTGATGATAGGTAAAAATACCTTTCTTGATATGTCTAGGAGACAGAGTATTAATTATACAAATGTTCTTGAAATTAAAAATTTAAAAGTTAAAGATGAGCGAGGTGTTTTAAGAGTTAAAAATATTAGTTTTGACCTTAGAGAGGGTGAGATTTTTGGGATAGCTGGGGTTGAAGGAAGTGGTCAAGAAGAGTTGATTGATGCTATTATTGGCATTAGATCTATTTTTAGTGGAGATATCATTAAGAAAGTTGATGATAAATTTGAATCAATAAAAGGTCTTACTGTTAAACAAATAATAGATAAAAAAATAGGTCATATTCCATCTGATAGGCAAAAACACGGACTTATTTTAGATTTTAATATTTTACAAAATATTGCTATTAAGAGTTTTGATGATGTTAAGTATTTAAAAATGAAAGGTAATGATATAGAAAGTGGTAAAATAAAGTTTAAATTTTTAAATACTCTAAAGAAGCAATTTGTTAATTTTAATTTTTCTGTTCTTAAGAAAATAAGTGAACAACTTGTGATTACATTTGATATTAGGCCAAGAGATATCTTGCGTAAAGTTAAAAATCTATCTGGAGGTAATCAACAAAAAGTAATTATTGCACGTGAGATTAATTTGAAACCCGAGATTCTATTAGCAGTGCAACCGACAAGAGGACTTGATATAGGTGCGATTGAAAATATTTATGAAAAAATTATTGAACAAAGGAATGCAGGAATGACTGTTCTTCTTGTATCTCTTGAACTTGATGAACTTATTCGTGTTTGTGATAGAATAGCTGTAATGTATGATGGTAAAATTATAGGTGTTTTGGAAGATAATTTTGATGCAAATATTATTAGTAAAATGATGATGGGTACAGGTTAAATTATGATTGATAATTCTAGATTTAGAGAAGTCATTATAACATTTATAAGTTCTCCAATGTTTATTAATTTTTTTTCATTTTTTTTAGGAATTTTAATTGTTGGTTTAGTAGTATTAGTTCTTGGATATTCTCCTTTGAAAATGTATTTTATAATGATAGAGGTTATTTTTTTGTCTCCCAAACATTTAGGATATATTATAAGTTATGCTACGCCTTTGATTTTTACAGGGCTTTCAATTGGCATTGCATTAAAAGTTGGACTTTTTAATATTGGTGTTGAGGGTCAATTTATGCTTGGTTCAATTGCAGCTTTAATAGGTGGAATTTTTTTTGAGTTTTTTCCTTTATTACATGTGATTGTTGTTTTATTTTTTGCATCCTTAGTATCGGGAATTTTGGGTGTTTTAATTGGGTATTTGAAAATCAAGTTTAATATAAATGAAGTGATTACAGGAATAATGTTTAATTGGATTTTATTTCATATAAATAATCTAATTATAGATTTACCCGTTATTAAAAAAGGTGATAGTGATTTATCCAAGCCAATTCGAGAAAGCGCTTTTATTGATTTTTTTGGTTCTTGGAAACTTTCATCTGAAGGACTTGCTTATAGAGGAGAACATCCATTTATTAATGATTTGTTAAAAGCACCTCTTAATTTTGGAATAATTATTGGCATTGTTTTTGCTATTTTAATGTGGGTTTTATTGAATAGAACGATGCTTGGATTTAAAATAAGTTCTATAGGATGTAATATTTTGGCGTCTTATCGTGTGGGAATTGATATTAAGAAGGTTTTGATGTTTGTTATGTTTCTTGCAGGTGCTCTTTCTGGTCTTGCAGGTGCTATACAAGTTATGGGTGTAAATAAGGGAATATTTAAACTTTCTTATATGGAGGGAACTGGTTTTAATGGTATAGCCGTTGCTTTAATAGGTAATAATTCTCCAATAGGAATAATCTTTTCAAGTATTTTATTCTCAATTTTAATTTATGGTAGTAGCAGAGTTCAAAGTTTAATGGGTCTTTCTTCTTCAATTGTATCTTTAATGATAGGGATAGTGGTGATTGTGATTTCTGCTAGTCATTTTTTAAGAAAGATATTTTTGGAGGCAATTAAAGGTGTTAAACGCACTAATATTTCTAATTAGTGAAACTCTTGTGAATTCTCAGACTTTGATTTTGGCTGGGCTTGGTGGACTTATAAGTGAGAAAAGCGGAGTAGTTAATGTTGGCATTGAGGGTACGATGGCCCTTGGTGCATTTGTTGGTGCTACAATTGCATATTGTTATGGTAGTCCTTTATTTGCAATTTTTGCTGGAGGTTTATCAGGTCTCCTTCTTTCACTTTTACATGCTATTTTCACTATTTTTCTTAAATCAGATCAGGTAATAACTGGAATGGCTATTAACTTTTTAGGGCCGTCTATTGCTATGTTATTTGGGACTTTGATTTTTGGTTCTTCATCAACCCCTCCAATAGATGTTAAGTTACCCATACTTTTTGATGGGGTTTTGGATAAGAATTCTATTATATTTCAAATTTTTGGAAAAAGATATTCACTATATATTGCAATAATGTGTGTCATTGTTTTTTATATAATGTTTAAATATACTAAGATTGGACTTAGAATTAAGGCTAGTGGTGAGGCTCCAGAGGTTTTAAAATCTCTTGGAGTTAATGTTGTTATGATTAGATTTTTTTGTGTTTTATTTAGTGGTTTATTTGCAGGGGTTGCTGGGGCAGTTCTATCGACTGTCATTGCTTCAAGTTATATGCAGGGAATTGTTGGTGGGCAAGGTTTTATTGCTATTGTTATGGTGATTTTTGGAAATTGGCAACCTTTTGGAATTTTAATGGGTAGTTTTTTATTTTCTTTTATAAGGACTCTAGTTGTTATGACATCTCAAATTTCTTTTTTTTCTGTAGTTATTCCTCTTAAAATATTAATTATTTTACCGTATATTGTTGTAATTTTAAGTCTTGTGTTTTTTGCAAACAATAATTATGCTCCTCAAGCTCTGGGTTTACCTTGTCGAGAAGATTGATTTTTATTCTGATTTTTTTTAATATACAGTTGGAATTGGTGTAAGATTTGTTTATGAATTATGTTTTTTGATATAGAGTATATTAGGAGTGTCTATTTATTCTTATATTTGTAAGTTTGTTGTTTGTTAAATTAATTGACTGAAGGATTAATTTACGAGGTAGTTTTATGTTAAAAGTTAAGTACAAATTTGTTGGATATTTATTCTTATGCTTGTTGTTGGTAATATTGTTTTTTTCTTTGATTTTTAAGTTTATTTTGGGTAATTATTTAGAACGTTATTATAAGCAATTAACAAGAGCTCAAGTAAGACGAGCTGCTTTTTCTGTACAATCTTTATTAGATACATTTTATATTATAATTGATGGTGCTAGTTCTAATTTGGCTCTTGAGACTATGGATGAATATTCAGTAGTTAAGAATGGTGGACGTATGTTTTCAGAGATGGAAATAGATAGGTTTAGAGAAAATTCTAAAATAGTTCTTGATACTGTAAAGTTTGATAAAAAATATCGTAGTCGTTTGTACAATATATTGTGGGATTTAAAACTTGATACTTTTTATGAAGATTTTGCATTTCTTGATTTCGAAGGTAATATAATTGTCACTACAAGATATGAGAATAATTCAGATTTTGCGCAATCTGAGTCACATACAGAGTATTTTAAAAGAGCTGTTGAAGGTTATAATAAAGATAAATTAGATTTTGTTGGTTGGTATACTTCTCTTAATGAGGGTATAGCAGGAGAAGTTGCTGTTAGGTCTTACTATAAGGATAAAAAGGCTTCTGCTATAGTTGTTCCTGTACATTCGGCAGAAGATAAGGTGTTTCTTGGCTATTTAGTAGGTTATTTACTTGATGATTGTATAAGAGAGCAATTAGATAGATCTAGGTTTGGATTTTATAATAGAGGAAATTTAGCTTATTTTGATTCACAAAATTATCTTGTGAATCCTCTAATAGAGTATGATGAGGGTTTTAAAGTCAGTGATTCTTTTATTAGTCTTTTAAAGAGTACGTTAACTCATCCTCCTAGAAAAGCCGAAGTTGCGACTGAAACATCAGTTTATGAAATTCAAAGAGCTTTTTTGCCAGAGATGGGATTGTATAATTATTATGCTATTTTACCTATTAGCAGTGAACTTGGAACTAATAGTGGGGTTCTTCTTGCTAGAATTCCTTATGAAGATATTTACGGTGTTGTTAACAGTTTGGCCTTTAAATTTATTGCGTGTTCTATTTTAGGACTTATTATATTGATTATCATTCTTTCGGTAAGAATAGAGTCAATTATTGTTTTTAGATTAAATGTGTTTATTAATTTAGTAAAAAGAATGCTTAAAGGAAATTTAGATAAAACTTGTATTATTGCTGATGATGGATATTATGATGAACTTAGTTTGCTGGGTGTGCAAATAATCAAAATGAAAAATGCCATTGCGGATGCTGTTACAAGTGTTCTTAAAAATATTGATTATGTTAATAAGGCAAGTATTGAAGTTGCAAATTCAAGTCAAGGTTTAAGTTCTAGTGCATTGCAACAGGCTTCAACACTTGAAGAGATGTCAGCTAATATAGAACAAATATCAGATGGGGTTAAGATGAGCGCTGATAGTTCCCAGGAGACAGAAAGAATAGCTTTAGTTACTAATCAAAATGCCCACGTAGGTGGTGAGGCTGTTGAAGAATCTGTTGTGGCTATGCAATCTATTGTTGAGAAGGTTAGTGTTATTGAAGAGATAGCTAGAAAGACTAACTTGCTTGCTTTAAATGCAGCAATTGAGGCTGCAAGGGCTGGAGAGGAAGGTAAAGGATTTGCTGTTGTAGCAAGTGAGATTAGAAAGCTTGCTGATCTTAGTAAAGAATCTGCTCTTGAAATTGGTGAATTAGTTGAAGAAAATTCTAGACTAGCAACGGAGGCGGGGATGATATTTCGAGATATGTTGCCTGATATAGAAAAGACTACTGATCTTGTGAAGAAAATTTCTGAAGGCAGTTATAAACAGAATGAACAAATTATGCAGTTTAAGGTGGCTCTTGATCAGGTTGGTGAGGTAGTACAAGCTTCTGCATCAAGCAGTGAGGAGCTTTCAAGTATGGCTGATAGGATGCTTGAGAAAGCTAAAGAACTTAGAGAAGTAATATCTTTTTTCAAGACTGATGATTCTGGTAAATTTGAAGTTGATGATGATTTGATGAATGAAAATTTTGCTCCTATAAATGTTAAGACTAGTTCAGTTATAGGCAATAAAGCAAATGGTGTGCGTGATGATTTAAGTATGAATTATAAGTCTATTAATAAAAGGGTAGATCCTAAGAAAGCTATTGATGTTGTTGATAAGGATTTAGATTTTGATGATGATTTTTCAGATTTTTAAAACTTATTTTTATAAGGGGTAGTTGTTATATGAAACTGAAGCTAAGAGTTAGGATATTACTTATTGTTAGTATGCTTATATCAATTTTTATTTCTGTATTATTTATTGGATTTGGAATGTTAATTAATTCAAGTTTGGTAGCGCAACAATTGGATCTTATGCAAAATCTTATTGGCAATGTTAAAAATTCACTAACTAGTTATTTGTATTCAATGGAGGAGCGGGTAAAAGTTAATTCGATGTATTTAGATTCTGTAGAAAGGTTTGAATCTATTGCTAGAAGTAAACCCAAAAGAATAGAGGCTATTTTAGATCAAATTGAGATTTTAGTTAAAACAGGTAGGGGTAGTAACTTAATGATAACCGATAAGTTAGGTAAAATAATATTTACTACTGCTGTTAAAGATAATAGTGATTATGGTGTTTCTGTTGCAGATAAAGAATATTTTATTAAATTGCAAACTGCTAGTTATATGTATAATTCTTCTGTTTTATTGGCGGATTCTGGCTCGATTGAAGAAGTTTTAATGAAAGATATTTCTCAAATGAAAAATGAATCAGGACAAATTCCTTATTTATTGATAGGTGTTCCTTTAAGAGATGATGTTACCAATGATATTTTTGGATATTTTATGATCTTTTATGCTTTTGATTATCTCTATAATTCGTTTAAAGGTATTCGTTTTGGAACATTAAATAGTGGTCGTGCTATGGTATTTGATGAGACAGGTTCGTTTCTTATTCATCATAAGTGGTCTCCTGGTAATAATTTTGTGAAGTCTAATACTTATTATGAGCGTGTATTTAAGAATTGTTATGAAGATTTAATACAAAAAAATAAAGAAATTAGTTTTGGTCGTTATGTTGATCCTCTTGACGACGAGTATATTGGATTTGCTCAAAGGATAAAATGTAAATTGTCTGGTGTTTCATTTATAGTATATTTGAGAGCTAATAGGGGAGATTTTTATTATATGTCTAAGCTTACTACTTTCATTTTGAGTATAGGCTTTGTAATTACTTTAATTGTTCTTGGTTTTGTTACTATTTATCTTGTAGGTAGGCTTAGTTCTGCTTTAAATGGAATTTTAAGTTATTCTGAAAAACTTGCTTCTGGAGATTTTACAATTACAAGTCATTCTTTAAGGTGGGATACTGAAGAAATTCATGAATTATATGATGATTTGGGACTTTTGAGAGAGAATTTTTCGTCTATTGCTAAAATAATTAATGAGAATCTTGATTATCTTTATGAAAATGCAATTCAAATAGCGAATGCAAGTCAGAATTTAAGTTCTGGTGCGGTTGAACAAGCTTCTACATTGGAGGAAATGACAGCAAATATTGAACAAATATCGCAAGGTGTTACTGAGAATACCTATAATGCATCTACTACCGAGAGTATTGCTGTTAATACCAATGAGAAAACTAAGGAAGGATATCAGTCTGTTACTAAAGCCATTCAAGCTATGGAAATTATTACAGATAAAATAAGTATTATTGATGAGATAACAAGACAAACTAATTTACTTGCTTTAAATGCTTCTATTGAAGCCGCTAGAGTTGGAGATAAGGGTAAGGGATTTGAAGTTGTTGCTGCTGAAGTAAGAAAGCTTGCTGATCAAAGTAAGGAGTCTGCTAGAGAAATTATTGATATTGCAAATAAGAGTTTAACTATTGCAAGTAAAGCAGGTAATAACTTTAAGCAAATCGTTCCTGGAATGGAAGAAACTGCTGGGCTTGTTAAAAATATTACTCGTGAAAGTTCTAATCAGAGTAATCAAATTGTACAATTTAAAAATGCAATAGAACAAGTTAGTCAATTGGTTCAAACAACAGCATCAAGTAGTGAAAATCTTTCAGCAATGTCGGAAAGAATGTTAGAGAGTGTTAAACATTTAAAAGATTCTGTTGATTATTTTAAGATTGATCAATAAACCTATAGAAATAAATGATTACTATAGGTTTAATTTGATATTAAAATATATCTTTCTATATTAATGTTTTAAGGATTTTGGCTCCACCAAGGCATTCATCTTCTTTATAAAAGATGCAAAATTGGCCTGGTGAAATTCCATAGTCTTTTTCTTCTAGGTTAACCCTTATAATTTCATCTTTTAGTGTTTCTATTTTGCATTTTATTTTTTTTTCTCCATGTCTTATTTTGGCGCTTAAGTTGTCATTTTTTAGTGGTTTATTGATCCAATTTGTTTTGTGAACTAAAAATTGTTCTTTACCTTGTTTGAGATAATTTGTACTGTTTGAAATATAAATGATATTATTTTGGATATCTTTTTCTGTTACAAACCATGGTCCGTGACTAAGTTTAATACCTTTTCTTTGTCCAATTGTGAAAAACCAATATCCATTATGTGTTCCAAGTATTTTTCCAGTCTCTTGTTCAATTATATTACCTTTAAGTTCTCCTAAATGATATTTTATAAATTCGTTATATTTGATTTTTCCAAGGAAACAAATTCCTTGGCTATCTTTTCTATTTTTATTTGGTAGATCTATTTCATGTGCTATTTGTCTTATTTCACTTTTTAATAAATCACCCAATGGAAAATGTAATTTGGATATTTGTTTTTTAGAGAGATGAGAGAGAAAGTAACTTTGATCTTTTATTTTGTCTTTTGCTTGTTTTAATGTATAGGAATTATTTTTATTTTCTATTTTGGCATAGTGGCCTGTTACAATTAAATCATATTTTTCATTTATTTTTTCAAAAAATGCACCAAATTTAATTCTTTGATTACAAAATATATCTGGGCTTGGTGTATTTCCCATTTTTAATTCTTCAATGGCATAAGTTACTACTCTATTGTAGTATTCTTCTTGTAAATTAATAATTTCATACGGTACATTGAATTTTTTACATACAGAATCTACGTAAGTTATATCTTCTTTCCAAGGACATTCTCCTATATAGGAAAGTTCGTCCTCAAGCCAAATTTTTAGATAATAACATTTTATATTCTTATATCCTTTTTGTATCATTGTATAAAGAGCTACGGAGCTGTCTACTCCACCGGATAGAAGTATTGCTATTTTCATAATTTATTTCTCCTCTTAGCATATCATATTGAACTTTGATATTTTTATGATCTATAGTATAAATTACTTGGTAATCATTTTTTAAATTGGAGGACAATTGATGAAAGTTGGTATTAGTGATATTAGAGTTTTTTTGCCTTTAAATTGTTTAGATTTTCGTGTTCTTTTAGATAATTCATTGTACAGTTCTGATGAAAATTTTTTTGCTAAATTTAATAGAGCCATTGATGCGACTCTTCAGAAGGCATTTAGGTTCACAGGTACTAATGAAGACAGTGTTACAATGGCAAGTGCTGCTGTTAAAATGATTTTTGATAATAATGATCTTGATTTAAATAATATGAGAATATTTCTGGGTGGAACTGAAACGGGAGTAGATCATTCAAAATCAATATCATCGTATGTTTATGGGGCTTTAAAGTTGGCTGGGATTAATTTAGAGAATAATTTTTTAACTTTTCAAGCTCAGCATGCTTGTGCAGGGACTGCACTTTCTTTGCATAGTGCTTCAAGTATTTTAAGTCATTTAAATGGATCTGAATATGGAATAGTATTTTCTAGTGATATTGCGCATTATAATAATCTTACTACAGCAGAAATTACTCAAGGTGCTGGCGCTGCAGCAGTTTTAATTGAGAAAAATCCAAAAGTTTTATCTATTAATTTGTCTGAGTTTGGAGTTTATACTGATGATGTTGATGATTTCTTTAGGCCATTTGGAAGTCTTGAGGCTAAAGTGAAGGGGCGTTATTCTATTGATTGTTACAATAAGGCAAATGAAGAGGCTTTAGCCGATTTTGCGCATAAGAAAAATATGAGTATTAAAGATTTATTTTCTAAGTATAGATTTATTTTGCATGTTCCTTTTGCAAAAATGCCTATAGATTCTATGCATTATGTTTTAAAGAAATATTATAGCGAAGATGAATCTGAGAGAAATGCTTATTTAGAATCAATAGACTTTTATGATTCTGTTGAAGCTTCTAAGGAAGTTGGGAATTTATATACAGGATCAATATTTTTGTCTTTAATGTCTTATTTAAAGCGAGTATTTCAAAAAAAAGATATTAGTGGAGAGAGTATACTTTTTTGTTCTTATGGGTCTGGAAATATTATGGTTATTTATGAACTTACTGTTGAAGAGAATGCTCATTGTGTGATTAAGACTTGGGATATTGATAAACTACTTTCAGTAAGGCACAATGCAAATTTTGATGAATATCGAAATTTTTTTGAAAATAAAATTATTCCACATGAGTCACAAGGTTTTTATTTGAAAGAAATTAGGGAAGATGGATATCGAATTTATGGGTATCGAGCCTAATATATTAAATAATAAGAGACAACAAATTGAAATTTGTTTACAAAGGGAAAATGTTAATAAAAGTGATAATCTTTTAAATTTTGTTAATGTAAAACATGATGCACTTAGTGAGCTTGATTTTTGTGAGATAGATACGCATGAGAGTTTATTTGGTTATGATATTGCTATGCCTATTTTTATATCATCAATGACAGGAGGAGTGAGAGAAGGTAATAAATTGAATAAATCTCTTGTTAAGATTGCAAATGATATTGGTATTCCGATGGGTCTTGGTTCTTTTAAGCTTATATTTAAATATCCTGAGTATATTAAAGATTTTTCATTAAAGAAATATGCTGATAATATTCCTTTATTTTCTAATATAGGTGTTGTTCAATTAAGAGAATTTGGTGTTTATGAAATAATTGAAATGAATAAGAGGTTGGAGGTTGATGCTGTAATTTTGCATTTAAATTCTGGTCAAGAATTGATGAATTCTAAAGGTGGGAGAAATTTTAAAGGAATTAAGGACACAATTGCTAAGTTTTGTTCTGTGTCCAATTTGCCGGTCATTGTTAAAGAAACCGGTTTTGGAATATCACCTGATTCTGTTATTAGTTTGTTAGAGCTTGGGGTTTCTTATGTTGATCTTGCTGGTAGTGGTGGTACTAATTGGGTTTTAGTTGAAGGTATTAAAGAAAAAAATTTAGATATTGCATCTTGTTTTGCTAATTGGGGCATATCTTCGGTTTTGACATTGCTTAGTATTGATGAGTCTTTTAAAGATAAGATTTTTGCATCAGGAGGATATGAAACAGGGATGGATATTGCAAAAGGTATTGCTCTTGGGGCTCAATTAGTAGGAGTTGCAGCGGCTGTTTTGAGGGTTTTTTATTCGGGAGGTGAAGAGGCTTTATATAAACTTTTTAAAGACTATGAATATGTCTTAAAGATGTCTATGCTTTTAAGTAATAGTCAGAATTTGGCACAGTTTAGAACAAATAAATATTTTTTAAGTTATCCATTGATGCTTAATATTAAGAGTTTTAAAGATTGTTATGAAACTTAGTGATGATTTTAGAAATAAAAGTATTTTAGATAAAAAACTAGAGATAAAGGATCTTTTAAAATTAAATTTTGATGATTTTTTTTATGATTCTATTGATGAGAATTTTTTGTCTCATATGATAGAGAATTATATTGGTTATCTATCTTTGCCTGTTGGTATTGTTAAGAATTTAAAAGTAAATGATAAATATTATAGTGTACCTATTGCTACGGAAGAACCATCTGTTATTGCTGCATTGAATTTTGCGGCTAAAATTCTTAAAACTGCAAATTTAAGTTATTCTGTGGGCGAAGTATTAGGTATTGCTCAAGTTTATATAAGCACAGATAAAGATTTAAGTGATATTCTTCTTGGTCTTCATGAAAAAATAGATCTTTGGTCTAAATCTCTCTTAAAAAACATGGAACTTAGGGGTGGAGGTTTTAGAAGACTTTCTACTAAATTTATTGGAGAGATTGGTATTCAAAAATTAAATATTTACATAGATGTTTGTGATGTTATGGGTTCAAATTTATTAAATTCAGTGGCTGAAAAAGTGGCCCATAATATTAATTTAGAATTTGGGTATAAATGTGTATTGAAAATTTTGAGTAATGATTCTAATGATTTTTCGGTAAAGGCCAATTTTAAGTTAAATATTAATAATTTGCTTAAGAATAATGAAGAATCTTTGACTTTAGCGCATAATATTTCTCTTATTTCAAAGATAGGATTTTTTGAAGAAGAGCGTGCTATTACTAATAATAAAGGTATTATGAATGGTATAACAGGTTTATGTGTCGCTACACTTAATGATACAAGGGCTCTTGAGGCAAGCATACATAAATTTGCCTCAAGAAGTGGTAGATACTTACCTCTTAGTAAATTTTATGTTTTTGATGAAAATTTGGTGGGAGAAATAGAATTACCTTTACAAGTTGGAGTTAAAGGAGGTTCAGTTGGTTCTCATGAGGCATCTATGTTAAGCTTTAAAATTATGGGTATTGATTGCAAAAAGGAGTTTATGGGGATTCTTGCTTGTGTTGGACTTTCAAGCAATTTTGCAGCTTTAAGGGCACTTGCTTTTGATGGAATTCAAAGGGGACATATGAGATTGCATGTTAATAAGATTTTATATCTTCTTGAAAGAGATTATAATGTGTCTAGTGATGAGAGAGAAAAGATATTATTGAATATGAATGAAAATGGAATTTATTCTATTGATTTTGCATTGAAATTTTTAAATGATTTGAGAGCTTAGTGTGAAAGTTAAATGTAAGGTGAATCCTAGTCTGGCTTTAATTAAATATTGGGGAAAGAGAGATAGATTTTTAAATACTCCTGCTACTTCGAGTATTGCTGTTAGCGTTGATAAATTTTATTCTATAACTGAACTTGTATTGTCATCTAGAGATGAAATAATTCTGAATTCAAAATCTGTTGTTTTACAAGATAGAGAAAAAAAATTTTTCAATTATGCAAGAAAAATATTAAATAAATTAGATATTGGATTTAAGATAGTTAGTGAAAATAATTTTCCAACATCAGCAGGACTTGCAAGTTCAAGTTCTGGTTTTGCGTCTATTGCTGCTTGTATTTTAAAATATTTTGATCAGTTTTCTTATCAAAAAGCCTCAGAGCTTGCAAGAATAGGTTCAGCTTCAGCTTCAAGAGCTATTTATGGTGGATTTACTTTTTTAAAGGAAGGAGCTTTAAATGCATTTCAATGTAATAATTACAATTGTTTTAATGAGTTATGCATTATATTTGCTATAGTTGATGGGCAAGAAAAAGAAATTTCTTCAAGAACTGCCATGGAGCTTTGTAAGCAAGAAAGGTTTTATTGGGATGCTTGGATTAAATCTAGTCAAAATATCTTTAAGGAAGCTTTATATTTTTTTTTAATAGGAGATTTTAATAAATTTGGTTTGAGAGTGATCAAAAGTTATCAGTGTATGTTTGCTTTAATGTTATCATCTTCTATTATTTATTTCAAAGATAGTACTATAAATTTGATAAAATATGTGGCTGAGTTGAGAAGAGAAGGTTTTTCTGTTTTTGAAACTATGGATGCTGGGCCACAAGTTAAGATATTGTGTTTAAAGAAAGATTTGAATTTGATTTTGCCCAAACTTACTAAAAATTTTAAAGATGTTGATTTTGTTGTTTCAGGGATTGGAAGTGGTTTGGAATGGATACGATAAATTTTTCAGTGCCTGGTAATTTGCTTTTAATGGGTGAATATTCGATTTTAGAAGAAAATGGTTTTGGTCTTGCAATTGCAATTGACGAGAGAGCTTATTTTTCTTTTAAACAAAGTGATAAATGGCGTTTTTTTTCTAAAAGAACTAAAATTGATAATTTTACTTTAATAGACAGTAATGATGATTTTATTTTTAAAATGTTTAGCTATTTAAAGTATTGCTATTTTAATAATCTAGAAGCTTTTCCTTTTGATGTTTATGTTGATACAAGTAATTTTTTTTTGGATAGTGGTGTTAAGAAAGGATTTGGTTCGAGTGCTGTTGTTGCTGTTGGGATTGTATATGGAATTTATTTAATTTTAAATGGTAATAAAAATTTTATTAAAGATAAAATTTTTATGTATTGCCTTGAAGCTTACAGATATGCTCAAGGAGGTATGGGTAGTGGGTATGATATTGCTACCAGTCTTTTTGGAGGTGTTGTTATGTTTAAGGGAGGCAATTCCCCGAAATATGAGCTTTTGGATAAAATATGTTTTGATAATTTTTATCTAATGAAAGGTCCAGGTCCCATTAAGACTACTAATGCTATCATTAGATATAATGGATATAGAGATTCGTTATTGAGTTTTATGAGAGATGTTAATATTGTAATGGAAAATATTATTTTAAATGTTAGTAATTCTGCTAATTGTTTACTGTCTAGTTTAAAGTTGGCAAGAAATATAGGATTAGAAATTGGAAAAAGAATAGGAATTTCTGCTGAATTACCTTTAAATCTTTCTTATCTTAAAGATGAATGTACTCTGATTAAGGCTTTGGGTGCTGGGAATGAAACTTTTTTAGTTTATAATCCAAATTTTGAAGTTTTTAAACAATTTGATATTGAACCTATAAATCTAGATTTAGCTGGTGTTAAATTTCATTAGATGTTTATAATAAAAAAATCTTCCAAAATATTATTTTTAGGTGAACATAGTGCTGTTTATGGATTTCCAGTAATTGGTGCTACGATACCTTTTTATATGTATTTAGTTTATACTTTTTCTACTGATTGGAGATATTTTGGGGAGCCTTCTTTAAAAATAGATGAAATAATATCCTTTATTAATAGAAACTTTAGTAAAGTTAGACCTATTGAATTTTTAATATTTTCTCAAATTCCAGTTGGCTTGGGATTTGGTTCTTCTGCCAGTCTTAGTTTATGTTTTGCTGAATATATTGTAAGTCATGATGAATATAATGCTTATGATAAGATTGTATTGGCAAGAAAAATTGAAAACATTTTTCATGGCAAATCTTCTGGTATGGATATTTTACTTGTTGAATTAAATGGGACTTTTTATCTGGAGAATAAAAATGGTATTTTCAGTTATAAAAAAATAGAATTTTGTAATTTTTATTTTTTGGTTGGTGCTGTCAAAAGGGAATGTGAAACAAGTAAAATAATATCTGATTTAAATTATAAAATTTCTGTTGAGAATAACCAATTTGATATTATTGAAAGGCTTGGTTATATTGTTGAGGATTCTTATGCTGCTTTTAATAAGCGAGATATTGATTTGTTGGCAAATAATATTAATATTGCCAACAAATATTTAAATTCTTTAGAATTGTCTTCAAATATACTTGATTATATAATAGCGAGGGGCAGAGAATTTAAGGCTATTGCTGGAAAATTGAGTGGTGCTGGTAGAGGAGGGGCTTTTATTTTGCTTTTTAAAGATAAAAATGAAGCCGTGTTTTGTTTAGAGAAATTGGATAAGGATTTAAAGGAAAATAATATTAATTTAATTTTTAAACTTCACTTATTTAGGTTTTAGCTTTTATGATTTAAGATGTGGCGTTGTTAACTAAATGATTTCTATAAGCCATTTAACTAAAAATTCTGATTTTAATCGATAAAATACCTAAACATCATACTTAAAATTAAATTAAGGGGATTAACATAATAATTTTGGGTCCAGAGGGATTCGAACCCCCGACGTCCTGCTTGTAAGGCAGGCGCTCTGACCACCTGAGCTATAAACCCTTTAGTATCAATAGAAATTATATAAGATAAACTTGATTTATGTCAAATTTTTTTACATTTTTCTCCAAAAAGAACCACAAATATATTTTTATTATCTTTTGTGCGTAATACATATCCACCTATTTTGCTTGTATCCTTATTTATTAGGGCTTCTTTGTGTTTTGGACTTTGAAGCCATGCATCCGTTACATCTTGAACTTCCATTTTTGCTGCTAAAATTTCTCTTATTCTGCAAAAATTTTTATCATATTTGCTTACTCGTTGCATTGGAGTTGTTCCAAATAGTGTATGTGTTAATACGTCATTTTTATCTAAATTTATTGCATATTCTTTTGCTACAATTTCAAGGGTTTGATCTATCTCTAATTTTTTTAAATTTAAATTATCTCTTAATTTATGAATATCTGAGTAAAGAAAAGCTAAGTCTTTATTGGTGCCCATTAGTGCGCATTGACTTGTGAGGAATAAAATAATGATAGGAATTTTTTTTTGCATAATAAACCTACTTATACTAAAATGATATAATTATAACATATATGTAATTATATAAAATAGGAGGATAATTTGGAAAATCATTTAGGTCATTTAGAAAAAGAAAATTCAGATAAAATTCATTTAGCACTTCAGGAGTTGTTAGCGGGCTTACATATTTTTTATGCTAATTTAAGAGGTATTCATTGGAATATTAAAGATATTAATTTTTTTGTGATACATAAAGAAACAGAAAAACTTTATGATTATGTTGCAGAGGTTATTGATATCATAGCTGAGCGATCTAGAGGACTTGGATATGATTCTGAATTTAGATGTTCTGAATTTATGAAGAAGTCGTTTATTAAAGAAATTAGTTTAGATGTAAGTTCAAGTTTGATACCTTCAATTAAAAGTATTATTTGTAATTTAGGTGATATTATTAAGAATATGTCTAAAACAAGATGTTTTATTGATTGTACATCTGATTATGGGACAGCTAATATTTTAGATGATATTATTGTTTCTTTTGAAAAATATTTATGGATGCATAAGTCTTTATTGAATGGTTGTGCATGTGTATGTAATAATGAATAACATTGTACTTAAAGACATTGATCATATGTTATGATGAGAATAATTTTTAATAATTATTTTTGTATGTCTTAGTTAGTCGTTAAATTATTATTTAATTGAATAAAGCTATAGCACGATCTATAGCTTTTTAGTGTTTGAGGGCTTTATGGAAATTAGGAACATTGGAATTATGGCACATATTGATGCTGGAAAAACTACTACTACAGAGAGAATTATATATTATACTGGTAAAACTCATAAGATAGGTGATGTTGATTCTGGAAATACTGTTACTGATTGGATGACTCAAGAACAAGACAGAGGTATTACAATTAGTTCTGCTGCTATTACTTGTTATTGGAAAAATTATCAAATAAATATTATTGATACTCCTGGACATGTTGATTTTACGGCTGAAGTTGAGAGGTCGCTTCGTGTTCTTGATGGAGGTATTGTAGTATTTAGTGCTGTTGATGGAATTCAAGCACAAACTGAAACAGTTTGGAAACAGGCATCAAAGTATGGTATTCCAAGGCTTGCTTATGTTAATAAAATGGATCGTGTAGGAGCTAATTTTTTTAAAGTCATTGAGGATATAGAAAATAAGTTTGGGATAGTTCCAGTTATTTTGCAAATTCCAATTGGAAGTGAGAGTTCATTTGAAGGCGTTATAGATATCATTCGTAATAAAGAATTACATTTTGAATTTAGAGATGGTAAACCTGTTGTTATTGAGGATGTGGTTCGTGAAGAATTTGTTGAGAATGTTGAGATCTTTAGGGAAAAGTTAATAAATTCTCTTAGTAATTTTAGTGAAAAGATTACTGAACTTTTTCTTGAATATTCTGTTGTTGATGATTCTGTTATAATTGAAGAAATTCGAAGATGTACCATTGAGGGTCTTGTTATTCCTGTTTTGATGGGTACTAGTCTTAAAAATATTGGTATAGAACCTTTAATAGATGCTATTGTAGATTATCTTCCAAATCCTTTTGAAAAAAAAATTAATGCTTATTCTTTAAAAACAAATAGAAATATGTTACTTGATCCTAGAGAAGAGAAAAAATTGTCTGCACTTGTGTTTAAGGTTCAATATTTTAGTGCAATTGCTGCCCATCTTTATTTTATTAGAGTATATTCAGGAGAACTGGATTCATCTAAAAAAGTTTTTAATGTTGCTAAGAATAAACGTGAAAAATTTACAAGGATTTTTAGGGTTTTTTCAAATAAGAATGAACAGATTGATAAAGTTAAGGCAGGTGATATTGGAGCAGTTATTGGACTTAAATATTCTATAACGGGTGATACTCTTGTTGAAGAGGGGAATGATATTATTCTTGAATCTTTAGTATTTCCAGAGCCAGTTGTTTTGATATCCATTGAACCTGAGAGAGCATCTGATGATACTAGACTTAAAGAGGTTCTTGAGATTATTGCTAAAGAGGATCCTACTTTTAGTTATAGAGAAGATAAAGAAACAGGACAATTATTGATATCTGGAATGGGTGAATTACATCTTGAGATTATTATTATGCGTATTAGAGATGATTTTAAACTTAATGTTTATACGGGTAAACCTCAAGTAAGTTATAGAGAAAGTTTAAGTTTAACAGTTAATGATGTATTTGAATTTGTTAATATGTTTTCTGGTAAAGAGATTAATTTAAAAATAGGAATGATTTTGAGTCCCTTATCAAGAGGTGAAGGAAATAAAATTGAGTTTGAGTGTGATATTGAACCTTTATTTAAAGCTGCTATATCCAGAGGTATTACTTCTTCTTTCTCGAGTGGTATTATTGGTTATCCGGTTATTGATACTTCAGTTAAGATTGTTTCATTAAATTATGATAAAGTTAAAGTTAGTGAATCTGCCATAGAATCAATATCTGGATTTGCATTTAATGAGTTTTTCAGAAGAGCAAGTCCTATTAAACTTGAACCTATTATGATGTTAGAAATTAGGACTCCTATTGAATATACAGGGGATGTTGTCTCTACATTAAATGCTGTTGGGGGGATGATTCATTCTATTAGTAATATTGATGACTATGAAATAATACGTGCAGAGGCAGCTTTTGCGAAGCTTTTTGGGTATACTTCTATTTTTAGAAGTTCTACTAAGGGTAGAGGAGTTTTTACTATGGAATTTTTATATTTTAAAGAAAAAGTAGAGTGATGTTTTTTAATTTTTTTACTTGAAATTTATTTTTTAAAAATATGATATAAATTATTTTATGTTTGAATTTGTCTTTTTTGTTTAGTTAATTGGCGTGGGTTTTTATATTTTAATACCTTTTTTGGATTATTTTAATAATTAATAAATATAGAATATTTTTTGTCATTAAAAGATTATTTTTGTCTTTGAATGTTCTACTAGAATATTAAGGTGATTTTTTGATATTATGTCTTATTATTAATATTTTTTTATTTTAAAAATAAAGGAGGTTGTTTTATGCAGGGTGAGAATATGGTTTCAATTAGAGGTGGTAATAGAAAAAAGATACTCCTTAGTTTGAAAAATATGCAGTATTCAAGGACAGATTTGGCTCGTAGGTTATCATTGACAAATGCAGCTGTGACTATTCTTACTAATCATATGATAAAAGAGAATATTCTAGTTGAGGTTGGGTCAAAAGAATCAGATATTAAGAAGCATGGAAGGAAAGAAATACTTCTTGATATTAATAAAGATTTTGCATATTCAATGGGAGTGATTATTTCAAGTAATTATTTTCAGATAGGAATTGCTAATCTTAAATGTGAGGTTTTAATAAGTGAAACTTATTCCTTTGAACCACCAGTTAGTGCTTATGAGATATTAGAAAGAATTAAAGATCATATGATTGAAATTATTTGGAAGCATAATTTTTCAAGAGATAAGTTTATTGGATTAGGTTTTAGTATTACTGGGATAATTAAGGATAAGGAATCTGGTATTGTTAATGATAGCCATGGTGCATGGATTGAGAAAGATGTTCCTGTTAAGGCTATATTAGAGGAATATTTTTCACTTACTGTATACCTTGAGAGTTATGTAAAAAATCTTTCTCTTGCTGAATTTATGGGTAAGAATGTAGATAATATTATGTTTTTTGATTATACAGATACGGCTGAACTTTCTATTTGGTCTGATGGTAATGTTTATTCTGGTTTTAATAATAAATCTGGTATGGTGAGTCATATGGTCATTGATTATGGAGGGGAGAAAAATTGTCCTACGTGTGGAAATAAGGGATGTGTTAATATGTTGATTTCTAATTTTGCACTGCAGCGTTTGATTTCGAAAGAATTTATGAATGGAGAGATTCCTGAACTTTATGATAAGTATGAAAGTAGACTTAAAAAAGTTACAATATATGATATTTTTGCTCTTCATGATAAATATGATTTTATACATAAAATAATGGAGGATACAGTAAAATATTTGGCAATAGTTATTATTAATATTCAAAGGGTTCTTGATTTTAATTATTTAGTTCTTTATGGTCAAAGTTTTAAACTTAAGAGTTTTTTTGATTTACTTAAAGAGGAGATAAAAAGATTAAATAAAGAAAGTATAATATTAAAACTCAGTTCTCTAGATACTGAAGTATCTGTTGTTGGACCTGCTTCTAGTGTTATTTTCAATAAATTTTATTTGACAGGGGGAGATATTGATTAATATTTTCTTTTTTTGTATTGTATATTTTGTAAGATTTTTGCAAAAGAGGGGAGCTTTTAGTGTTTGAAAATTTAAGTGCAGGCTTTAAAGACTTTATAAAGTATGTTTCTGGGAAAGCTGTTATAAATGAAAAAAATATTGAAACAGCAATTGACACTATTAAGAATACCTTAATTGAAGCTGATGTTAATTTAAGAGTTGTAAGGCGTTTTGTAAATTCTGTTGTAGAAGAGGCAAAAGGAATTAAGGTTTTAAGAGGTGTTGATCCTAAGTCTCACTTTATTAAAATTGTTAATGATAAGCTTGTAAATTTTTTGGGAGATAAACATTCTGAGCTTATTTTAAATCCTATTAATAAATTGTCTTGTATTTTAATGCTGGGTCTTCAAGGTTCTGGTAAGACTACAACGTGTGCAAAGCTTGCTATGCGGCTTAAATCGGAAAATCGTAAAGTTCTTCTTGTTGCTGCAGATACATTTAGGGCCGCAGCAATTGAGCAATTGAAGGTTTTAGGTTCACAAATTAATATTTCTGTTTTTGCTCTTGAGAATGAAGATAGTCCTATTAAAGTTGTAAAAAAATCTATTGAATATGCTAGAGCAGAGCTTTTCGATACTGTGATAATAGATACTAGAGGACGTCTTGAAGTTGAAGATTTATTGTTGAGAGAAATAATAGATATTAAAAATATTGTGGTTCCTACAGAGACAATATTAGTTGCAGATGCAATGACAGGTCAGGTTGCTGTAAATATTGCAAAAAAATTTAATGAGAGTGTAGGGATTACGGGTGTAATTTTTACGAAATTTGATTCTGATGCTAGGGGTGGTGCAATACTCTCGCTTAAGACTATTTGTGGAGTTCCTATTAAGTTTGTTGGGGTTGGGGAGAAACCCGAAGATCTTGATGTTTTTTATCCAGATAGAGTTTCTTCACGAATTCTTGGTATGGGAGATGTTGTTACTCTTGTAGAGAAAGCTCAGAGTATTATAGATAAGGAAGAGGCTTTAAAACTTGAAGAGAAAGTTAGAAAAGCTAACTTTAATTTTGAAGATTATTTAAATCAATTTAAATATATGCGTAATATGGGTGGGGTTTCTACTTTGATGGGGATGCTTCCTGGTGTGTCATCAGAAATGCTGAGTCGTAATGTTAATGAGAGAGAACTGAAAAGGGAAGAGGCAATTATTCTTTCTATGACCCAAAGAGAAAGACGCAATCCTGTCATTTTAAATAGTCCTTCAAGGAAGAAAAGAATAGCTTTAGGAAGTGGGACAACAATTTTTGAAGTTAATAAACTTATTAAAAAATTTAGTCAAACAGTTTTAATGCTTAAAAAAATGAAAAATAAGAGCTTTCAAAACAAGATAGCATCTCTTTTTGGAGGTAAAGGAGGCATGGTAGATTGAGTGTTAGAATAAGATTAAAAAGGATGGGGGCAAAAAAGAGGCCTTATTATCGAATTGTAGTAATGGATTCTTCTTCGCCTAGAGATGGACGAGCTATTGAGGAGCTTGGGTATTATCATCCTGTTGAAAGGCAAAATCAAGTCAAAATAAATAAGAATAAATTTCAAGAATGGGTAGACAAAGGTGCTATTCCAAGTGATACTGTTAAGAGGATTTTAAATAAAAGTAATTTTAAAGTTGATAATTAGGAGGAACTAATGAAAGAGTACGGTAATGAAATTGAACTTATAGAATTTGTAGTAAAATCTCTTGTGGATAAAAAAGATGAGGTTAAATTGAATGTAGTTGAAGGTGAGAAATCAACTATTTTGGAATTAAGAGTTTCTGCAAATGATGTTGGAAAAATAATTGGAAGAAGAGGTCGCATTGCAAGGGCTATTAGGACGCTTCTTAGTGCTTGTGCTGCAAAAACAAATAGGAGAGTTCAGTTAGAAATTTTGGACTAATTTATGTTTGTAAAAGGCATAATATTGTCGTCTTATGGGATTAATGGATATGCTAAGATTAAAAGCATATCCAATGGTTTTAGTGATTTTTTTTGTTTAAAAAACAGTAAATTAGTTTTAAAAAAAAAATTTTGTTGTTCAGTTGAAGTTACAGTTGAAGACGTATCTTTAAGGAATAATTCGTTATTACTAAAGTTTAGGGAATTTAATGCGCCTGAGCCCATTAAAAATTTGATTGGTTTTGAATTATGGGTAAGTGATGAACTTGCATCTAAATTAGAACAAGATGAATATTATTTTGGTAAGCTTATTGGATATAGAGTAGTTAATGATGGAGTAGAATTAGGAATTGTTGTATCTTTTTTTGAATGTTCAAAATCAGTTCTTCTTGAAATTAAGGTTGGGGATAGATTATTTTTTGTTCCTTTTTTAGATGTTTATCTTGGAGATATTAATAGGGAACTTAAAACTATTGAGCTTAAGGTATTAGAGCTCTTACAATGAAAATTACAATTCTCTCGTTATTTCCTTCAATCATTACTCCATTTTTTGAAAATTCAATAATGAAAAAGGTTGTAGATAAGGGTATCATAAGTTATGAAGTCATATCTATTCGTGATTTTTCTAAAGATAAACACAAAAGATGTGACGATGTTCCTTATGGTGGGGGTGCAGGTATGGTTTTGAAAGTACAACCTATTGTTGATGCTCTTGAATATGTAAATGCAAATTCAAAGACTACGATATTTGTGAGCCCGTCTGGACTTAAGTATACTCAAAAATTGGCTTATGACTTGTCAAAGAAGGATGAACTTGTTATAATTTGTGGGAGATATGAAGGGCTTGATCAGCGTGTAATTGATTTGTATGTTGATCTTGAAATTTCAGTTGGAGATTATGTGTTGTCTTCAGGTGAAGTTGCAGCTCTTGTTATAATAGATAGTGTATATAGATTATTAGATGGTGTAATAAATCCTAATTCTTTGTGTGAGGAATCTTTTAGTTTTGAGTGTGGGTTGCTTGAATATCCTCATTATACTAGGCCTTATGAATTTAGGAATTTGAAAGTTCCTGATGTGCTTTTGTCGGGGCATCATGAAGAGATAAAAAAGTGGCGGCTTGTTAAGTCAGTTGAAAAAACTAAAAAAAACAGATTTGATTTGTACCTTAAATATTTGGAAATGAGAGGAGAAAAAAATGATGGATTTGATAAGAAAAATTGAGGCTAAAGGCAAGAGAGCAGAAAGTTTTGATTTTAGGGTAGGAGATACTATACGTGTTAGTTATAAAATCATAGAAGGAACTAACGAGAGAATTCAAAATTTTGAAGGTCTTGTTATATCTATTCAAAATAAAGGGATAGGTCAAACTTTTTTAGTTAGAAAAATTTCTTCAGGAATTGGAGTTGAGAAAATTTTTCCTATGCATTCACCTATTATCGAAAAAGTTCAGGTTTTAAAGAGAGGAAAAGTAAGACGCGCTAAGCTTTATTATATGCGAGATAGAATTGGTAAAGCTGCTATGAAAGTAAAAGAACGTCTTGATGTTAAGAAACTTAAATATTGATAGTCTATCTAGATTCATTTTAAATAATGATTTTTCTTGAAATTTTATAATAGAATTTATAAAGTTTATTGGCGTTAATGAGGGGTTTGTATTTTTTGAGATATAAATCTTTTGAACTCAAGAGTGATTTTTTTTAAAAAAAGTTGGATTTAATTATTTTGTTAAAGTATTTGCTGTTTTTGATAATTTTTGTTTAGTGTTAATTATACGTCTTTGTTATAGGGTTTCTATTTATTTAAGAATGATAAATTTTTATTTTGTTATATAAAAAGGTAATTTTATTATTTCTATTTCTTTTCGATTAAAAAAGATGATTTTTTTATTTTTATCTTTTTATAGTGTAAAGATTAAAGTCCATTTTAAATTAAGTTTTGTTTATTTTTTATAAACAAGAGAAAATAATTTGTGAGTTTAATAAATTTTGCTCTAGCTTTAAATGTAAAAATATATTTAGATTTTGGTTGAAATGATATTATAAGAGATTTCAGGGCTCTCTTGTTTGTTATGATGGAAGCTGATAAGATATATTGAATTCCGTTTAATAATTTAAAAAATTGTGATTGTGGAGTAATGATTGTAAAATGTCATTAATTTTAGGAGGTATAAATATAAAAAATAGTTTTTTATTGATTAAATATGATGCGAAGTTTACAGGTTGGTTAATGGGGGATAATTTTATTGATTTTGATTATTTTAAAATAATAGAACAGGTTTTATCTTTTGTTTATTCATTGAAGAGTGTTAAGTTATGAATAATAGGCAAATTAAGATTTAATACAATACTTTAATATTAAATTATTTTGTTACTAGAAAAAAATTGATAAGTATGCTAAATATAGCATTGAATTATATAGTTTTAATGATGAGCATCATTTGGAATATTTGTTTGATGTTCTTAAAGAGAAATATTACTCGTTTGTTTGACATTAATTGAAGGAGTTAATATTGAGGATGGGTAGGAGTAAGTCCAGTGGGAATGATTTAGAGAGAGGAAGTAAATTTCCTTATTGGAAAATTAGGAAAGCACGATCTGAACTTAAGAAACAAAGTTCTTCTGTTTTAAGTAATGGTGCTAACAATAATAAATCTGTGGGTGTTAATTCTAATGGACATAAAAATTATAAAGGTAATAGACAAAAAGGATTGGGAAAATATCAAAGATCGTGCATAAAATTTAAAAAAATATGTCCTATTTGTGAAAAGCAAATTAAAGATATTCTTTCTTGTATGTCCATGAAGTTTGATGGAGAAGATAAGCCTATACATTTTGATTGTGCTATTGATAGGTTAAAATCTGAAAGTCAGCTTTTAAAAAATGAAAGTTTGGTATATAAGGGTGTTGGCAAATTTTTTGTTGTTGATAGGTCTGTTAGGGGAAATAATTTGTCTTTTAAAATTGTTAAGGAGATTAATTTTGAAAATTTAGAGAGTCGTCCTGATTGGCGACAAAAAATTCTTAATGATATGAATAAAGGATTTAAATTATATTAGTTATGAGAGCAGCATTATTTCCTGGTTCATTTGATCCTATTACATGGGGACATATTGATTTAGTAAAAAGAGCTTCGTTAATTTTTGATAAAGTAATTGTTCTTGTTGCTAATAATAGTAATAAGAGTTATTTGCTTAGTGATATTGAGAGATATGAACTTACTTTTGAGGTTATTATGTCTTTAGGATGGACAAAAATTTTTGTGGATAAATATGATGGAGTTATTTTAGATTATGCTTTGAAGAATAATATTGGTTTTATTGTAAGAGGTGTTAGAGCGTTTCATGATTTTGAATTTGAATTTGAGAGATATGTTGTTAACAATAAGCTGAATTCTTCAATAGATACAGTATTTTTACCAAGTAGTGATAAATATTTATTTGTAAGATCAGATCTTGTTAAGGAATTGATAAAAAATAAAAATTTTAATCTTTCAAATTTTATTCCAGAGTTGGTACAAAAAAAGTTGAAATCTAAATTTATTGACAAATTATCTTGATAATATATATATTATTAAGATACGTTTGTTGATGTTTAAGGAGACAAAGATATGGCTGTTCCAAAATTTAAGCCTTCAAAGTCTAGAAGTAGGACGAGGCGCAGTATAAATATGAGGAAAAAAATTCCTCAATTTCAGGAATGTTCAAATTGCGGTAACCTGGCAATAAGGCATAGAATATGTGCAAAGTGTGGTTATTATCGAAATAGTCAATACTTAGAATTAGGATTATAGTTTGAACGAGGAATGTTTGTTTATGGATCAAAATGAGATTTTTAAAAAGGTTAGGTCTATTATATCCGAGCAGCTTGACAAGAAAGAAGATGAGATTACTATGGAATCTAGGTTTGTTGAAGATCTTGGTGCAGACAGTCTAGATATTTATGAGCTTTTATATTTACTTGAAGAAGCATTTGATGATAAAATTCCAGAAAATGAAGCTAGCGAGTTTGAGACTATAGGTGATGTTGTTGCTTTTATTGAAAAGAAGAAGGGTTAACTATAATGGGTTCTTCAGTAGTGAAGTTGGATGTGGATCGAAAACAAAAGTTAAATGAGTTTTTAATGGGTCTGCATATTGATTTTAATGACATTTATTTGTTAAATATGTCTTTAAGTCATTCATCATATGCAAATGAATTTGATCAGAAATATGCTAATAATGAGAGATTGGAATTTTTGGGAGATTCTGTTCTTAATCTTATTATTACAGATTATTTGTATAAATTTTATCCTGATAAGAGTGAAGGTGAGCTTAGTAAAGCTAGGTCTTATATTGTTAGTGAAGATTCTCTTTCTAGTATTGCTCGAGAACTTAATCTTGGTAATTATATTTTGCTTGGTAGAGGTGAAGAAAATAATGATGGACGTAATAAGAAAGGCATTCTTGCAGATGCTATTGAAGCTTTTGTAGGTGCACTTTATCTTGATGGGGGCTTTTCAAAAGCCTCTACTTTTGTGGTAGAACTTTTTGAAGTACATATAAGGTTAATGTTTAATCGTGGTGATTTTAAAGATTATAAAAGTTTATTGCAAGAATATGTTCAAAAAAAATATAAAATTTCACCAAGTTATAAATTGGCTAAAGAATTAGGTCCTGATCATAATAAGATTTTTTGTGTTGAACTTTATGTTAATGATAAATTTGTATCTAATGGCAAAGGAAAGTCTAAAAAAGAGGCTGAGATGATAGCAGCTGAAATGGCACTTAAAAATATTGTGAATATTGATCTTTAATCTTTTGAAGCAAAATTTCTTTCTTATTTAATTTAGGCTCTATTAGTACTTCATTAAGTAGATGATTGAGAATTATACCAGTGTTTTTGTGGGTTCTTAATTGGAACTTTTGAACATCGTTGCCATTTATTTGCAATTCTTTTAAAGATAATGGATCTCTTAACAGCTTATTATTTTTAATCTTGTTTGTTATAAATTTAAACTTGTTGTTTTTTCCTTTAAGGGCTTTATATATATCAAGTGTTTCTTTATAATTTTCTCTGGTAGTTTTGCTTAAAAAAATTCTAATATGATGTAATTTTTTTGGATTTAATTTATGAATTGCGTTGATAGTTGTTTTATATAATAATATTAGTTTAATGTCTTTGTTTGAAAACTTGAGTAATTTTAAGTTTTGTTTTAAATTTGATATGTCTTGTTTTATAGTAAAAATAACTATTGCTTTTAAATAAAATTTATTTTTATTTAAAAGAGTAATTTTTTTTATTAATTTTTTGTTTATTTCTATGTTAAAAAAGTATTTAAAAAAATTTATTTTTTGTAAATATTTGATTCCCTTTGTTGGATTTTCTCCCTCTAAAAGTTTAATAAATTCATTATTGATTCTTTCTTTTGATAGAAATAAAATATTGTTTTTTTTGTATTTCATGGAAATTAATGTATTCTTATCAATTGTGAAATTCAGTGTGGATGCAAATCTTGCAGCTCTAAGAATTCTAAGAGCATCTTCTTCAAATCGTTTATTTGGATTTCCTATGCATTTTATTATTTTTTTATTAAGATCTTGTTGTCCATTGTAGTAATCTATTATTTCGAAGTTAAGTGTATGCATTGCGATTGCATTTATTGTGAAGTCCCGTCTTTTTAAGTCTTCCTTTAAATTTTTTGTAAATTTTATTTGTTTAGGAGAGCGTTTGTTTTCATAATCTATGTCTATTCTATAAGTTGTGATTTCAAAAATTTTTTTATTAAAGATTATACTTATTGTTCCATGTTTTATTCCTGTTTGTATATTTTTTGGAAATAATTTCATTATTTCTTTTGGAGTTGCATTTGTTGTAAAATCAAAATCATAAGGTATCTTTTTAAGAAGTAAGTCTCTTAATGCGCCTCCTACTAGGAAAAATTCATAGTTATGGTTATTAAAGATTTGACTAATTTTTATTATATCTTTAGTGTTATTACCTAGATTCATATAGAAATATATTATAGTTGAAATACTATTTTTTCTAAGGTTAAGATAAGGTTTTAGTTTATTCTTAAATATCATAAAATAATATTTGTTCGATTTATATTAAATATTTATAAATGGGGTTTTATGGACAAGAGTAATGTTAGTGTATATGATTCTATTGATAAACTTTCAAGAGATTCAAGGGCTAAATTGATAAGAGAAATTAAAAAAAATTTAAGTTTAAATTCTTCGGTATTATCTTTGAATAGTTCTAATTATTTAGATTCAGATTCTGCTGTTCAGGTTGATGATTTTCTCTCTAAAAAATTTATGGAAGAATCTTTTTGGATAAGAATATGGATATATATCTTAAGTTTTTTTCAGAGAGATCGAACCAAAGAAGATGTTTATAAAATATATCTTCTTAAAAACCTAGAAAGGCGTGTGAATAATATGTACAAGAATTCTGTGATAGATTTTAGAAAAGGTTATTTACGGGTAGGTTTTGTAGAAATGTTTTTTGAGTTTTATTGTCATTTGGTAAAACTTAAAGGATATTTTAGGATGTTAGAGTCAGATAATATTGTGGAACAGGCGATGTTTGAGATTATTCAAGGTAAAATACCTAACTCTAAAAGCAAGATGGAAGATTTTTTAGAACCTGAAGAATATGAGCAATTTGTAAAAAAAGATAAGAGTCAAAAAGAGTTAGACGAGATTATTAAGATAAAGATTAATAATTATATTAGTTCAATACCTTCGCAAATTTATGTGGTTGTAGAAGAGATGTTTGAATTTTTTTATATTTTAAATAGTGTTGCATTTTTTCCTTATAAATCTTTTTTTTCTTTCTTTGATATTGAACTTTTAGATGATAAGGATAATTTTGATATTGCTGATCTTGATGGGACAATTAGTACTAGCTTTGAGAGTGTTGATAAATATTTTAAATGTTTTTGTGAGATTGTGCATACGTTAAGAGATGTTGTAATAAATGAAGAGGTGTTAAAAATTATTATTAAAAATTATTTTTTGATAGTAAAATCAAATGAAAATGGGATTTTAAATGAAGAGAACCTTTTGGATGTCGATTCTATTTTTAAAAATATGTTGGGTATTATTATAAAACTTATTAATTTGTCAAAAACCTTGCCTTATTTAGATGTTTTTAAAATTTATTATGAAAATCCAGTGTTAACACCAAAAAAATATGTTCCTTGTTTTGATGTTCGAAGTTTTTATGAAAATATTTTATTTTTAAATGTTAGTGAACAACTTGTTGAGAATTATTCTAAATCCGTTACATCTATGGCAACTAAGGAACTTAAAAGTTTAATTAAAAATTATAATGTCATTATGAATTTAGATAAGATAATTTTTAAAGGATTAGATCTTGACTATTCAGTTTTTAAGAAACTTTACTTTATGAATGAATTTTTCAAATGTATTTATGATGTGAGAATGATGGAAGTTCTTAAAACTGTAAACAATGTAGTACTTGCTCATAATACTGATTTAAGGAGTTTGTATATTAAGCTTGAGAGAGATATCAATATATTGAGAAAAGAAATTTATGATTTATATTTTGAGCTTAATTATCGAAATGGAGAGTATGAAAATTATAATAGCGAAGATTATAGCAGTGATGATTCTTATAGAGATAAAACTTTAGAATGGTGCTTAAAGGAGGTTGAAACAATTAAAAGGTTAGTATTTAAGTTTATATCTTGTTTTGTTGATCTTAGGGAAAAATATATTGCTCTTTTGGATAATAATAATGCTTTTATACAAAGTGCTCTTAATATGTTTAATAAATTATCAACAGAAGATAATGTTAAAATCAGTTTAAGTTATGTTATTAATAATATGTTGCTTATCGTTAAGCAAGCTCTTTTTGTGCTTGAAAATTTATAGTTTATTATGAAAAACTATAAATCAAATGATTTGATAAAATTATCTTCACTTCTTATTAGGGTTTTGGTAATAGTTTTATTTCTTAATTCTATACTTAGTTTTTTTATGTTTTTAGCCGGTGCTTATAATATTTTTATGCATTCTTTTCAAAAATTTTCTCTTGAGTTTACAATTGTATTAAGTTCTGTTTCTTTTGGTCTTGAGATTACTAGAGCGATATTTTTTTATGTTTTTAGAGGACGAAAATTTAAACATTGTGTTATTTTGATTTTGAGTTTTGTTATTTGTTTTTGTTCTTTTTTTATAAAAGTTTTTCTTGATTAGGTAGTTGATTTATTTTAAATTTACTATTGACTAATGTATTTTATTTTTATAAACTAACCATTAGCTTTATTATGCCGACTTAGCTCAGTCAGGCCAGAGCAGCGGTCTTGTAAACCGCTGGCCGTCGGTTCGAATCCGACAGTCGGCTTTATGGGGCGGTACCGAAGTGGTTAACCGGGGCAGACTGTAAATCTGTTGGCTTTGCCTACGTGGGTTCGAATCCCACCCTCCCCACTTTAAAGGTTATATAGTTTGTCTAAATGTTTTGGGAGGTCTTGTTTTATCATTTAGAGTATAGCTTTAATGTTAAGGTTAATGCATCTTAAAGTATTTTGATATTCATTGTAGTAAAATTAATTTAATATTTATAGATTATATTTTGTAGGGATAATGTGTTTTTTGTTTATTCTTTAGTTGAAGGTATGTAGACGTGATTTTCTTCTTTTAAAAGAGATTTTGTATTCTTATGGTAATAAAAAAGATTTTTATTTCCCTTTTTGTGTTTTTGCTTTTATTATTCATTTTTTTATCTTTCTTATATTTTTTAAATTCTTCTCCTCTTAAATCTGATTTGGTATATGAATTTGAAATTCAAAAGGGATGGGGGGTTAAAAAAATTGCTTGGGAGCTTAAGAGAAAAGATTTAATTAGATCTGCTAAATTATTGATAGCAATTTCTTATTTTTTTGGTAGTGATAAAAACTTTAGAGAAGGCAAGTATTTGATTAATGGTTATTGTTCGACTTTTGATGTTTATAAAGAGTTTTTAAAAGGAAGACCTATACTTCCTATTAATATTACTATACCTGAAGGGTATACTGGTAGAAGAATAGCTTTAAAATTGAATGAATCAGGTATTATTAGCAATGTACAAAGTTTTATTGATTTAATCAATGATGTTAACTTTGTTAATGAACTTGGACTTGAGTATGATTCTGTTGAGGGATTTTTATTTCCAGATACTTATAAGTTTTATAAAGGTATGGATATGAAAGAAATAATTAGAGTTTTTGTGAGCAACTTTTTTAACAAACTTTATTCTATTGGTATAGATTATAAATCGTATTCTAGTAAGGATCTTTATGATAAAGTTATTATTGCGTCTATTGTTGAACGTGAATATAGAGTTAAAAATGAAGCACCAATAATGGCATCTGTTTTTTATAATAGAATAAAATCTAATATGGCATTGCAATCTTGTGCTACAATTGAGTATATTATTACTGAAGAGTTAAATAAGCCTCATCCCACAAGAATTTATTTTTCAGATTTAGAGATTAATTCTCAATATAATACTTATATTAATAAAGGTTATCCTCCAGGACCAATTGCTAATGCTGGAATTGTATCTTTAACAGCAGCCTTTTTCCCAGATAATACAAATTATTTGTTTTTTGTTATAAAAGATCCTAAAGTCGGGACACATAAGTTTTCTTCGGTTTATAGTGATCACCTTTTAGCTGCAAATAGTTATATTCGTAGTTTTATTACTAAGGATTAAATACAATATGGAATATGCTAAAATCATAGATTTAATTAAACAAAGAGTAGATATTGTTAATATAATAAGTGAACATGTTTCGTTGGTTAAATCAGGAGCTTTTTATAAAGGTCTTTGTCCTTTTCATGCTGAGAGAACACCTTCTTTTACTATAACCCCTTCTCAAGGACTTTTTTATTGTTTTGGATGCAAAAAAGGGGGAGATGTTGTTAAATTTTTAATGGATATTGAAAAACTTAATTATAATGATGCTGTTGATTCTTTGTGCACTAAAATAGGAATTGAATATGATAGTGCTACAAGAAGTATGGGAATTAAACGTAAAATTCATGATAAGACATTAATTTCAGAGATATATAATTTAAATGCTAAGTTAATTAAAGTTTTTGTATTTTTTTTAAATAATAATCAAAAAATTTTGAGTTATATTTTGCAAGAGAGGAGAATATCAAGAGAGATTGTTGATTTGTTTAATATTGGTTATTTATTATGTGATGTTGTAGGTAAGTCAAGTTTTTATGATTTTTTAGTCTCAAAAGGATATTCTAGTAGTATTTTAAGTAAGAGTGGTTTGTTTGCTAGTCGAAGGGAAAAGTTTTCAATTTTGTCTGGAAGATTAATCTTTCCAATTAAAGACTTTAAAGGAAATGTGGTAGGATTTGGAGGTAGAATTTTAGGTAAAAATAATGGCTCTAAATATATTAATTTAAGTGAAACAAGAGTTTTTAAAAAAAGAGAGTTACTTTATGGGTTTTATGAAGGCCTTTCTATGATTAAGGAAACTAGATCTATCATTTTAACGGAAGGATATATCGATGTTCTTGCATTCTTTACAGCGGATATCAAGATAGCCGTTTCTACACTTGGTACTTCTTTTTCAACACAACATCTTGCTTTAATTAAGAGATATGCCGATAAAATACTAATATGTTTTGATGATGACATGGCTGGACTTGTAGCTACTTTTAAAGCATATCAAATTTGTTTGCCTTTTAATATTGATGTAAGTGTAATTAGGATGAAATATGGAGTTGATCCTGCAGATGTTTTAAAGAATAAGGGTGTTTCTGTTTTAAGTAATATGGTTAATGATAGCTGTGATGCTTTTGAATATCTTTTAGAAAAATATTCTCTAAAATATGATTTAAATAAAACTACAGATTTAAACAGTATGGTTAATTTGTTTATAAATTTGATAGGTCTATCAAGTACTAATACACAAAGAGATCTTCTATTGTCAAAACTTGAGAGTAAATTGGGTGTTAAATTGGAAACTTTAAGAAAAGATTATTATAGTATGAGAGAAAAGAAAGCAATTGCTAGCTATAAGAAGAATGCATGTTCTTATGAGGTAAATACCTATGAGAGATATTTATTGGTTGCCTTATTGAAAGACTTTAATTATTTTACTATAATAAGGCGTAATATTAATGATAGTGACTTGTATGATATTGATGTAAAAAAAATTTTTGTATGTTTTGAAAATTTGTTTGATAATAATAAGAGTTTTTCATTGTTTAATTTAAAAGAATTATTAAAAAATAAATATGGTAGTATTAGTGAAATTTTTTTTGAAAATATGTTACGAGTAGAGTTTGAAGTGGATGATGAGATGGTTAAGCAAATTTTGTTTGCAATTAAAAAGAGAAAAGTAGAAAATAGAATTTTGGCATTTAAAGAGATGATCAAAAATTATGTTTCGATAGATGCTAAAGCCCAGATAAGAGAATTGATGTTTTTAAATATGCAAAGAGAAAATCTGAGGATATATTTAAATGAATAGTGTAGATAATAAAGACTTGCAGGCTTTTAAGAAAAAAAATTCAAAATTAATAAAGACTATTTTAAATTATTTGGGAGATAAAAAGGAAATTACTTTTGAGGACCTATCAACTTTTTTATCAGGAGATATGTTAGAGCCTGATAATATTGATTGTATTTATGGAATTCTTGAAAATGAGGGGATAGGTTTGATTAATGAAAAAATAGGGTCAGATATTTGTGATGTTGATGAACTTGATGAGGCAAGTAAGCTTGATAGTCAATGTATGATGTTAGATGATGCTATTCAGGTTGATGATGAGCTTGATGATAAATTGGATGATTTTGATGATGAAGTTTTAGACAAAGAAGATTATAATTCAGGATACATTAAAAGTGGTTTATTAAAAGATAGTAATTCTGAGGATCCAATAAGACTTTATTTAAAAGAAATAGGAAAAGAGTTTTTATTAACTGGAAATCAAGAAGTAGAACTTGCAAAACAAATGGATTCTGGGGAGAGTATAATTGAAAATATTCTTAAGAACGAGGGATTAGTTATAGAGAATTATTATAATTTGGTTAATGCTATTTATTCAAGAGTTGACAAAGAGGAATTTTTTAAAAAAGATAGAGAAAGGGAAAAAGATAATAATTTTGATTATTATAACAAAAAAAAAAGAATTACTTCATTTTACAAATCTTTGTTAAAGCCATTCCAGGATCGTTTAGTCAAGTATGTTGAGAGAAAGCATAGATTATATGAACTTGGTGAGGATATTTTTGAAGAGAGTATTACTAATGAGAGATTACAGATAAAAGAGCTTCTTAAGTCGATTCCTTTATATCAGGAGGAATTACGTCTGTTTTCAGATGATTATATTGATTCTGCTAGCAAGATAAAAGATTTAAAGAGGCAACAAAAATCTATACTGGATAGATTGAAAATAGATAAGGTGCGAAATCTTAGAATTCTTGGCAGGGATTTGGCTATTCCTGAGAAGAGAGAGAGAATAGAAAAATCTTTAAATATTAGGGAAGATTTAATTAAGGAACAAATTACAGAAGCTCAACTTGCTCAAAAAGAACTTGAGCGGATTGAGATGTATTATGAATATCCAATGGATAAGATAATAAGTATGTCAGAAGAGATCCTTAAGGGTAAACAAATGATGCAACATGCAAAGGATCAATTAATTAAAGCTAATTTGAGACTTGTTGTAAGTATTGCTAAAAAATATGCTAATAGAGGTTTACATTTCTTTGATCTTGTTCAAGAGGGTAATATTGGTCTAATTAAAGCGGTTGAAAAATTTGAGTATAAAAGGGGATTTAAGTTTTCTACTTATGCTACATGGTGGATTCGTCAGGCAATAACAAGATCAATATCAGATCAGGCACGTACCATTCGTGTACCTGTACATATGATTGAACAGATAAATAGACTTAATAGGGAAACAAGATATTTAGTTCAGGTTTTAGGTAAAGATCCAACAGATGAAGAGTTATCAATTAGGCTTGGTTGGGATCTCAAAAAAGTAAAAACCGTAAAGAATGTTTCAAGAGAACCTGTTTCACTTGAAACACCAATTGGAGAAGAAGAGGATTCTGTGCTTAGTGATTTTATTGAAGATAAGGCGATTAAAAATCCAGCAAAGCATACATCTTTTGTTGTATTACAGGATCAAATAAGGGCAGTTCTTGGAACTTTGCCAGAGAGAGAACAAGAAGTTGTTAAGATGAGATTTGGTCTTGAGGATGGATATTCTTTAACTCTTGAAGAAGTGGGATTACATTTTAATGTTACAAGAGAGAGAATTAGACAAATTGAGTCTAAAGCCTTGAGGAGACTTAAGAATCCAAAAAAAACCCAGAAACTTAAAGATTATTTGGAAGATTTAAATTGAATAAGGAGGTCTTCGTGGAGAGTAATATTGATATATTGAGAAATCTTGAAGGTATATATAAGTCTAAATTTGAACTTGAAGAACGCCAAAGGAATATTCCTAAATATTTGCAAACTAAAAAAGTTCAAATTGATGGACTTGTTGAGACTTTTGCCGAATTGCAATTACGATTTAAGGAATATCAAAAAGAAGATGCATCTTTGAAATTAGATATTCAAGATATTAATGTAAGAAAGAGCAAGGCTGAAGAGAAAATTGATAGTATTAAGACTCAAAGGGAGTATGAGGCTCTTGAAAAAGAATTGCAAACCATTATTGATGATGAAGTTGCTATTAGAAAGAAGATGACACATATTACTGGGCTTAAGACTAAAGTAGACAGGGAAATAGCCGATGTTAAGAGTAAACTTGAGATTGAGCAAAATATTTATGCTGTTGAGAGTAATGATCTTGAAAATGAACTTTTAGAAATTGTCAAAAAACTTGATTCTATAAAAAGTGAAGAAGAAAAATATTCTTCTCGTATGGATGAGGACTTTTTATTTAAATTTCAAAGAATTATTCGCAATAAATCCAATGGAGTTGTACCTTTAATTGACAGTGTTTGTAAGGGTTGTCATATGATACTTCCTGTGGAATTTGCAAATAAGGTGAGGCGTGAACCAGATGATATTAAGTTTTGTCCTTATTGTAGTAGAATACTTTATTATCAGGATAAATTTGAAGTTGGGTTGGGGATGGTTCCTGGTGGTTTAGCAGATCTTATAGAATAATATTTTAAAATTTATGTGTGTATTTGAAGTTGATATCCAGTCATCGCTTAACATACTGTATTTCAGTATCTTGAGAGGAAAGTCCGAGCTCCAATAAGAGCATAATGCTAGGTAATGCCTAGGAGTTGAAAGACTTAAGATAGTGTCACAGAAAATTACCGCCTTAGGGTAAGGGTGAAAAGGTGAGGTAAGAGCTCACCGCTTATTTAGTGATAAATAAGGTCAAGACAAACCTCATTAGGAGCAAAATCAAGTAAACAAGCTTCCTTAGCTCTTGAGGGTATGCTTGTGGGTAGATTGCATGATTTTTTCAGTGATGGAAAAACAAGATAGATGATGACATAATACAGAACTCGGCTTATGGATATCAACTTAAATTTTTTAGAGAATCTTTATGGGAATCAATTATTTGAAATTTATTTTTTATTTTGTTATAAGTTTATCACTTGTATTCTTTCTTTTTTTTATTTTATCTTATTTAAAAGCTTTTTCTAATTCTTATTTAAAAGCAGGTCCTACCGAGGTAAATTTGCTTGTTTTGTGGGAGAATAAGGAGTACAAAGAAATAATAGATTATGCTGAGAATGGTATTAAAGAAAATAAATTTGATTTTAATCTAAATTTACTTCTTGGATTTTCATATTTTTATTATTCTTTAATGTTAAATGATAGTTATTTAAAAAATCAATTTTTGGATAATGCAATAGAAAGATTGAGGTTTTTAATGTCTATTAATGATGATGTTCCTATGAGTTCACTTTATTATATTTTGGGAAAAGCTTATTCTCATAAGGGTGAGTATTATAGTGATCTTTCTGTTAAATATTTAAATAAGGCTTTATATGCAAGTAGTTTTGATTTTGTAAATGTAAAAAAAGATATTTTTGAGTATTTGGGGTATTCTTATCAACTCTTAAGAGATTATAATTCTAGTTTAAAATTTTTTGAAAAGGCTTATAGAGAAAATAAATCTGATCTTATTCTTTGGAGTTTGGCATATGTTAATTATAAGGCAGGAGATATTGATAAGAGTATTGAATATATAAATAAATTTTTAGAAGAAGAGCATGAATCATTAAAAGGAGATAAGCGAGATGATAATTTAGTGCAAAAGGTATATTTACTTTATGGAAATATTTATTTTGAGAGAAGTGCTTATGAGGATGCCTTTAATTGCTATGATAAAGTCTTGAAAATTAATAGTTTAAATCCTAATGTTTATGTTAAAATAGGAGACATATATAGAAAAAGAGATAAAGATTATCCTAAGGCTAGAAAATATTGGCGAGAAGCATTAAGCATTAATCCTTATTTAGAAGAAGCAAGGGAAAGGCTTAAAATTAGCCCGGAGGATTTTTAGAGGGAGATTGATTTGAATTTTTTTAAATCTTTTTTGATAGATATTGGTATTGATCTTGGTACATGCAATACTTTGGTTTACATTAAGGATTATGGTGTAGTTATGAGTGAACCTTCGGTAGTTGCTATTGATGTTAATAAGAATAATAGGGTGGTAGCTGTTGGTCGTAATGCAAAGAAGATGCTTTGGAAAACACCAGAGAATATTAAGGCAGTAAGACCACTTCGTGATGGTGTTATTGCTGATATTGAGAATACAGAAAAAATGATTCGGTATTTTATAGGTCAGATTTTTTCTCGAAAAAAATTATTTTTTAAACCAAGAATGGTAATAGGAGTTCCAACTTGTATTACTGAAGTTGAGAGAAGAGCTGTAAAAGAGAGTGCAATGAATGCTGGTGCTCGTGAGGTTAAAGTTATTGAAGAATCTCTTGCAGCTGCTATTGGATCTGATATTCCTATTTTTGAGCCAACAGGTCATATGGTGTGCGATATTGGAGGAGGAACTACCGAAATATCAGTTATTTCTCTTGGTGGTATGGTTGTAAGTAGAGCTATTAGAACAGGTGGTGATGAATTTGATGAGAGTATCATTAAATATATGAGGAATGCTCATAATATTATTATTGGACAACAAACAGCTGAAAAATTAAAAATTAAAATAGGTAATGTTTATCCAGATACTCATAATTTGAAAATAGAGACAATAGATATTAAAGGAACAGATGCTGTTACGGGTCTTCCTAGAAAGCAAATTATTGATTCTATGGAAGTAAGAGAGTCTTTGCAAGAACCTATTAGTACCGTTGTTGATGAGGTTAAGAGAACTCTTGGGGCAACTCCTCCGGAGCTTGCAACTGATATTGTTGAGCGTGGCATTATATTAACAGGAGGTGGGGCTCTTCTTAAAGGACTTAGTAGGCTTTTATCAAAGGAAACAGGAGTTCCAGTTTATGTTGCGGATAATCCTCTTTTATCTGTAGCTGTTGGAGCTGGTCTATTTTATGATTATGCTAATAGAATAGATATTAGTAAAAATATATATAGTTTTATTAATGAATAAATATGAAGTTTCTTGTTAATTTCAGGGATTTTATTAAAGTAATAACTGTATTAATATTTGCTACTATTCTTATGTTGTATGACACAAATGGTTCTAGGGTGAAGAAAAGAGATGATTTTTTTATTTTTACTTTAAATTCATATATTCAAAGGAATATGTATGAATTTTTTAATTTTGTCTCTAGTATTTTTAAAGCAATAAATGAATATAAAGATTATGGTGAGACTATAGAAGCTTATAAGAAGCGCATACAACAACTTGAGATAGTTATTCAGAATGTTCAAGTATTAAGACAAGAAAATTCTAGACTTAAAGAACAACTTGAATTTTATTCGGAACATTCTAATGATTTTATTTCAGCCGAGATAATTTATCTAAATTATGCAAATATTTCATCTCTAATGGCAATTAACAAAGGTTATAATGATGGTGTTCAAAAAGATATGATAGCCGTTGCTTATCAAGATGGATTTAGTGGTCTTGTTGGCAAAGTTGTCAAAGTTTATGCAAATACTTCAAGAATCTTACCTTTAACCAGTTATGAAAATTTTGTTTCTGCGAGAATTCAAAATAGTAAATTTATAGGTCTTGTTGAAGGTAAGGGATATGGTGAGGTTCTTGAGATGAATTATGTTAATAAATTGGCTGAAAATTTTTTGAAAGTTGGGGATTCTGTTGTTACGGCTGGTTTTAGTGATTATCCTGGTGGCATTTATATAGGTAAAATTACTCATTTTGATGTTCTTGAATATAATTCGCTTTTGAGTATTAAAATTGAACCCATAATAATTTTGGATAAATTAGAATATGTGTTTTTGATTAAGGGTGATGAGAGGATGAAAAATTGATATCTTTTATATTGTATTATATTATTAGCGTGCTTTTGGGACAAATTTTTCAATATTATTGTGATATAGGTTTTTCTTTTTCAGTAGATATATTTTTAATTATTTTAATTTTTAATTCTTTAAATTTTGCTTTTAATGTAGGTTTGATTTCAAGTATTTTACATGGTTTTATTATGGAATATTTTAATGGATTGCCACTTGGTTTTTTTGTATTTTGTTATGTTTTAGTATTTTATCTGCTCTATAAAATCAAGATAGTTGTTCCAAAAAGTATGTTTAGTGTAACAATGTTTTTTATTTTTTCAAAATTTATTATTTGGTTTGTAGCAATGATTTTTGCAGATTTTGTTGATCTTAAAGGTTTTAATTATTCAATATTTGATCTAAATCTTATTATCAATATAGTATTTTTAAATTTTTTATATCCAATTTTAAATTATTTCACAAGGAGTTTTTATACTATTAGGGAGGAATATTAATTAAAATGAAACTTGTTTCGGGTATTAGATATAAGTTTGGAATGTTTCTTCTATCTTTCGTTTTTTTTTCTTACCTTTTTACTTTATTTAAGATGCAGATTGGAAAACATTTGTTTTATGATAGGGAAGCAACAGTTCTTTTATCTAGAGTTGAAAAGGTTAGTGCTTCAAGAGGAGAGATCTTAGATTCAAATTTTAATGTTCTTGCAAATAATCTTACAGTTTTTGTTTTAAAGATTAGCTTGGAACAATATTATAGTATGTCTGTTAAAGATAGAGATGAAATGTTAAATTTTTTATCAGATATTTTAGGTATTGATAGGGAACCTATTCTTTCTAAAATTGAGGCTACTAGAGGGTATTTAAAGGATGTGGAAATAATTGAACTTAATCCAGAAATGTTATTTAGGATTGCTGAGAAGAGAAGTTATTATCCTGCTCTTTTGTGGACATATTCATTTAAAAGGAATTATTTGGTAGATGATTCTTATTCTCATCCTATTGGATATGTTGGTAGGATTAATCAGAGGGAATTACGTGCTTTTTATAATGTTAAAGGATATGATAACAATTCTACAATAGGAAAATTAGGAGTTGAGCAAATTTATGATAGTTATATTAGAGGAAAAGAAGGTTTAATTAAATATAGAGTAGATTCTAGAGAAAGAAAAATAGATAGTGGTTCTATTATCGAGCATATGATACCTGGTCATAATATTGTTTTAAATATTAATAAAGATATTCAGATGCTTGCTAAGAATACTTTAGGTAAGAGATATGGAACTGTAGTGGTATTAAATCCCTCAACAGGAGGTGTTATGGCGTTGCATAATTATCCTTATTATTCAATGAATGATGTTTATAATAAACATTCTAGAGAGGATTATTCGTTTTTAAATAGAGCAATCCAGTCGGTTTATCCACCCGCATCTATTTTTAAACTGGTTATGGCTACGGCTTTGTTAGAAGAACAAGTTTTGGATAAAAATAAAAAACTTCATTGTCAGGGCTATTTTAGGGTGGGAAATAGAATGTTTCATTGTTGGAATCGTGTTGGGCATGGTTATGTTGATTTAGAGCATGCTGTTGCTCATTCATGTAATGTTTATTTTTATATGGTGGGACTTAAATATCTTGGTGTTGAGAGAATAGTTAAATATGCAAAAGAATATGGTTTTGGGGAAAAAACAGAGATTGATTTACCAAATGAAGTTTCTGGACTTCTTCCAAGTCCAGAATGGAAAGAGAAAACTTTCAGTCAACCTTGGGTAGGAGGTGATACTGTTAATTTTTCAATAGGTCAAGGCTTTTTAAATGCTACTCCTATTCAGATTGTAAATATGGTAGCTATGATTGCCAATGAAGGTGTTATTTATAAACCAAGAATTGTTAGTAAAATTTTAAATGGTAATACTAATGAACTCATTCTTGAAAATGTTCCTGAAGTTCTTAGAAAAACAAATATTATTAGTAAACGTACTTTTAGACTTTTGAAAAAATATATGAGAAATGTTGTAACTTATGGTACTGCTAAAAATTCGGTTTTAACAAAAGCTGTTGAAGTTGTAGGTAAGACAGGTACAGGACAAACGGGTGTTATTGGGGTTGAAAATAGTTCTTTTGTTGGTCTTGCTCCTTATAATGAAGTATCGAGTAAACAAATTGTTATTTTTAGTTTTGTTGAGGGAAGAAGTAATGCAGGTATGTGGCCTGCTAAATCTGTAGATTTAATGATGCAAGGAATTTTTGCTAAACAGAGTTATGAAGATATTCTTAGAGAATATAAACCATGGTATATCAGGTAAAATATGGCTGTTTTTAGAAAAAGTTATGATAGTTTGACATTATTTAGTTTAGTAATGATATCTTTTATTGGGATTTTGCTTATATATTCCAGTGATTATACTTCTAATGGTTCTTTAATGAAAATAGAGTATATTAAACAGATTATATGGGTTATTGGTGGGTTTTTTGTAATTTTTGTAGTAGGAAGGTATGATCTTAAGATCATATATGGTATGGTTTATCCTTTATATTCTTTATTAGTTATTTCTTTGATTTTTACTGCTGTTTTTGGTATTACTGTTAATGGAGCTAAATCTTGGATTGGGATTTGGAAATTAGGTGGACAACCCTCAGAATTTGGGAAAATTATTGTTATTTTAACTCTTGCCAAATTTTATAGTAGTAAAAATGAATATCATAATTTCTTTGCTTTTGTTTTTGCATTTATTATAATTTTACCTGTTATTCTATTTGTATTCTTGCAGCCTGATTTTGGTACAGCCATAGTTTATTTGAATATGTTTATCTTTATTTCTTTCTTTGCTGGTGTAGATATACACTATATTTTATATTTTACTTTAACAGGATTTTTATCATTTATTTTTGTAGTATTGCCTGTTTGGTATGAATATAAAGCGGATATGGGTAATACATTATATTTAATCTTTTCTAATAATTTTTATTTTAAAGTAGCTTTTTTGGTATTGGCCTTGATATTTTTATCCTCTGTTATAGGTTTTTTTATTTCAAAATATAACTTGAATATTAGGCTTATTTATTTTTATATATCATTTGTGAGTTCTATTTTGTTAATAGCAGCTTTTTGTTCTAAATTTCTGTCAAAATTTATGAAGCCTTATCAAATTAAGAGATTTTTAGTTTTCTTAGATCCAAATATTGATCTTAAAGGTGCTGGTTGGAATTTAAATCAGGTAAAGATTGCCATTGGTTCTGGAGGTATTTTGGGTAAGGGATTTTTAAAAGGTCCTTATACTCATGCAAATTATGTTCCGTCTCAAAGTACAGATTTTATTTTTTCAATTCTTGCTGAAGAATTTGGTTTTTTAGGGGTAAGTCTTGTTTTAATATTATTTTTCCTTATTTTTTTTAGGATTTTAATAATAATGGATAAAAGCAAAGATAGATATATGTCTTTAATTCTTGCTGGTGTATTGTGTCTTTTATTTTTTCATACAGCTTTTAATATTGGTATGTCTTTAGGTCTCTTACCGATTACAGGTATACCTTTGCCTTTTCTATCTTATGGTGGTTCATCTACTATTACTTTCTTTTTGGCTATGGCTCTTTACTTTAATATTGAATCTATAGTAACTATGGACTGATAAATTTATATTCTTTTCTTATTATTTTATCTGTTTTTTTAATAAATTTTTTTGTATATTGTATTGAGAAGATTTGTTGTTTATCTATGATTTTTTAAGTTATGAATTTATTATAATGTTTTCATACTGCAAATTTTAAAGTTTATAAGGTGTTGTTATGGGTGAAAAATTAGATAAGGATAGTATTCTTTATAAGAAGAGACATTCGATTGCACATGTTATGGCAGAAGCTGTTCTTGAATTATTTCCAAATACTAAGATTGCTATAGGACCTCCAATTAAAGATGGTTTTTATTATGATTTTGATTTTGAAAAGCACATATCAGAAGATGATCTTTTATTAATAGAACATAAAATGAGAGAAATTTTAAAGACGGGCAGTCCTTTTATAAGAGAAGTTATAACCAGAGAACAGGCGTTAGTGCTTTTTAAAGATGAACCTTATAAGATAGATTTAATTCAAAATTTTGATGTTACAGATGAGATTACAATATATAAGAGTCATAAATTTACGGATCTTTGTAGAGGTCCTCATGTTGATAATATGAATAAGCTTGATCCAAAAGCATTTAAATTAACTAGTATAGCTGGTGCTTATTGGCGTGGCGATGAAAGAAATAAAATGTTAAGTCGTATTTATGGAACTTTATGGAATAACGAAAAGGACTTAAAAGCATATCTGAAATTACAAGAAGAGATAAAAAAGAGAGATCATAGAAAGCTTGGTCGTGAACTTAATTTGTTTTCTGTTCATGATGAGATAGGACCTGGTCTTATTTTTTTCCATCCACATGGTGCTAGAATAAGGGCTTTAATAGAGAATTTTTGGCGAGAAGAGCATTTTAAGAATGGTTATGATATACTTTTTACTCCTCATATTGGTAAATCGTGGCTTTGGGAAACTTCTGGTCATTTAGATTTTTATAAAGAGAGCATGTTTGAAAAAATTGAGATGGATAGAAGTGATTATTATGTTAAGCCTATGAATTGTCCATTTCATATTGCAATTTATAATACTGATAAGCATTCTTATAGAGATTTGCCATTTAGGTGGGCTGAACTTGGTACTGTCTATCGTTATGAGAAGATAGGTGCGATTCATGGTACTATGCGTGTTAGAGGTTTTACGCAAGATGATGCACACATTATATGTACTTATGAGCAAGTGAATTTTGAAGTTAGAGAGGTTTTACGTTTTGCGATTGATATGTGGAATAAATTTGGATTTACCAATTTAAAGGCATATCTTTCAACAAAACCTGAAAAAGCTGTGGGGGATGATGATGATTGGCAAATGGCTGTTAAAGTTTTAGAGAAAGCCTTGATTGATTTTAATATCGATTTTGATATTGATGAAGGCGGAGGAGCTTTTTATGGGCCCAAAATTGATCTTAAGATAATTGATTCTCTTGGAAGAGCATGGCAAATGAGTACAATTCAATTTGATTTTAATCTTCCTGTAAGATTTAAGATGACTTATACTGCAGAAGACGGCAAAGAAAAGAGACCCTTTATGATTCATAGAGCGCTTCTTGGTTCTATTGAAAGATTTTTTGGAATTTTAGTGGAGCATTATGGTGGAGCATTTCCTGTATGGTTGGCTCCTCTTCAAGTTGTAATTATTCCTGTAAATAGCATTGTAGAAGAATATGCATTAGAAGTATTGTCTAGATTTCAAAATGAAGGAATTAGAATAAAATTTGATAATTATTGTAATATGAGAATGAATGCAAAAATTAGACAATATCAGTCAAAAAAAGTTCCCTATATGTTTATTATTGGAGAGAGAGAGGTAGTAGAAGGAAAAATTTCAATTAGAACTAGAACAAATGAGCAAATTAATGGACTTGAGCTTAAAGAAGCTCTTGAATTTGTGAAGTTAAAGATAAGTAATAAGGAGATCTTATAGCTTGCATAGTAAAAAAATAATTACTCCAAATAAAATAACTTTTCTTAGAATTATATTATCGTTTGTTATTTTATTTATATTATGTTTTGAATATTTGTGGAATTCTTATTTAATTTTAAGTTTAATTTGGTTTTTAATTATTTTTAATGAAATTACAGATATTATTGATGGATATATTGCTAGAAAATATGGTTTAGTTAGCAATGTAGGTAAAATTTTAGATCCCTATGCAGATGTGTTGCAACATTTTACATATTTTGTTTTTTTCTTTTATAAAGGTATTACTCCATATTATTTTTTTGTGATATTTGTATATCGTGAACTTTCTGTTGGTGTTATTAGGAATTTAATTATTCAATTTAATATAATTCAGCAAGCCAGAATTTCAGGTAAAATAAAATCGTTATTTTATGCTATTGCTGTATTTGCTAGTCTTTTGCTTTATACTTTTGACAAGTTAAAAATTGTTACTTTTGTTGATTGTTTTATTAGTTCAATTTTAAATTTAACTTTTAGTTTTTCTTCTATTGTTGCAATAATATATGTTATTTCTACTTTTGTAACTATCATATCATTAATTGATTATGTCATGATATTTTTGGATCTTGGCAAGTATGAGAAGTAATTTATTATTAATATTTATTTGTTTGTTTAGTAATTTTTATTCTTATGCTGATGTAAAGCAAATGTTGACCGAAGTTAAGCCTTTAAGCATTTCAAGCAAGAATGGAAAAGGAAGCATTTATTTAAAAGTTGACAAGTCTTCTGATTATATTTTGACTTTTGATGTTGCTTTGGGGACAGATTTTGTATATATGGTATATGACGTTTTTAATAAAAAAAATATAACAGATAAGATAAGAAAAAATGATGTTAAACTTACATTGCAAAAGGACGTTCTTTATGCTGTAATTTATGTTACATCAGAGAATGTAAACATTAATTTTACTCTTAATGATTTAGATTTATCAATAATTGGTGATAGTTCTGTAAAGGCCAAAACATCTAATATAAAAAAACAAAATAAAACTTTTTTATTAAGAGATTTGCCAAGTTTTAAGTTAAGTTCAAGGCTTAAAAAATATATTTTAAAAACCTATAAGCGTAATATTTATGTTGCATATCAAATGGAAGATAATGATACTATTAAAGTTGCTTCATTTATTGAAAATATTGGTTGGTTTGATATCAGTACTGCTGTTAATGATAATATTACCGATATTTCATGTTTTGATTTTGCGATTAATTCTAAAGGGGAATTATATATTGTATTTACGACTAAGAGTACCAGTGATTTTCCTAGTGAACTTATAGTTCGAAAATTTAATAGTCGAAAGTGGATTGATGTTAGTCCTAAATTGAGAGACAATGTTGGTTTTTTAGTAAATATTAGTGTTGATCATAAGGACAATTTGTATGTAGCTTATTTGAAAAAAATTGGTTATGAATATAAAGTCAATTTTATTGTAAATAGGGGATATGGAACTACTTGGAATAGTATTGTAGATTCTAATGTGTTTAAAGGTACTGCTGATGTTGACGTCTTAAGTATTGGTGTTATTTCCGAACCTTTTTTAGGAATTTTTTACAATTATAAATTAAATGATTATATGAATTCTGAATTTATTATTGATAAAGGGAAAACTTGGTCGAATGTAAATATACAATCTGTAAATATGGCAAATTCTGTTAAGATTTTATCTGATGTTAAATCAGATCAGATTATTTTAAGTTATGTAACAAAAGATAGACCTATTGTTAGTATATCTACTCTTCAATGTGATAAATGGCAAAATGTAAGTCCAAATATTAAAATTAAAGGAGTAGTTAGTGATATTTTAAAATATAGTAATGATTTGTTATTAACGTTTGAAGATGATAATAATGTGAGACTTATTTATTTAAATTCCAATAATTGGTATTTTTTAAATGAATCTGAAATTTTTCAAAAATCTGCTTGCAAACCTCAATTTGCACAATATCAAAAAAAAGGATTTGTATTGTCATGTTTAAGCTTAGATTTTAAAGTTTTATTTCTTAAGTTGATTAGATAATAGTTCAAAGTATGATTTTTTTTCAATATTATTTTGTAGTTTAAAGTCTTGTATTGTTTTGTAAATTTCTTGCTTGGCAAGATTTAATTCATTTTTATTGTCAATTATTTTTTCGATTTCTAGAAAAAATCCAAGATTCTGAATTTCGTTAACTTCTATATTTAAATTGTCTTTTTTATAAATGAGACTTTTTTTAATCTTTTTATATAAAATTTTAAAATCCAATTCTTTTATAAAAGATATAAAATTTTCTATTTTGTCTACTTTAAATTCAATTTCTTTGTTTATTTCTATATCTTTTTCTAAAGATTTGATTTTAAATGTTATAATTTTTTTTGAGATATTGGATTCTCTTATTCTAATGATTTTTTTTGAATTAAAATAATAAATATCATTTTTAATTTCTTCTTTAATAAATTGAAATTTTTGATTAGCCAATTTTACGATTTTTTTTACTCTGTTTTTTGGAATAAAAGCTTTTAGTTCAACTTCAAACATATATTAAAAATAATAAAATTATGGTAATATTTCAACATTCTGCTATTTTGATCATGATATCTTGTATGTTTTGTTGTATTTTATTTTTATATGTTGAAAATTGAATTTAGTGATAGGTTTTTTCTTTTTAGTTATTTTATCTTAATTATGTTTATAGGCTCTCTGTTATTGTTATTGCCTATTGCTTGGAATAATGTTGAGAGTTTAAAATATATAGATGTTTTATTTACATCTGTATCTGCTGTTAGCATTACGGGGCTTGTGACTGTTAAGATGGAAAGTTTTTCTACTTTTGGTTTTATTGTAATAATGTTATTGATTCAGTTTGGTGGGCTTGGTTTCATAACAATTACTACTTTTTATTTGCTTATTCCTAAACGCAAGCTCAAGTTAACTGATGTTCGAATAATCAAACAATATTCTCTTTCAAATATTGAGTATAATCCTTTGAAAATTTTGAAAAATATACTTTTTGTGACTTTTTCAATTGAATTAATTGGAGGGATATTAATATTATTGTTTTTTAAAATTCGAGGTATTAAGATTTCATTACTTGAGGCTTTATTTACTGCTGTTTCAGCATTTTGTAATGCAGGGTTTTCGATGCATTCTGAGAGTATTTATGCATGGCGTGATGTTCCTGAGGCCATAATTGTTATTGCTATATTGATTATTTGTGGAGGACTTGGATTTATGGTATATCGTGATGTTACTAATACTATGAAGTATCGTAAAAAATTATCCCTTCATGCTAAAATTGTCTTTACGCTTAGTTTTTTTTTAATTCTTTTTGGTGCAGTTGTGTTTTTTTTCTCAGAAATTCATAAACTCAGAGATGGTTATTCACTTGGGACTTTAATATTTAATGCAATATTTTATTCAATAAGTACAAGAACAGCTGGTTTTAATTATCTTGACAATGCTCTTATTTCTAGTAGAACCCAAATGCTTTCTTTGCCATTTATGTTTATTGGTGGTGCTCCAGGTTCAACTGCTGGAGGAATAAAAATTACTACTTTTTTCTTAATTATTCTTGCAGTAATAAAATCTCAAGATGGTAATGGTTATATTATTGGTTCTTATAAAGTCTCAATTGATAGTATAAGATTTGCACTTTTATTTTTTGTAAGAGCTGTTTTTATTTTATGTTTTTCATTTTTTGTTCTTCTTGCTGCTGAGAGTGGTGGAAAATGGAGAGTCATTGATTTGGGATATGAGGTTTTTTCTGCTTTTGGTACTGTTGGTTTATCAGTTGGGGTTACACAAGATTTGTCATTTTTAGGTAAAGTAATTATAATTTTTACTATGTTTGCGGGTAGAATAGGGCTTTTTTCGATGGCAATTTTTGTTTCTAGAAATTCTCGTTTTGAAGAATTTACAAGACCACGACAGGATATTTTGGTGGGTTAGAATAAAGTGAAAACATTTGTTATTATTGGTCTTAGTAATTTAGGAATTCATATTCTTGAAAATTTAAGTAAGCTTGATTGTCAAATAATTATTGTTGATACTTCAAAAGAATTGGTTGAAGAATACGATGTAATTGCTACAGAAAGTTTTATTTTAGATCAGTTTACTAAGAATGCATTAAAAAAAATTATTCCTGTAGATACTGATGCTGTTATTATTGATTTTGATAATGATCTTGGGAAAAGTGCTCTTGTTACTCATTATTGTAATCTCTTAGGTGTGAAGGAAATATGCGTTAAGACTGAAGATGGGGATGATGCTGAAATATTAAAAACTCTTGGTGCTACAAGAATTATATTTCCAAGCAAGGATGCTGCTCGAAGATTGACACCATTGTTGGTATCTCCTAATCTTTCAACATATAGTATTGTTGGGCATGATATTATTGTTGCTGAGACAATTATTCCAAAAGAATATGTAGGTAAAACTTTGCTTGAGGCTGATTTGAGAAGTGAGAAAGGTATTACTGTTATTGCTGTTAGAAATTTAAGTAATTCTAGATATGAACTTGTGGATGGAGATTATTTTTTCTTAAAGGATGATAAGATTGTAATTTGTGGTAAACCTGATAAGATTGAAAATTTTACAAATAATAAGGATTTGATTAAAGATTTAATATCAGTTTCTAAAACAAAGGATACTTCTTATAAGGAAAGTTCTAAAAAATTAGGCTTTTTAAAGTTTTTTGATTTTATGAAAAAGTTTAATAAAGATAAGAAAAATAATTAATAGGATTTTAAGATGACTAAAATTATTCCTGTTGCAAGTGGAAAGGGAGGTGTTGGAAAAACATCTTTTGTTGCTAATATTGGTTATAAACTTGCACGTTTAGGTAAGACTGTGATACTTGTTGATCTTGACCTTGGAGGTTCTAATCTTCATACTTGTTTAGGTGTTAAGAATACTGGTGTTGGCATAGGTTCTTTTATTAATAAACAAGAAAAAGATTTTTCAAGTTTAATTCTTAAAACTCCTTATAAAAAGCTTTATTTGGTTCCAGGAGATGCCCTTTATACGGGTACGGCCAATATTCCTTTTTCTATAAAGAAGAGAATAATAGATTCTATTCAAAGAGAACTTGTTGCTGATTTCGTTTTTATAGATTTAGGGTCAGGTACGTCTTATAATACAGTGGATTTTTATTTGTCATCTTATAGTGGCATAATTATTACTGTTCCAGAAACACCTTCAATTCTTAATGCTTATTCTTTTTTAAAAAATGCTCTCTATAGACTTCTATATTTAGGTTTTCCTCCAAAAAGTCCTGAACGAGAATATATTAGTAATTTTTTTAAAAATAAAATAGAAGGTACAAACGTTAAATTTAAAGATTTAGTTTTAGGTATTGAAGTTATATCTTTAAGTTCTTCGCTTAAGGTAAAAAAGATGATGAATAGCTTTTATCCTAGAGTTGTATTAAATAGAATAGAGTCTAGCGAAGAGATAGCTATGTGTGAAAATTTAATAAATGTTGTTAAAAATAATATCAATATACCAGTTGAATTTATTGGTTTTATTCCCTTTGCAAAAAGTTTTAGAGCATCTGTTAATAGTAGAATTCCATTTGTTGATTTTGATAGAAATTCGAAACTTAATAAATATTTTGAATTTATTGCGCGTAATTTAATTAAATCACCTGTTGAAGGTTCACCTTATATTTATGATGATATATACGATATGATTAAGGATCAAAGTCAATTTATTAGGAAGTAATTAGATTATAATAATACTTGAAGGAGGGGTAATTTAATGTATAGGCTTAAGAATCAAAATTTGGGTTTTAATATAGAAAACCTAGGAGAATGTAAATATGATAATCCTTTAATTAATTTTTATGCTAATGAGAGTCATGTTCATTTTACTTCTGAAGAGAGTAAAATTAGATTTAACGTTTATAAAAATGAAGAGAGTTGGAATCAATATGAGGATGTTTTTTTAGAAAAGGCTGGACCTAGACGTAAAATTTATTTTGTCCCAGAACATGTTAAAGCTGCAATTACTACTTGTGGAGGTCTCTGTCCAGGTTTTAATGATGTGATTCGTTCAATTGTTAGAACTTTATGGAATGTATATGGAGTATATAATATTTATGGAGTTAAGTTTGGATATAAAGGACTTTTGTCAGAGTCTAATTTGAGTTTTGTTGATTTAAATCCTGATGTGGTTAATGATATTAATCAGCTTGGTGGTACAATACTTGGTTCATCAAGAGGAGGAATTAGACCTGTTGAAATAGTTGATACTTTAGAGAGAATGGGTATTAATATGCTTTTTAATATTGGTGGAGATGGTACACAAAAGGGTTCTATTTTAATTGCTGAGGAGATAGAGAGACGAAATTTAAAAATTGCTGTTATAGGTATTCCTAAAACAGTAGATAATGATTTTATGTTTGTTCAAAAATCTTTTGGATTTGAGACTGCTGTAGAACAATCAGTTGCCGCTGTTGCTGGTGCGCATTTTGAGGCAAATAGTGCTTATAATGGAATAGGTCTTGTTAAGGTGATGGGTAGAGATTCTGGGTTTATTGCTGCTTATACTGCTCTGTCTTCTAATGATGTTAATTTTTGTTTAATACCAGAATTAGATTTTGATATTGAGGGTCCTAATGGACTTCTTGCACATCTTGAGAGACGACTTTTACAAAAAGAAAGTATGGATGAAATTCCTCATGCAGTTATATTGATAGCAGAAGGAGCAGGACAAAAATATTTTGATCCTGGTATTAGGAAGAAAGATGATTCTGGTAATTTACTGCATGAGGATATTGGACTTTATATTAAAGATAAAATTAATGAGTATTTTAAATCTAAAGATATTCCTGTTAATCTTAAATATATTGATCCTAGTTATATTATTAGAAGTTCTCCAGCTAATGCTAGTGATTCTCTCTATTGTGCTCGTCTTGGTTCAAATGCTGTTCATGCTGCTATGGCTGGTAAAACGAAATTATTAATTAGCTTGTGGAGTACAAAATTTGTGCATGTTCCCATCAAAATGGCTGTCATTGCTAGGAATAAAGTTAATGTGAATGGTTCTTTCTGGAGGGATGTTCTTGCAAGTACTGGTCAGCCATTTAGTATGAAAAATTAACCAAAAAGTAATTTAAGTTTTTTTATTTATTTTGCTGCATTACCAGCAATATTTAATGCATCCCAAGTTTTGGAGAATGGTGGAGAATATGCAAAATCCATCATTCCAAGTTCATTTATTTTAAGTTTTGAATAAATAGCAAGGGATAATGCGTGCATTCTTAGTGCAGCTCCATTTTTTCCAATTATTTGTGCACCAAGAATTTCTTTTGTATCTTGATTATAGATTAGCTTAATATATAAATCTTCTTGATTGGGATAATAGTTTGTATGGTTTTTATCTTTGATAAATACCGTTTTATATTGGATTCCAAGTTTTAATGCCATCTCTTCAGTAAGACCAGATCTAGCTGCTTCTAGTGATAAAACTTTAATAGATGCAGATCCCAATGTGCCTTTAAAAGATACTCGTTTTCCTGCTAGGTTTTCACCAATTATTTTTCCCAATTTATTAGCTGTTGTTGCAAGAGGAATATAATCATTTTGATTGCTTATAATGTTATATATTGTGGCACAATCTCCTGCAGCAAAAATGTTTTTTGCACTGGTTTCACCGTATTCATTTACAATTATTGCACCGTTTTTTAATGTATCAAGTTGACCTTCTAAAAATTCAGTTGCAGGTTTTATGCCTGTAGAGAGTATTACAAGATCTGCTTTGTATTCAGATTTGTTTGTAATAATTCCTTCAACTTTGTCTTTTCCTATTAAACTTGTTACGAATTCATTTGTATGAAGTAAAACGTTGTTTTTTATAAGCTCTTCTTCCATTATATTTGTGATTTCTTTGTCAAATGATTCTGTTAATATTCGTTTATCCAATTGAATAATTCTTACATTTTTTTCTCGTGCTTTAGTAGCTTCTACCATTTCAATTCCAATATATCCAGCCCCAATTATTATGATGTTTTTTATTTCTTGTTTGTTTAAGAGTTCTCTGATTTCCTTACCATCTTTCATATTTCTTAAAGTATAAAAATTTTTTAGTTTAATATTGTTAATTGGTGGAATTATAGGGGTTCCCCCAGTTGCAATCATTAATTTATCATAGGTATCATTGAATATTTCTTGTGTTTGAAGATTTTTTACTTGAAGAATATTATTTTTGATATCTACTTTAGTGACTTCGTGTTTAGGAAATACTGATATTCCATTCTGTTTAAATTGTTCAGGTGTCCGGGCTATCATATTATTTGGTTCGTCAAAAAATTTTCCAATGAAATAAGGTAGTCCACAAGCACCAAAGGATGTGGTATTTGTTTTCTCGTAAATAACTATATTTAATTCTTTGTTTATTCGTTTTGCTTTTGCTGCAGCGCTTGTTCCTGCTGCAGTTCCTCCAATAATTATTATTTTCATAAGAATTACCTTTTATTTAGTATTTTGATTATTGTAAATGTTTTTATCTAATTGATTAAGATTTTTGGCTGTTATGACCCCTGCAACCATTGAGTCACTAACATTAACAGATGTTCGTCCCATATCAATTAAAGGCTCTATGGAAATAAATAGGCCAACTAATGAAACAGGTAGATTCATTGATGAGAGAACGATTAAGGATGCTATTGTTGCACCTCCTCCAGCTCCAGCTACTCCAAACGAGGTTATTATTATTATTCCTATGAGTTGTAGTAAGAATGAGGGATCTGTTGGATTGATTCCTTGTGTAGGTGCAATCATGATTGCTAGCATAGCAGGATGCAGTGCTGCGCAACCATTTTGTCCAATAGATGCCCCAAGTGCACTGGAGAGATTTGCAATCCCTTCACTAACTCCTAGTTTTTTAGTTTGCACTTCTACATTGACAGGTATTGTTGCTGCACTGGAACGAGATATAAATGCAAATGTTAGTACTGGCCATACTTTTTTAATAAAAGTTATTGGATTGAGTCTGTTACATGCAATAATCGTCATGTGCATTAAAAGTGTAATACCTATAGCAACATAAGATGCAAGTGCAAATTTTCCAAGTTTCATTATGCTTATAAGATCACTTGTTGCTGATATTTTTGTGATCATTGCTAATATGGCATAAGGTGTTGATTTTAAGATTAAAGTCACTATTCCTAAAGTTAAGTCTTGTGCTGTTGATATTATTTGTTTGAAAAAATCTATTGACTCTGGTTTTTTTTTTGCAACTCTTAGAGCAACAATCCCTACTAAAGCAGCAAATATTACTATTCCTATCGTTGAGTTTGGTCTTGTTCCTGCCATATCTGCAAATATATTGTCTGGAATGAGTTCTGATAGTTTTTGTGTCATTGGAGTTTGGTGTAAAACTTGAAGTTTGCGATCTAATTTTTGCCCTTGCATGATTTCATCAACTCCAGATTGAAGTCCCTCTGCTGTTAATTTGAAAAAAATAGATATACAAATTCCAATTATTGCAGCAATTCCTGCTGTAAATATGAGTATAAATATTACTGATAAGCTCATTTTCCAAATATCTTGGCTATTTGTTAATTTTATTATTGCAGATATTATTGATACTAGTATTAATGGTATTACCATCATTTTAATGAGTCTTATATATCCGATTCCTATGATATTAGTCCATTGAATGGTTTCTTGTATTATTGTTGGGTTTGATTCGTAACAATATTTTATGAGTGTACCAAATATTATTCCTAATCCTAGAGCTATTAATATTCTTTTCGTGAAAGAGATATGTTTTTTGCGTAAGAAATATAAAAATCCTATTAATATAAACGTTATTGTAACATTTAATATTACATATGTTATTGTCATGTTCATGATTTGGCCTCTTAATTATAGATTTAAAATAATTATTTTTTTGTTAAAATAGTCTATCATAAGATTTGATTATTTTATCTTGTGAATTATCGTCCTTTAAAATTTTGTTAGCAATAATTTTGCCTAGTTGAACTCCTTCTTGATCAAATGAATTGATATTTAGTAGGAATCCTTCAAACATTACTTTATTTTCGTAATGAGAGAGTATCGCACCTATTGTATAAGGAGTGAGCTCTTTAGAGTATATTAATGCAGAGGGTCTCTCTCCTTTAAAACTTTTATTTTGATTTATATTTTCTTTTCCAATAGCAAATGCAATTATTTGAGCTATTAGATTTGCTTTTAGTTTATCATTACTTGATGTTCCATCTAAAGAAACATCTTGCTTTAATTGGGATTGGCTAAATCCTATTAAATCCATTGGTACTATTTCTGTTCCTTGATGAAGCATTTGAAAGAATGAATGTTGCACATCTGTTCCAATTCCTCCCCAAATTATTCTTACTGTTTTATAGTCAATTTGTTCCCCAAATCTGTTTACGCTTTTTCCATTGCTTTCCATTTCAAGTTGTTGTAAATGAAGATAAAAGTTTTCCATTGCTTTTGAATATGCAATAATACAGTTGCTGCTATAATTTAGTATATTGCTTTCATATATACTAATTATTGATGCTAGAAGGGGTGCATTTTCTCTTATATTTTTATTTAGTGCCTGTTTGTCAGCCTCATGAGCTCCCTTTAATATTTCTTTTGTAATATCTTCTGTGAAGCAAAGGGTTATTAGAGCAAGCCCTACAGCTGATGTTGGTGAAAATCTTCCACCAATTGAATCATGCATAAAAAAGTACTCAAGGTATCCTTTTTCGAGTGCCAACATACTTCCTTGTGATGTAATGATTATAATTTGTTTTTTATATTCTTCAATTCCATTATCTTTTAATTTTTTAATTAAGAATTGCATATTAGATGATGTTTCTAGTGTAGTTCCACTTTTTGATACGACAATAAATAAAGTTTCTTGAAGATTTATTTCGCTTAAAACCTCTTCTGCTTCATCTGGGTCAACATTTGAAATAAAATATGCTTTCATTTTGTATAAATTTTTTTGTTGAGCATAGTTTTTAATTGTAGTGTATAGTGCTTTTGGGCCAAGACTTGAACCCCCAATACCAATTTGTACGACATTTTTAAAAACTTTTCCATTTGTATTTTTAATAGTACCATTTTGTATTTTTTGTGCAAATTCAAAAATTTTATGAAGTTCTCTTTCAAAAAATTCTCGCATATTTTCATTGTTATCTGTAACTGTTGTACCAAGTTGTCCTCTTGTTAAGTGATGTAAAACTTTTCTATTTTCACTAAGATTAATATGTTTTCCATTAATGATTTCTTTATACTTTTCTATTAGATTTGCTTCATCGCTTAAATTTTGAAATAACTTTAAATGAGCTTCATTGATTTGTTTTGTAGCATAGTTATAATGTACGTGATTTCCTTCTATTTTGATGTCATATTCTTGAATTCTGTTTTCATTTAATACTGTCTTTAGTTTTTCGGGATTCATTTGTTTTAATTCTTGAAAACTTTTAAGCTTATTAAGGTCATTATAATGAATCATTAAGCATCCTCCAATAGTTTTTTTGTGTATTTAAATTTAATTTTGTTTTTTTATTTTTATTATTATTTTTTTTATTTTTATTATTATTTTTTTTATAAATCTGATTATTTTGTTTTTTTCTGAATAATTTTTGAGTTCTTCTTCACCTTCTTCTGCTTCACTTTTTGTAAATGATTTTCTGACATTATTTTCATCAAGTTCGATTTCAAGTAATCTTTTTTTATCTTCTATTGGAATTACTTTGACGTCGACCTCTTTATATCCAAGTTCTTTTAATACTTGATATCTTCTAAAACCTGCCACTAAGTTTTTATTTTTGTCTATTATTATAGGATAAATCAGCCCATGTTTTTTAATGCTTTCTTTAAGAGTTGTTGTATCTCCTATATTTTTTCTGATTCGTTTTTTGATTTTTATTTGTTCTAAATCTATTAACATATTTTATTAATCCAATTGTATATTTTCTCCATTGACATCTTTATGTTCAATTTCATTATCTTGTTTTTCATCACTGATAAGAGGATTTTTTTTAGGTTCTGTATTATTTGGTTGATCTGTAGTTTTAATACTATCATCTACATTGTTATTGTCATCTGTTATTGTGTTGTTGGTTTCGTTCTCTGTTTTATTAGCATCTTGGATACTATGTTGCATGTTTTCCTCTTGATTGTCGTATTCAAAATCATCATTTTGTATATCCATATTAATATTATCATTAAATTTATCATTATTAATTGTATTAGTATTATTTTCATGAATTTTTTCATTTTCTGTTTTATTGTATTGATGAAAATCGTTTGTGAGATATTCAAATTCGGTAGTATCGAAGTTTAGTTCATCATTGTCATTAATGTTGTCGATACCATAAATATTGAATTCCATTTTATTTAAAAATTCAGATTTGTTTTCATAGTATTTTGATTTTTCAAATGGTTGGCTTCCTGTAATGAATATTTCATTTATTATTGTTTCATTAGGTACACCTTCTGGTAATAGACCTGTTTCTGATTGGACTTGTACATTAATTATTCCTTTGGGTCGTATAAATACCTTTTGGGGTAAGTTTTTATGATATTCTGCCATAAACTTACCCCAAGTAGGGCCAGCTAGTGCTGTTCCTGTTCCTGCAGTTCCCAATGAATATCCTTTTTTGTCAAAACCAACCCATATAGCTGTTGTTATATAAGGTGAATATCCTATTGTCCATCCGTCGGCCCAATTTTGGGTTGTTCCTGATTTACCTACAATATCAGATTTAAAATTTTTAAGATTTGTATATCTTTGATTTGATAGAGTACCATATTGAATTGTTGATTTCATCATATCTGTCATAATGTAAGCAGTTTGAGGAGATACTATTTGTGCATTAGCACCTTTATTTTTGATTGATGTTAGTATTTCAGATTCTACATTTGCTATTACTTTTCCATTTCGATCTTCTATATATTTAATTCCATATGGTTCTACTTCTTTTCCATTATTTCCTAAAATAGCAAATGCTCTTGCCATTTGTATTGGAGATGTTGATGTGACTCCAAGTGCAAGGGGATATACTTTAGGGAATATTTTGTTTATTTCATTTTGATCTTTGATTCCTAGTAATTTAGCCGAATATTTAATTGCATTGTCAAAACCCAATTTATCAAGTATTCTAAGGGCGGGAATATTTAGAGATAAAGCTAGTGCTTTGCGTGTTAAGACATTTCCTCGCCATTTCCCTCCATAATTTTCAGGGGCATACACCTCTCCTTCCTGATTAAAAAAGGCTACTGGAGAATCTGAGAGCATTGTTGCAGCTGTTATTTTTTTTAATTCAATAGCCGCTGAGAAATATAAAACTTTAAATGCGCTTCCAGGTTGAATTTTTGCTTGAGTTGCTCTATTAAATTCGCTTCCCTTTCTATAACCACTTCCTCCAACCATTGCTTTGATGGCTCCTGTTGTGGTGTCTAGTGATATTAATGCACCTTCTGGTTGCACAAGTAAGTTTGGGTTTGTTTTATTGTTTATTGTGTAAGCTCTTGTTGCTTTGTCTATTTTATCAATACCTAAAATTGCAGCAAAGCTTGCAAGAAGATCAATATTATCCTCATAAAATTTTCTTGTTTTTAATTTTGTATATTGTCTACCATTTATTCTAGTATTTCTTATGCCAAATAAATCGGCCATTGTATCAATTATTGGTACTATTTCTGAATTTATTACTAATGTTTCAGATGATTTTGTAGAATTATACATTTTTCTTGCTTTTGTAATCATTTCTTGTGTAATTTCATTTGCATGTTTTTGTGCTTCAAGATCAAGTGTTGTATATATTGAGTATCCATCTTTGTATATATTGGCTTCTGATGGTAGATATTTAGTTATTCTTTGTCTTACATATTCTGAAAAATAAGGAGCATGATCTTCTTTGTCAGATATAGCTGGTGTATCTGCCATACGAGTCCAGTCATAATTTTGCCAATATTCATTAAATTCTGATTCAGCTAATTCAGGGGTGATAATGCCATGAGATACTACCTGATTTAATACAGCTCTTTGTATTTTTTTTGCGAATTTTGGATTATAAAATGGTGAATAAAGTTTTGCATTGGGTAACTGTATAATCATTAAAACAGCTTCTGCGGTGTTAATATCTTTAACACTTTTGTTGAAGAAAAACTTTGAAGCTGCTACTACGCCATAATTTCCATTTCCAAAATAGACTTTGTTTAAATATTTTTCAAGTATTTCATATTTTGATAATTTTTTTTCAAGCTGTATTGCCCACCAAATTTCATTTAATTTTCTTAAAACAGATCTTTTTGCTTGATTTGTGTAGAGCAGTTTTGCTAATTGTTGTGTTAGAGTACTACCACCTGAGAAATATCTTCCAAGAACAATGTTAAATGCAGCTCTTAAAATTCCCATTAATGAGAAGCCTCTGTGAAAAAAAAAGCTGAGATCTTCTCGTATCAAGAGTGTATTTATTAAATTATTAGGCATTTCTCTTAACGGTAATAATTCTCTATTCTCATCAGATATAAATTGTGTTATGAGCTTGCCATTGGTATCAAAAAGTTTTGATGGTATAGCAGGGTTTATATTTCCAAATTTTTTATCTTTTTGAATATTTATAGTTTCAACTATGGTAATTGATAAAAAAATGATTGAAAAACTGATAATAAAATAGGTAAAATAAACTAGCATGTTAGCTTTTTTGCTAAAATTAACCCTTTTCAAATTGTATCCTTCTAACGTCTTTCAACGTAATTATACTATAAAATATGATAAACTTAACATTTTGCAAGTTGTTATTAGTATAAAAATATTGTTATAATGCCTTTTTATATGGGTTATTTTGCTATTTAAGTTTTTTAAAATATAAGTTGATTCATGATGAAAATTTGGAAAGATTAGAACTTTATGTGTGGGTGTTGGTGTTTTTAAAGTAAACAGTAAAAATAATAAGAATTACAGATTAATGTATTGAAGGATGAATTATTTTTATGTGAGTTTTTTTGAAATTTTTATTTATAGATTTGCTTTTTAGGAATAGATTTGATCTTTGTATGTCTGTTGAATAAAGTGTGAACTATTGGTTGTATCTAATATTTTGGGATAGAATTATTTTAAAGTATATGCATAAATTAAAATTTTTGAATTGTATTGCTTTAAAGTTCCTGAATATCAATTTTAATATGTTTGTTAGATTTCAAAGGAGAGGTTTATGTTTTTTTCTAAAAAAATAAAAGATTATGAAGCTAAATATAGGGGTAAGGAAATTAAAATGAGTACTGAAATTAATAGTTTCCTTAATATTAAAAATTCTGTTGAAATAAAAGTTGGTACTTATGTGGTGGTTGGTGTTATTTATTCTATTTCTATGAATTTTATTAAAATTATTTTGCAACAAGATGAAATTTTACCCATCTTGGCACAGAATGGAAATTTAGGCAATCTTAATATTAAAAATTATGACAATAATGTCGTGGATAATGCTTTTTGTATTCCGTCTTTAATTGTTAAGTTGGTAAGTACATCTTCTTATTCCATTCAAAATAAGGAATATAATTTGTTGACTTTAGAATTTGTATCTTCTATGCCAGAAGAAATTTTAGTTAAAATTGGTAAATTGCTTGATTTAAAGCTTGGTCAAAATCAAAGGATTCATGAGCGTATTATTATTGATAAAGAGTCTTTAAAAAAACTTAATCTTGCTTCTGATAAAGCTTTTATTGAAGTTAATGGAATTAAACATAAATGTTTGATTAAAGATATGTCTTATGGAGGTGCTCTTTTGATATCTTATTTTGATTATGAAAAATTAGAAGAGAGTAATACCGATTTGATTTTGAGTTTTGATGTTGCAGATAAGAAAGTCTCTATTGTGGGACAGGCAAGAAATTTGAGTGTTATTCAAACGCCTAATGGTAAAGTTTTAGCTATAGGTATTGCATTTTGTGAAGAAAAAATTCCTCTTGACTATACAATGTTAATACATGATTATTTTAATTAGAGGATTTATGCTTAGTAATATTGTTTATGTTTCTCTTCCTGAGAATTTTACAAGTCATATTAAAGGTTTTTTATTTGATCCTAAGGTATTATTGCCTGTTGAGGTTAGTGATATTGAGCACTTTTCTCAAGATGAACTTAGTTTTGAATCCATTATGTCTGCAATTCTTAAGATTTCTGCTTATGACCAAAATAATGTTAACTTTCCTTATTATAAGAAGCTTTTATTAGCTTTAAATCCAAATATTATTAATATTCTTATTAATGTTGGTCTTTCTAAGATTGATGAGGGAGATTATAATTTGGCTCTTGAAATTTTTTTGTCATTAAAAGGTGTTGAAGGTGAGAATGAGGTTATTCTTTTTAATTTAGCTTTATTATATGAAAAAATGGCTGAAAATTTTTTAAGACTTGAGCAACATATGGATGCTATTAGTAGTAATCAAAATGCTTTAAATATTTATGAAAGGCTATTAACACTTGATAGTCCTAATGAAAATGTATTTGCAAATGCTGGGTTTTTTTTTGTTAAGCAATATAAATTAGATAGGGCGAAAGAACTACTGAGGCATTATTTAAGAATTTCTAATAATTTAGGATTGAAGAATAAGGTAAATGAAATTTTAAATGTTATAGAAGTTCATAAAGATTTAGCTTTAAATCTTGAGAGAATATATGATTTGATAATTTTATCAAAGGAAGATGAAGCTATTTGTGAACTTATTAAGCTATTAGAATATCACAAAGATTCCTGGAATGTTTGGTTTTTGCTTGGATGGGGGTATAGAAGAAAGGGATTTTACTTGCAGGCAAAAGATGCTTTTCTTAAAGTGTTGTTTTTTGATTCTAATAATGTTGATGCTATGAATGAAATTTCAATTTGTTTAATGGAGTTATTTAAATTTGATGAAAGTCTTAAATATTTACTTAGAGCATTAGAACTTGAACCTGATAATATTAAAATTATTTCAAATCTTGGTATTCTTTATTTAAAGATGGAGCGTAAAAAAGAGGCTAGAGAATATTTTCAAATCATTCTTGAATATGATCCAAATGATCCTATTGCTCTTAAGTATTTGGAATTGTTAGAAAAATAATTTAAATTTATTCAGAAATAAATTTGTCTAGACTTGCTTTTTTGAGTCTGTTATTGATTGAATATCCAAGTTGATTATTATCTACAAATTCAGCAAGTATTTGTTTATGTGTTCTCTCAGATTCTACAAAAACTTTATAAATATTTTTTGCATATTCTTCTAATGTGTTAAATACACAGATGTGATTTGTATTCCAAAGCTTATTAAACCAATATGATTTAATAGTATTTTTCATAATGAGTATTTTTGTATCTTGTCGTGATATATACTTTCTTATATTATCTTTTTGTCTAAATAAATAAACGGGTATGCGTGGTCTATAATGTTCCAATAAATTTCCTGGTGATTGTTGGAGTATTTTTTTCCCTAATGAATATTCTACATTAAATTTTCCATTAAGTTCTCTCTCTATCATTTCTTTTGTTATTGATCCTGGTCTTAATATTGATACGTTGCTTTTAGCGTCAAAACTTATAACAGTTGATTCTATTCCAATTTGTGATACTTCATTTTTCTGAATGATTCCTTTAACAAGACCGTTAAGTTCTTTTATTGCCATTTCGAAATTAGTGGCACTGGGACGTTTTGATAAATTTGCTGATGGAGCTGCTATTGGAACTTTGCTCATTTTGATTAATTTGAGAGCTATGGGGTCTGAAGGTATTCTGACTGCTATACTTTCAAGACCTCCATTTATTAATTTAGATATCTTGCCCGCATTTTTTAATATGAATGTTATGGGACCTGGGGTAAATTTTTTCATTAAAATCATAGCACTATCTGGTATATATTCTACCAGTTCTTTTATTTTTTCTATTGATTCAACATGTACTATTAGGGGATTTGTAATAGGACGTTTTTTTACTATAAAGAGCATTCGTATAGCATTCTCATCATATGCATTAGCTCCAATGCCGTATACTGTTTCTGTGGGAAATACTACTAATTCTCCTGAATTAATGAATTTCACTGCTTTTTCTATTTCACTTTCTTTTATTACTTCTGTTTTCATTAATGCTACCTATTAAGGTTATCTTAGCATATTTATTAAATCAAAAAAATTGAAAATAAACAATTTAGGTCAACTAATTAATTTTGTGTTATAAGTCTTATGCTTTATATTGTAATATGCAATATGATACAATGTGTAATTATGATAGGTTTATTTGGTCTTAGGGCTATTGACTTGAGGTTTGTGTTTTTATTTTTGATTGTTGTTACTATGCAATTAAATAGTGCTACTGTAGGGCTTGCTTCGTGGTATGGCGAAGCTTTTCATGGTAAGACTACTGCTAATGGCGAAAAATTTGATATGACTGCTCTTACAGCGGCTCACAAGGAGCTTCCATTTAATAGTGTTGTGAGAGTTACCAATTTACTTAATAATAGAACTGTTGTTGTAAGGATTAATGACAGAGGACCTTTTAGAAGAGATAGGATAATTGATTTATCAAAATCTGCTGCTGAAAAGTTAGATTTTATAGGAATAGGTGTTGCTCCTGTAAAAATTGAAATATTAAAACAAGTTGATGTGAAAAATATTGAAAACCAAAAATCTGAGAACAATCTTGATGTTAAAGATGCTTCTAAGAGTAATTCTAATAGTGATGTTGTTGATTTAAAAGCAGATAAAAATGTTATTGTGGGTAAGGAACATACTGAGGTTGCAGGTCAAATTTTAAATGATACAGATAAAGAGCCAGATTTTTACATACAAGTTGGTTCTTATAAGACTAAAGATTATGCTCAAAGGGCTTATAAGATACTTGAAAAAGCTGGTCTTAATGTTTTTGTAAACTCACATGGACCTTTTTTTACAGTATTTATTCCTACTTATGCTGATGATGTACAGAAGAATGTTGAACTCATTAAATCTACAGGATATAAGGACATTTTGGTAAGAAAGACTAAAATTCCGGGAAATAATATCCTTATGGATTAATATTTTGATCTATTTTAAAAAATGTATTTATTGTATGTTTGATAGTTGTAAAGTTTGAGTAGTAAGTTTTGATTTTAGGTAATGATTTTAAAAATGATTTGCCATAAGTTTTGTTGCAAATTCTTTTATCAAAACATACTATGATTCCATAATCTTTAGAGTCCCTAATTAGTCTTCCAAATCCTTGTTTAAATTTCATTATTGCTTGTGGTAATGTTTCTTTTATAAAAAAATTTTCATTTGTTTTTTTAGCCAATTCATTTTTTGCTATTAAGATTGGATCTGAAGGAGTTTGAAATGGCAGTTTGGGGATGATAATCATTGTTAATTGATCTCCTTTAATGTCAATTCCTTCCCAAAAATTTTTTATTCCTATAAGTACGCTTTTTTTGGGTGATTTTTTGAATGAATTTATAAGTTCATTTTTTGGTAATTGTCCTTGTATGAAAATGTTTATGTCATTTTCAAATAAAAAATCTTTGATATTTTTACTTATGTATTCTAAACTTTTAAGCGAAGTTAATAAAATTAGGGTTCCTCCTTTGTTTAATATCACAAGTTCTTTAATATATTTTGTTGATTGATTTAAAAATTCTTCTTCGTTGTTAGGGTTTTCAATATCTGATGTAATTGTGAGTATTGATTTTTCTTGATAAGGAAATGAGTATGGTAAATTTTCCATTTCGATGTGTTTATTACTTAAATTTAGTCCCGTTTGATTTAAAAAGTATGAAAATGATTGATTTATTATAATAGTAGCCGATGTAAAAATTATTCTTTTTGTTCGTTGATACATGATTTTATTTAGTTCTGGACCTAAATAAATTTCTGATGTTTGAAATAAAGGGATATTTTTTTTATTGTCTATCCAAAAACAAAGATTATCATCTTGATTTTCAGATATAAAATTTTGAATTAATAATTTTTTTTGATCTAAATTTTTAATGAGTCTATTTAGCTCTATTTTTGCCGTTTTGTTTTCTATATTTTGTATTATTGATCTTATGGTTATTTGATAATTTTCTAGATTATAAATGATATTTTGTAGATATGTTTTAATACGTATATAAAAGTTTGTTTTATGTGTATCACTGGTAATTCTGTAGATTGATGGTAATTTTTCTTGTGTGTTTATTATATATTCTATGTTTTCAAAGTTTTGTATTGTGAAAATTTCAAAATCTTTCTTATAGATATTATTTATGTTTTGTCGTTTAATTATTTTATCTATTTTTATAAAAATTTGTTTTATTCCAGTTTTTGAAAAATTTTTATTAAATAAGCTTCTTGCAGCTTCTTCTAAATAGTGAGCCTCATCAACTATTATGTTTTTTATACTAGGTAATATTAAATTGATATTTATGTTTTCTTCTTCAAAATTATTTTCATGATTTTCTTTTTCCATTAGTATTTCGTTTCTTATATAAAGGTCGTTTAATAGTAAATGGTGATTGGTTATAATGATATCGCATTTTAATATTTTATTTCTTGCTTTTTTAAAAAGACATTTATTCTCATTAGGACAGGTAATTTCTGAGCATGTTTCAGGATTTGCTGATACTTCTTCCCAAATTTGTTCATCTATAAAATTAAGTTCATCTTTATCTCCTGTTTTTGTGTTTTGTGCCCAGTAGATTAATGTTTCTAAATTTTTTTTATTTAGTGTATGGGCTAGAAGGCTTTTTTTGAGTTCTTCGAGTCTTCTAAGGCAGATATAATTTTTCATTCCTTTAATTATGCCAAACTTAATTTTAAAAGGAATAATCCTTTTTAAGGATTTAATATCTTTTTTTATTAATTGTTCTTGAAGATTAATTGATGATGTTGAAATTATGACTTTTTCTTTTGTTTGGTGAATGAAATCAATAGCAGCAATTAGATATGCAAAACTTTTTCCAGTTCCTGTTGGTGCTTCAATGACTAAAAAGTTTTCATCCCTAAAGGTTTGTTTTATTTTGTCTATCATCCTAAGTTGTGTATCTCGTCTTACAAATCCTTTGATATTTAGTTCTGCTTGTTGAATGATATATTCACTTAAGTTCATTTATGCAGCATCCTTTTATTATTTTTGCAAATTTTTTATGTACTGTGATTAATTTTATTGTATATTTTAAATTTTTTGATGTTTTATATTATGATATTGCAAGTTTATTATTGTTGTTCATTTTAGTAGTTGGTTTTTAATATATTTTTATATGTCATTTAGATGGTAATTAAAATTTTTATCATTGCTTTTGATTTTAAAATTTATGTTTAAGTCATTTCTTTACCATATTATTGTCTTGTTATATCATTTATTTTATGACTTTTTTAAATAATATGAAGCGTCCCATTATGATTTTAGCCCCAATGGAAGATGTTACAGACACTGTTTTTAGAAATTTAGTTAATTTGATTGGAAATGGAAAGGACGGTCCTGATATTTATTTTACTGAATTTATTTCTGTAAAAGGACTTTTAAATAAATCAAAGAACTCAATGCAACATATTTTGACAAAAAATGATGAGCTTAGTCGACCTTTGATTGCTCAGATTTGGGGTGATGATCCTGATAAGTTTGTGAAGGCAATAGAAATTTTGAGTAATTTAGGATTTTGGGGAATTGATCTTAACATGGGTTGTCCAAAGAAAAAAATAGTTAAAAAGGGTGTTTGTTCTGCTTTAATTAATAATAAGTCCTTAGCCCATGAAATAATTATTGCAAGTAAAGAGGCATGTTTAAAGTATGGGCTACCTCTTAGCGTTAAAACTAGACATGGTTTTTTTTGTTCTGAGGTTGAAGATTGGTTGGGTTTTCTACTTAAGTTAGGTATTGATATGTTAACTGTTCATCCTAGGCTTGTTATTAATCAAAGTGAAGGGCCTATAGATGTTAATGTATTTGATGAACTTGTTAAATTAAGAAATAAAATTAATCCTTATGTAGTAATTATTGGAAATGGAGATGTTTTAAGTTTGAATCAGGCATATCAAATGATTAATAAGTATTCTATTGATGGGATAATGTTTGGTCGTGGAATATTAAAAAATTTAAACTTATTTAGAAGAGATGAACCTAACTTTTTAGATAGTGATTTAAATTTTAGATTAAATATATTAAAATTGCACATAACGGATTTTCATTCTACTTGGGGTATTACTAAAGATTTTAATAAACTTAAGAAGTATTTCAAAATTTATTTTAATGAAAATGAGATATGTAGTGAATATTTTTATAATATTATGAGTTCAAATAATTATGATGAACTTTTTGAAAATCTAAGTCGAATTAATGTTATAGGAGATAAGCTTAAATAATGAGCGAAGAACTTTCAAGCAGTTATGATCCTAAGGTTTTTGAGGATAAAATTTATAAGAGATGGTTGGATAATGGTGTCTTTAGTCCTGATGATAAGATCGAATTAAAATTTAGCATGGTAGCACCTCCTCCAAATGTGACAGGTATTCTTCATATGGGACATGCTCTTAATTTTACTTTGCAAGATATTCTTGTTCGTTATAAAAGGATGAAGGGATTTAATACTCTTTGGCTTTTTGGGACAGATCATGCTGGAATTGCAACTCAGACAGTTTTTGAAAAACAACTTAGAGAACTTGGCAAAAGTAAAGATGATTTTAGTCGTGAAGAATTTATTGAAGGAATTTTTGAATTAAAAAATAAGCATAGAAAAATAATTGTTAATCAGGTAGAAAAGCTTGGAGCTTCTTATGATCATTTACGTGAGAGGTTTACTCTTGATGATGGACTTTCAAGGGCTGTTAATAAAGTTTTTATTGATTTATATAATAAGGGGCTGATTTATAAGGGAGAATATCTTGTAAATCTTGATCCTGGTTCTGGAAGTGTTGTTAGTGATGAAGAAGTTGAATATAAAGAAATTTTGGGTAAGATTTATTTTGTTAAATATTTATTGTGTGATGGTGGTTTTATTGAGGTTGCAACTACTAGACCTGAGACAATGTTTGGGGATGTAGCTATTGCTGTTAATCCCAATGATGAGAGATATAAATCTTTAATTGGAAGAGAGGTTATAATTCCTATTGCAAATAGAAAAATTAGGATAATAGCTGATGATTATGTTGATATGGAATTTGGTAGTGGAGCTTTAAAAATAACACCTGCTCATGATCCTAATGATTTTGAGATTGCAAAAAGGCATAATCTTGCCAAGATAAATATTTTGAATAAGAATGCAAAGCTTAATGAAAATGTTCCAATTGAGTACCAAGGTTTAAGTGTTAATGCTGCAAGAAGTAAAATAGAGAAAGATTTAAGAGATAAAGAATTTTTAATAGATGTGAAAAATCATAAGCATCAGGTGGGGCATTGTCATAGATCTGGAGAAGTCATTGAACCTTATTTATCAAATCAGTGGTTTGTAAAGATGAAACCGTTAGCCGATGCTGCTTTACAAGCATTAAGTGATGGTAAGATTAGGTTTTATCCTAGGAAATGGGAAAATACATATAAGCATTGGTTATCAAATATTAAAGATTGGTGTATATCTAGGCAGTTGGTTTGGGGACATAGAATTCCTGCTTGGTATGATGTTCAAACAGGAGAGATTGTTGTTAGTGAATTTGATCCTTCATTGAGTAAAAATTATAGTGGAAGAAGTTTTGTTAGAGATTCAGATGTACTTGATACTTGGTTTTCTTCTTGGTTGTGGCCATTTTCTTCTCTTGGATGGCCAGATGTAACTTTTGATCTTAAAAATTATTATCCTACAACTACTTTAGTTACTGCTTATGACATAATATTTTTTTGGGTAGCAAGGATGGTAATGGCAGGACTTGAGTTTATGGGAGAAGTTCCATTTAGAGATATATATATAACTCCTCTTTTAAGAGATAAAAAGGGACAAAAGATGTCAAAATCTTTAGGTAATGGCATCGATCCTCTAAAGATTATAGAGCAGTATGGAAGTGATGCATTGCGATTTACTCTTTCATTTTTGTCCGTACAAGGACAGGATTTAAACATTGACACTAAAGATTTTATGTTTGGAGCTAAATTTGCAAATAAAGTATTTAATGCATCTAAGTTTATTTTATCAAATTTGAAGGGTAGACTAGTATTAGATAGTTTAGAATTTGATGACATTGATAAGTGGTTGATTACAAGGTTAAATGCAACTGTTGCTGTTATAGATTGGTCATTTGAAAATTATAAGTATAATGAAGCTACAAAAGCGGTATATGAATTTTTTTGGAATGATTTTTGTGATTGGTATATTGAAATTAGTAAGATTAATTTATGTAGTGATGATTTTGATTTACAGAATATAACCATTTCCAAATTAATTTTTTTCCTAAAAGAATCTTTGCTTATTATGCATCCCTTTATTCCTTTTATTACCGAAGAAATTTATTCTAAGGTTATGTCGTTAAAAGATATATTGGCTTTAAAAAAGTATCCTGAAGTTACAATGCAAAGGGATTTTAGAGAAGAATTTCAGCAATTTAATTTATTTAAAGACTTTATTATTTCAATTAGGACTCTTAGAAGTGAATTTAATATAGTTCCTAATGTTAAGATTAATGTTGCTTTGAAATTTGGTAATACTTTTCAGTCTGAAAAGTATTTTAGAAGAAATGAATATATTGCAAAAAAACTTATTAATTTTGATTGTATTTTTTACAATGAAAATTATGAAAATATGATAGGAGTTCCTAATGTTAATTTTGAAAGTTTTGCAGATATTCGAGATCTCATAGATACTGATAAAGAGCTTACAAAACTTAGTAAACAATTAGAAAAATATGAAAAACTTAAAAATGTAACTCTTCAAAAGCTTGGGAATCAAAATTTTTTATCAAATGCTCCTGATGAAATTATTAATTTTGAGAAGTTAAAATTAGAAGAATTTGATTCTTTTATTGTTAGAATTAGTAATTATATTTCTAATTTAAAGAAATCTAGTTACTAATTAGATTTTGTTTGTATTATTCTTTTTGTGCTACTAGCATATGTCTTTTGTTGTTAAATCCTTTTATTTTAAGATAATTAAAATTTGCAAGTTTTAATCCGTCTTTCACAATTCTTGCTGAAGAAAATGTTGAGAGTTTTGTTCCAGTTTTACTTTTTTGTGAGATTATTGTAAATATTTCTTTGTTCCACATTCTAATATTTTTGCTTGGAGTAAATCCATCTAAAAACCAGTAATCTATGTATTTTGGTAATTCTTTAAGTTTGTATTTAGCATCACCAATGAGGATTTTTAAATTAATATTACTTGATATTTTGTATTTGATATTTTTTATTGGTATTTTTGGATATTTTTTAAGCATTATCTTGAAATATTGTATATCGTTATTAAAAAATTGTGATATTTTTTTTATTTGTTCTTTTTTTAATGGAAATTTTTCAATTGAGTAATAGTTGATTTTTGTTTTAATATTGTTTTCTGTTAAATATTTTAAGAGAGCTATTAAATTTAGCCCTGTTCCAAATCCTAATTCTGCAATTTTTATGTTTTTGGTGGTTGTAAGTTCTTTTTCTAGTTGACATCCTTTAATAAATACGTAATTGCTCTCTTCAAGTCCATATTGAGGATCGTAATAAATGTCTTTAAATTTACTTGAATATATAGTTTTACCTTTGAATATTAATTTGTGTGTCATTTTTATAAACAAATTATAAGATAATAATTTAATCTCTCTAGGAGAGAATAAATTAAAAAATCCATCACTCTTAAAGATAATAACAGTAATGTTATATATATATTGACCCTGAATTTTGTTTGACTAGGATAATAGGATGTAGCTACTAAATTTAAAAATTTTTTCTTTTAAAGAGAAACTAAATCACAATTTAGTTTCTCTTTTTTCTTATTCTTCTATAATAGCTATTATTTCTTTTGCTTTTAGAATTAGATGTTCTTTATCTTCAATCTTTACAGCAGCCCCAGCATATTTTTCATAAAGCACTGTGTCTCCGACTTTAACATTAATTTCTTCTTTGTTGGAGCCAATAGCCATAACTGTTCCAATATGTGTTTTCTCTTTTGCATTTTCTGGTATATATAATCCTGAAGTTGTTTTACTTTCGGCTTCTTTTATTTTTATTAAAACTCTATCAGCTAAAGGTTTAATATTTTTCATTTTCAAACATCTCCTTAATTTGATAATATAAATATACGAAAAAGTGAAGCGTTAAGTCAATATCTTTTAATGGCACTTGAAAATTAGCTTTATTTTAAAGATAATTCTTTTAATAAAATGTCAAGTTTAGGTGGAAAAATAGTTTGATAAGAGTAAATAATTTAGAAGTTACATTTGGAGAGAGAATTCTATTTCAAGATGTAAATATTAAGTTTTCTTCTGGAAATTGTTATGGAATAATAGGAGCTAATGGTGCAGGTAAGAGCACGTTTTTGAAAGTTTTGGGTGGAACAATTGAGCCTAGCAAGGGTGAAGTATTAGTTGCTAAGAATCAGAGAATGGCTGTTCTTGAACAAAATCAATTTGCATATGATGATTTTCGAGTTATTGATACTGTGATTATGGGTCATAAAAAGCTTTATTCTATTCAAAAGGAAAAAGATGAAATTTATGCAAAACTTGATTTTAATGATGAGGATGGTATTAGAGCTGGAGAACTTGAGGCAGAATTTGCTGATCTTGGAGGTTATGAAGCAGAATCTAATGCTGCAGTGCTTTTAAGGGGGTTAGGTATAGATGAGTCTCTGCATTTTAGTTTAATGAGGGATGTTGAGGCGGCCTTAAAAGTGAGAATACTTTTGGCTCAGGCTCTTTTTGGGGATCCTGATATATTGCTTCTTGATGAGCCTACTAATAATCTTGATATTCAATCGATTAAATGGTTGGAGGAATTTTTAATTAATTTCGAAAATACAGTTATTGTTGTCTCACATGATAGGCATTTTTTAAATCAAGTTTGTACTCATATTGTTGATATTGATTATGGAAAAATTCAAGTTTATCTTGGTAATTATGATTTTTGGTATGAAACTAGTCGAATACTTAATAAGCAATTGAAAGATGCTAAGAAAAGATCTGAAGAGAAAATAGCAGAACTTAAAACTTTTATTCAAAGATTTTCAAGTAATGCATCAAAATCTCGCCAAGCAACTTCAAGAAAAAAGTTAATTGAAAAAATTAAAGTTGAGGATTTAAAACCGTCTTCAAGAAAATTTCCTTATGTAAATTTTAAAATTGAAAGGGATCTTGGTAAAAATGTTATCACAATTAAAAATTTAACCAAAGAATTTGAGGGACAACTTATTTTAAACAAATTTAGTATTGTCATAGAACCTGGACAAAAAATTGTTTTTTTAGGTAGTCCAATTTCAGCAAGTTATTTTTTTGATATTATTACCAATGAAGACAGAGATTATAAGGGACATTATGAATGGGGTTCTACTGTTAATTTTGAGTATTTTAAAAAGGATAATGAAGAATATTTTAATGTAGATTTAAGTTTAATAGATTGGCTTAGACAATATTCCAAAGAAGGCGATGAGACTTATATTAGAGGGTTTTTGGGGAGGATGCTTTTTAGTCAAGATGAGGCTTTAAAGGGAGTTAATGTTCTCTCAGGAGGTGAGAAGGTAAGGTGTATGCTTGCAAAGATAATGCTTAGTGGTGCTAATGTATTATTATTGGATCAACCAACTAATCATTTAGATCTAGAGGCAATTACATCTTTAAATACTGGACTTAAAGATTTTAAGGGAGTTGTGTTGTTTACATCTCATGATCATCAGTTTATTGATACAATTGCTAATAGGATTATTGAATTTACTCCTAATGGAATAATTGATCGTTTTATGACTTTTTCTGAATATATTGAGGATGTCAAGGTTAAGGAATTGCGGGATAAACTTTATGAAGGACATTCCATCTTAAAACTTTAATCACATTTTTATTCATTACAGGATGTTTGTGATTTTGAAAGTAAATTTTTGTATTTTATTTTTTTTTAGTGCTTATTTTTCTCTATTTGCAGATATTAATCTTTATTTTCAAAAAGCTTTAACCGGACAAGTTTTAGGAAATCCTATCCTTGATGAGAGACGTGATACTATTACTGTATTAACTAAGGATAGGTGGTTAGTAACTTATACTATGTCTTTTGGTAAAAAGTATTCTTATAGGTTAGATAGAACCCCTTATCCCTTTTTATTAAAGGATTTTGGTAATGGGTATTATGTTATTACAGGACGTAATGAAGTTCAGAAAATTAGAAGAGGAAAACTTATATGGAAATATAATCTGGGTGTTTCTCCTATAAAAGCCCCTTCAATAGGTAATGGTTATATTTTAGTTCCGACAGCTGATGGTAGAGTTATTGCTTTAAGACTTGGTGATGGCCATAAAGTTTTTGAGGTTGATATAGAAGGGCAAGCATTAACCTCATCTGTTGTTCTTGAAAATGGTAATTTTTATATTGTCAATGAGAATGATGAAATGTTTGCTTTTAATGTTGATGGAGGACAGATATGGAATATTTCGCTTATGTCCTCTCCTAGTACATTGATGATCAGTACTGATAATAAAATAATTGTTGGATTGCAATCCGGAGAGATTGTCATTTATGATAGTGATTTTGGTGATGTATTAAATTCTGTTAGTTTAAATTATCCTATTAATTTTTTATTCGAAAAATTTAATGGAGAATATGTTGCGGTATCTGATATTGGTGTTTTTTTTAATTTAAGTAAAAATCTTGAAATTATGTTTTTCAACAATTTATCTTTAAATCTTAAAGAAGCTGTGCTTTACAATAATAAAAATCTTTGTCTTGTTATGAAATCAAATGGTGTTTTGGTTCTTGATGAATATTTTAGACCCGTTGATAGATATGATGATATGAAGGAGATATCCGGACTTGTGGCTAATGTTGGATTCATTGTTACTGGAGGATTTAATTGGATATTGACCACTTATTATTATGAATATAAAGATATGCTTGATATTATTGTTTGGAATCATACATTGGGTAATAGATATCATCAAAATAGAATAGATTTTAGAGAAAAATATTTAATAGAACATGAAGATGTTTATTTGACTCTTGATGAAATGTTAAATTCTGCATATGATAAGGTTACTTATCGTAAATTTTTAAGTATGCTTGATTCTATTTTAAAGAAATATGGTAGTTTTCCTAAAAGATATTTAAATTTATATAAAAAGGCTATTGATAATTGGCTTGCTCCAAAAGATGGAATTGATAGAATCTTTCAAAGAGGACAATTGTATAAATATTTTATGTATGTTGATGATATGTCTGCAATTAAGGGTTTTGTTAATGTTGCAATTCATGAGAAAGATATTAGCAATGTAATTCAGTTGATTAAAAATATTGCCAAATTTGAGTATTATCATGATCAAGATGAACTTGTATATAATTATATTCAATATATAATATTGAATTATCAGGGTAATTTAGAGATAGCTTATGCTGTTCTTTTAAGCTTACGAAAGATAATTGTAAATTCTTCTGAAGAGAATCTTCAAAAGTATAGAAGTAAATATCTAACTCTTTTGAAATTTATAAAGCGACAGAATTTTTCTGAAAAAATTAATGGCTTTGCTAATGAAATTATTGCAATTCTTTGATTCATTTTGTTGCTAATTTTATGTTATCATGTATTGAATACATCTTATATTGTGTTAAAATTAATGTTTTAATTTATACCGGTTTATTTAATGATAAAGTTTATAATTAACCAGGGGAGAATTTTATTATGAAAAGAATATGGGTATTTTCTAGTTTGTTATTTGTTTTTTTAAATATTGTTACTTTTCATGCTAGAGAGGTTGATAAGAAAAAATTAAAAGATTTTATTAATATGGATCTTGAATTTGTCAATTATCGAGGTCCTTATGATTCTACAGACACGTACCAACAGATAGTGGGTATTGGTGAATTTTTAGCTAAAAATTTAGTTGATAATAAGGCTAACTATTACAATAAATATTATGTTAATCGGCATATTGATCGTGAAGATGAAAAGAGTAGTTCAGATGTTTTTGTTATTGGTTTAAATTCATCTCTTGATAGTATTTTAAATCTTAGAAGAATACTTACAGGATATTTGATGGAAGGTTTTAAATACAGTAAAGAAAGTGCAGAATTGCTTGCCAAGGCTATTACGATATATAATGCTGCTTATCGAGGTGATTTGGATTATTATAATAATGCTTATATTAATTCTTCTCTTACAGATTTAAATAAGCATAATGTAGGGCTTTCAAGAGTTTATAGTCAATGGGCTGGAAATACTCATATTTTTATTCCTCTCAAAAGAAATATTTTGTCAGGAGACATTGAATCAGATGTTGATCTTGATAAAATAGTTACGGAGAGAGTAGTAGCCTCTCTTTTAGGTGAAAATGAAGAAGTTGGTACAAATTTTGCAAGAGATTTAACAGATGTTCAAGATGAAATTCGTGATGTTGATCAGAAAAAAATTGATATTGAATCTAATACTTTAAAGACTATTGATGATGAATTGAATGAAACCATTGATAATTTGAGGGAACAACTTGAGAAGGCTACAGGTGATACTGAGAAAAAAGAAATTGAAAAACAAATTGATGATAGCATACTTCAAAGAGATGCTTTAAAGAGTAAAACAGAAGAACTTAAAAAATCACAAAAAAAGTTGGATAGTTCTCAAGAAAAATTGGATAAACAGAGGGATATAGTAAAGGATAAGATACAAGAAAATATTGATAGGAGTAATAAAGATAAAAACTTACCAAAGCCTGGAGACATAACTTCTCCAAAAGTAGATGAAAAATTGCAATTAACCGAGACTATTGAGGATTTAGAAGAACAACTCAATAAAGTTACTGATGATACTGAGAAAAAAGAAATTGAGAAGCAAATTGATAATAACATACTTCAAAGAGATGCTTTAAAAGATAAGAAGAGAGATGAGTTTAAAGAGGTAGATAATGGGGATTTGAATAAACAAAAAGAACCAGCTGAGAATAGATTGCAAAGGAATGTTGAGAGTAAAAATCAAAATAATAATTTGCCAAGGCCTAAAACTACATCACAAAATGATGGAAAATCACAGTTATCTAAGGATTTAGCACAACAACTTAAGAAGGCTATTGATGATGCTGAGAAAAAAGAAATTGAAAAACAAATTGATGACAATATAGTTCAAAGAAATGTTTTAGAAGATAAGAGGGATAGGCTTAAAGGGGTGGATAATGGTGGTTTGGATAAACAAAAAGATCCAGTTAGGAATAGGTTGCAAAGAAATGTTGGGCGTAAAAATCAAAATAATAATTTGCCAAAGCCTAAAGCTACATCACAAAATGATGAAAAGTTAAAGTCAGCTAGTGAATTGAAAAGACAACTTGAAAAGGCTACATCAGATATTTCAAAAAATTCTCCTAATATTGCGAATAAAAAATCTTTGCAGAAATTATCCGATAAATCTTTAAATGCTAAAGATAAATTGGTTAAGTCTGAGGGTGTGAAAAAATTGTTCACTGAAGATAAGGATAAAAAGCCCGTATTTTTAGAAATTTTAAATCCTAATACTAATTTAGGTGTTCTTAGGTTAATTGATTCGGATAAAGAAAAATTAGATAAAAATTATCAGTACGGTATTAGGAGGTATGGGGTTTATGAGAGGAAAGATGATTTTGTTGCTATAAAACTTTGTTCAGGTATTGCAAAACTTCAGTTACTTAGCAAATCAGAAAATTTAAAAGTTAAATCTCAAGCAGGTTTTGAGTTGAGTAGGGATTCTTCTCTTTATGTTGATTCTGAAATGATTTTAGTAGTTGTTAAGGATAATGATGCTTGGAAATTAGCAAAGTTTTCTTCAAATGATTTGAGTAAATTTGTTCTTTCTGAAGATGAAGTTTTACCATTTACAAGTTTTACTGTTAATGCAGGACGTGTTTATTTACAGGATGCATCTAAGTCAATTATTACTTTGGATGTAAATACTTTGAAAAAAATAAATTGAACTCAATCGTTGATTAAATAATATGTTTGTCAATGTAAACAGGAAGGATTAATTTTATTCATTCCTTTAATACCGGGAAATCGGGACAGTGAGATTCGAACTCACGATCCCCTGCTCCCAAAGCAGGTGCCTTAGCCGCTAGGCCATGTCCCGAAAAAATTACGCGCCAATTAGGACTTGAACCTAAAACCTACAGATTAGAAGTCTGTTGCTCTATCCCATTGAGCTATTAGCGCTTTTGAGCCTAAAATTGAGTATACCATGTTGAAAAATCCTTGTCAATAAAATATTATTGCTTATCCTTTATTATGACTATACATATAATTTATAATTATTTTTATGGTTAATATTGATTTAATTGTAGATGAAACTTTATTTCGCTATCCTTATGTAAAACCTTTTTTAACTTTTAAAAATAATTACGAACTTTTAATAATGGTGATTTTGAGTGCAAGAACGACTGATAATATGGTTAATAAGATTGCACCTAAACTTTTTGATAAATATGGTGATTTTAAAAGTTTGGCATGTGCTGATTTAGTAGATGTTGAAAGATTAATTTATAAATTAGGATTTTATTCAAATAAATCTAAAAATATTATAAATTGTGCACGAATGATTTTGGAAAATTTTGATGGTATTATTCCAGATAATATTTTTGATCTTATATCTTTGCCAGGAGTAGGTAGAAAAACAGCCAATGTTATTCTTGGTGTTGTTTATAAAAAGCCAGCTATTATTGTAGATACTCATTTTAGTAGAGTTGTGATTAGACATGGAATTACTTTTGAGAAGACACCTTTAAAAATTGAATTAGATTTAAGAAATAGAATACCTGCTGATAAACAATATAGATTTTCTATGGCTATTAATAGGCATGGAAGAGATGTTTGTACATCACGTAGTCAAAACTGTAAAAATTGTTTTTTAGAAAAATTTGCACCAAGACTTGTTTGATTATAATTTATGATGATATGAAAAATTTTGTGTGTTTTTTTAGTTTGAGATTTATTGATGTTAAGATAATGTTTATTATTAATAATATTATTAGGGGATTTATCCATATCCAAAAATATTCTTTTCCCATTTCTATATATCTTAAAAGTTCTCCAAGACTTGGATAATAGCTTTTGTCTTGTTGTTGTAAAAAGTTTACTACTTCAAAAGTTGTTAGGCTTTTTGAGATTTGTAGGGGAATGATTGATGAAATTGATGAAAAAATTTCGGGAAATATGTGATACATTATTATTCTATATTGGCTTGCACCCATCATTTTGCTTGTTTTTATATAATCAAGGTTTTTAATTAGTAGTGTGTTATTTCTTGTGATGAATGAAAATTTGATCCATCCGTGTACTATTGCTAGTATAAATGATACCTCTAGTATGTTGTAGTTTTTTTGTTTTGAAAAATAATAAAGAATTAACATTAATACATAGAAAAATGGTATTGTTTGTAATGATTCTATTAATTTTGAAATTATCAAACAAGTTTTGAATTTGAAATTACCGATTATTATTCCTATAAAAATTCCAATTATTGCAGAAATTGCTGCATAACTAAATGCAAGTAAAATAGAATTTCTAGTTGCTAATATTAATCTTGATAATATATCTCTACCCATTTTATCAATTCCTAAAGGATTTGTATTTGTTGGTGTTTGCGGCAATTTGTTTGTTTGCTTAATGTATATTTTATTTGGGTCTTTTTTATATATTGCAAATTTTGAATTTTCATTTATTAAATTGGGAATTATTATTAGAAATAAAATGAAAATACTCAATAATAAAATATATGATCTTTTAAATTTATTCATTATTCTAATATATCCTTATAAGGATTCATATTGTATGTTAGTATATCTGTTATTAAATTTGTTATTAACATAATTAATACTCCAACAAATAGTAAGTCTCTATAAACTATATAATCGTTATTTTTCATTGCATTAATTGTTAAAGCCCCAATCCCATCAATTCCAAATGTTATCTCAATAAAAGAGGAACCAAAGAATGATGTTGTAAGAGTGGATCGGAGTTGAGTGATTAATGAAGTTAAAGAGGGAATTAATGAGTGAAATGTTATTATTGAAAAATTTTTGATACCCCTTGATTTTGCACTTATTATATAAGGTTCAGATAAATTTTTTGTTAGGGATTGTTTAAAAATTACAGCGTTAAATATGAAAAATGAAAAAAACCATGCAAATCCACCTATTATCAGGTTTTTTTGATTTATGTTGAGGTAGTAAAGTATAGTAATTACTAACATTATGATTAAGTTTCTTGGTAGTGAATGTAAAAATAGCATTATATATTCTAAAATATTATTTAAAATTTTATTTTTTACAAAAAATGTCCATATAATAATAAAAAAAATGGCTATTAAGTAAGATAATATTAAACCTGGAATTGATATTGTTAATGTGTTTTTTATTTTACTAAAAATGACACTTATTGGTGATTTGCCTTTTATAAGAGGAGTGTTATAGGTAGTGTTCCAGATTATTCCTTGATATTGAGTTTTGTAGACTATGTATAGAGATCCTGAGATGTGTTTGGCAAAATAATCTTTACTTAATGGAGCATTTGGATCAAAATCATATATTAACTTGTAGCTTTCAATGCTTTTAATTAATCCAATATATTCCAAATAGTCTTTAAATATATTTGTTTTTATGAATGGAATATTTGGACGATTATTTGAAAATGCATTTAATATTGATATACAAAAAAATGTTGATATAATGACATTAATCGCCATATATAGTACATTTTTTATGATAAATATAGCTGTAGTTACCTCCCTTGGTGAAGAATTTTTATTTTTTCAAAATAACTGAGTAAAAAATAAAATATCAGTGAAAGTACTATTGATATTAAGTAAAAATTTTTGTCTATGTTTGTATTGTTTGATGTTTGTTTTATGTTTAATATATTGCCTTGATAATAATTTTCATCTTCATCAGAATTTTTTATGATAATTGAATTTTGAGGATAATAACCTAGTTTGCTTGCTTCTCTTAAGATAGCTGGTTTCGATATTTGTAAATTAATATATTTTGTTTTTAAATTTTTTTGTATCATTTTTAAGTTTTCTATATGCTTTTTCATCATAATGAGATTATTGTTTAATTTTTTATAGTTAATAATTCCTGTTTCTCCAAAAATTGGTGCTATTATGAAATAACTTATTACACCTACGTAAACAGAAAACATAATTTTTTGTATTAGGAACATATTATATTGTAATTATATCTTTAATATATTATATTTACAAGTACATAATTACAATATAATATGTTCTATAGCATGTTATATTGTAATTGTATACTTGTAAAGTATGAGTATGTTGTCTTTGTTTAACTAAATTTGGAGAAAAATTTTTAATATGATAAGTCATAAGAATTCTTTCTTTATTAAAGAAGGCCCTAAAAAAGTTGATTTTGATATGGATAGTGTGTTTTTACAGCACTCAGTTAATGCACAAGTTGTTTCTATACGTTCTGATGATATTAAAGTTCTATTGGACGAAAAGTTATTAAAACTTGATTCTTCTTTAAAGCAAAGGCATGGTGAGTTGGTTGATTATTTAAAAAAGGTTGAGGGACGTATTTCTAGAGTTGAAAATACAATACTTGATCGTAGTTTGGATTTTCTTGAAAATTCTGATCACTCTAGCTTAAAATCAATGGGTTTTATGAAATCTCATGATGACATTATTGTTAGAGATAATGAATTTAGTGAAGTGCTAAAACGAGAGAATAATTTGCCAAATGTTTCGCTTGCTCAGGAAGAATTAGATGCTTTACTTGAAGGGCTTAATGAAATTTCGAGTGATAATAAGAAGAATTTTGATAATGGTAATAATGGTAATGCTGTAGAGGATGATTCTGAACCCAAAGAAATTTTGATGGATGATCGTAAGAGTTTAGATATCGATAATAATTTATCTTTATACAATAATGATATATATGGTGTTCAAGATAAATTGTCAGAAACAGAAAAAAATGAATCCTTAAAATCTAATTTGGCAATGTCTGAGAATATTGATTTATTAGAAGAATCTTCTTCTTTAAAGATGGATAATATTGTTCATGAGGATGGTAGTGATCAGGCTTCTGCTGCAAGTTTGGATGAATATAATAAGATTTTGACTAGTTCTTTTACTGATGAGAATCCTACTAATGTTGAGTTGAAGAGCGAGAATGATTATATTGATAATTCCAGTGTAAATGAAGTTACTTCAGATATGAAAAATATAGAGAGTGATATTGCATCTTTTGAGCAGGATAATTTGGGTAAATATGAACAGCATTCTTTAAATTCCAATTTAAATGAAGCTATGTCTTTAGATCAAAATTTGCAAGATGCAAATGATGTGGAAGTTCAGGAAGGTAATAAAGAATTAGATGGTTTAGTTGATATTACTGATCATAAGGTTAATAGCTTAGACATGATTAATGATGGCAAGCTACAAGAAAGTGATCATGATTCTACTTTAACAGTAGGGCATAAAAATAGTAATGTTGTTTCTTCTAATTTGAAAAAATTTGATAATTTTGAAGATGTGTTAAAGGCGGATTTAAATTATGTGGATTTACAAAATTGTATTAAAGATTTTGAAGAGAAAAATCTTTACGATGATGCAGGTGATTTAGAAGAAAAAGTGGGACAGGATGAAAAATTAAATGCATCTTTTTTAAAAGAACAAGAGACTACCGGGGATGGTTATAATTCTTGTAATTTTAGTTTTACTGATGTTGAGGCTATAATAAATAAGTTTAATGATAATGATTATTTAAGTCAGATTAATTTAAGTGATGAAGAACGTGCGTTGTTAGTTAAGTTTATTGATAATTTAGAAAATGAACTTTCTTTTAATCCTAAGGGTAATAATTTTAAAATTAAAAAAGAATATGAGATTTTACAAAAGATTAAGCGTTTACTAGAAAGAGAGTAGGATTATCTATTTAATTAGATACTATTTTTTGTTTTTTATAACTTCAATTTTATTTTTGTTTTTAACTTTTTTTTACTTTATTAATAAATTTTTAAATCAAATTGATTTTGATTTTGATGATTTAATTAATGATGTGAAATCATATAATATGAATTTTTTTAAAGATTTAGATTTGGAAAATTATTTTTCTAACACTTTGTTTGATAATGATTTAGTGAATTCTTATTATTTATTATCATCGGTTAATGGTATGTTAGTTTATAAATCAAAAGATGATTCAATTTATAGATTATCCGATAAATTAGAACCAACTTTTTTAATAAATAGTATTTTTATTAAAAAAGTTAAAGTTAACTTTGAATTGAGTGATGATTTTATAAGTTTAGTTGTATATTATAATATCCTACCCAAGAGCAGGATACTTTATATTTTATATTCTTATTTTTTTGTAATGTCCTTTTTATATTTTTGTTTTTCTGTCTTTATTTTATATCGACTATATCGAGATATTAATTGTGATCATTGTGTTCTAGATGATCTTCAGTAGATTCTTTATCTTTTTGTTCTATTTTTTTTTCTAAATTAAATACATCAAAGAATGACCATCTATTGGTAGTATAATAATATACATCATTGTCTCTTTTCATTAAGATATCTTTGTTTTTTTCATCTTTGTTAATATAAACATCAATGTTACTGATACTTTTATTGTCCCATTGTATTTCAATGTTATATTGTAGGTTATAATCATTAATTTTATTTTGATCTATCTCAAGGCCATCTGTTGTGAATTCTTGAATTATTTGTAAAAGTTTTTCTTGTTTTAATACTTTTTGATTGATAAAGTAAAGGCCGTCTTTAATATATACTCTATAATCATTTTGTATTGAATTTTCTTCAGATTTTTTTGATTTATTTGCTATTTTAAAGGACAAACTTTCTATTTTTGCATTGTTTTCATTAAAGAGTTTGGTATCGGCAAATGTGTTGTAAGAGTTGCCTTTGTAAGATAGGAAGATGTTATTTGTTAGATATACATTCTCGTCACTTCCCTTGATATAAGATAATCGTGAATCTCCTTCTCCTGGATTTCCAATAAATATTTCTGTTAGCAGATTATTTTGTTCGTCAAAAAATTTAAAAGCAGGATTTTCGTTGATTCCCAGTTCTTTATGTTTTTTTGGATTTCTGCTTACAAGTTTATTTTTTTCGAGTTTTTCTAGATTTTGAATCATAGAATTAACCCTTTGTTCATCAATTGGAAGTTTGATATCGTTGTATTTAAGTTCCCAACCTGTTCCTGCTTTTATAATTGTTCCTTCAAGAGCTGTTTCAATTTTTGCAGTTTTTTTAAAGTCAATTGTAAATAATTTTTCTTCTAAAAGTCTTGTAACTTGGTTTTGCTTTGAGAAGATTATTCCTAACAAAAATGTGGATATTAATATTATGATTATTACTATTTTTATGTTCTCTTTAATTCCTAGCAATGTGTATTTATTATTCATAAGTTCTCCTTCATTAGTTGATTTTTCGTTTTTTTGTAAATCTAATAAGTCCAAATATTATTATTGCTATAGGTAGTATAACCAAATTTATGACTATTAATGAAAATTTTGCGTTTAACATTTCTTTTGAAGAATTTATAAATTTTAGTTTTGAGCGTACTTCTCTTGATTTAATGTTAAAAAAAGCTTCTTTTTGCATTAAATAGTCTGAAATTCGTCCAGCAAATTCAAAATTAGAGGGTGAACCATTATACATGTAATCGCTAAAGATCATGTTTGAACCTAGTAACACTATTTTTGAATTTGCAGATTTTATGTCTTTATATAGACTTTTAATTTTTCCTTCAACTGAATATCCAAGAATTTGTTGATTTTCTTTATCAAATGTTTTAGGTATATTAAATGAATACATGGCTATGTTTGCAACTTCTTCGTTGTTGACTTGCCAAGATTCTTTAGAACTTGTAAATAAGGGTGAATATTTTATGTCATCATTATTTTCTTTTGTTTCTATAAGATTTAGTGAATTACTCCAAGGAATGATAGCATCGTAAAAATTTTTAAGTAAAGGATTATTAGAATCTATGATATTATTTTTATTAATCAAGATCCATGGGTAATAAGTTTGGAAATTGCCTCCTAAGAAAAGACTTGGTGATCTCTTGTCAAGTATAATATTTTCGTTATATTTAATACCATAACTTTCAATTAGGTTAAATATTGGAGATTGAGTAGAAGTTGTTGTATATGGGTTTTGAGGATTATAATCAATTTTACTTGTAGTTATTAATATTCTTCCATTATTGACGATAAACTCATCAATTTTTTTTAATGTGTTTTCATTTATGTCTTTAGAGCCAATAATAAATAATCCATTGATGTCTTGTAATTGTTCGTTTTCTATATTTATTTCTTTAACTTCTGTTTTAAAAACTTTTTGCATTATTTCTATAAAGTTTTTATGTGTTGCTTTTAAATTTGTATCTCCAAATACGAGTCCTAATATTTTTTGTGTATTATTTATTAATTTGTCCAGACTGCTTGCAAGATCATATTCTAAATTGCTAATTTCTGTTACTATTGGAAGTACTTCACGTTTGCCTTCATATGTGATTTCAATTCCTGAATATATTTTTAGTATTGAGAGCTGATTAATTTCTCTTAAATCTATTTGTTGTGATGGAATTCCAATTTGTTCTAATGGAGTTGCTATTTTATCAGCATCTATATCTTTATAAATCACTTTTCCTCTTGAAGCGTCAGAAAAACTTGTTAAAAAATTTTTTATTTGTTCCGGGAATGCAAAATAATTGCCAAGGCTTGCAGAATTATAATAAGTAATATATATTTTTTCATTCGCATTTGAAAATAAATCTTTTGTAACTTGAGAAATCGTAAAAGCTTTGTTTTTAGTAAGATCTATTTTGAAAGTAAAAACAGATATATTACAAAAGATTAGCAATATTATTATAAGGTTTAAGGTTAAATTTAGAATCTCTTGATGTTTGTTTTTCATAAAATAACTATCTCCATTTTTTTAATCTTATGCTATATGCGCTTAGTATTAAAAATGTAATTGTAAACGTGCTGAAGTAAATTAAATCTGATAAGTTTAATATTCCCATGTTAAAGTAACCAAAATGATTACTAATTGAGATAAAATTTAGTATTTGTCCAAATATATTGTCTTTTCCAAATATCATTACTAACTTTCCTGAAAATACTATTATGATCAAAACAAAAACGCTTAATATGTAAGACACTATTTGACTTTTGGTAATGGAAGATATAAAAACTCCTATGCTGAGCACTGAGTAAGAATAAAGAATTATTCCTAGATATTGAAGGAATATTATACCAAGATCAAATTCACCCATGAAGATTGTCATTAATGTTAGTGGCAATGTAAGAGCAAAGAGTATTAGTGTAAATATTTTAAGTGTAATAAATTTGCCAAGTACTATTTCTTGTGGATTTATTGGTAGTGCATATAGTAATTCAATACTTCCCGTTTTGTATTCTTCTGAGAATACTCCCATACTTAGAGCTGGGAGAACCAACATTAAAATTATAGGCATTGATGAGAAATAAGACATTAATGATGCGTTGTCTTTGATAAAAAATCCTGATAAGAAAATAAAAGAAAAGTTTACAAATATTAAGAAAAATAATATTACAACATATGCAGTTGGCGTTCCAAATAAAACTTTTAATTCTTTTTTTGACAAAATTAAGGATTGTCTTAGATCTATTTTCATTCTTTTCTCTCCTTTGTTAATTTGCTAAATATTTTTTCTAGACTTTCATGTTTTGGAATCATTGCTTTAAGTATTATTCCTTTACTTGTAATATAATTAAAAAGTTCTCTTTCAGTTTTATTGGGTTTGAGTTTTAATGAAACATTGGTTTCTTTTTCAAATTCTTCTATTTTAATTGATGTAAATATATCATTGTTATTGAAATGTTCTTTGATTGTTTCAGAATCTTTGTAAATAATAAGCTCTATTTCAGATTCTTGAAGTCTGTTTTTGGCTATATTTGCTTTAGTGTCATCGGCAATAATTTGTCCATTATTAATAATGACGATTCTTTTGCATATTGACTCAACTTCACTTAGAATGTGAGATGAAAATAGTATTGTACTGGTTTTTGCAAGTTCTTTTAAAAAGTCTTTAAATTCGATAATTTGGTTTGGGTCAAGTCCGTTTGTAGGTTCATCTAGTATTACAAGTTTGGGATTATTAATTAAAGCACCAGCTATTCCTACTCTTTGTTTAAATCCTTTTGATAATGTGGATATTAGTTTATTTTTGACACTTTCAAGTTTGAAAATGCTTATTACTCTATCTATTTCTTTATTGTGATTTGTAACACCTTTAATTTCGGATATAAAGTTTAAATATTCTTTAACGGATAATTCAGGATAGAGAGCTAATTTTTCAGGTATGTAGCCTATATTTTGCAATATTTCTTTTGGATTTTTTGTTATATCTTTTCCAAAGATTTTTACATTGCCTTTAGTTGGATAATGAAATGATGTTAAAATTTTGATTAATGTGGATTTTCCTGCTCCATTTGGGCCAAGTATTCCAAGCACTTCTCCTTCGTTAACTTTGAAGCTAACATTTAAGAGAGCTGTAAATGAACCATATGTTTTAGTAATGTTGTTTACATTGATCATTTGTTATCTCCTTAGATATTATTATTTTATAATAAATTTATCTTTATTTGCTTTAAGTTTCATACCATCTTTTGCTAAGAATATGTTTCCATTTGGATATTCTTGTTGTGCTTCATTTAATAATTCGTATAGGTCTTTATTTAAAGTATATCTTTCACTAAAATGTATAAGTCCAGTTTGATATACTTTTGCTTTTTTTGTAATTTGTGCTGCTAATTTTGCTGTTAGATGTAATTTTTTTTTAGCTTCTTCTTTTAAGTCATCTTTAAATGTACTCTCAATAATTACTAAATTGAAATTTTGAATATATGTGCTTAATTCTTCAAAGTAAGCCGTATCTGTAATATATGCAAATTTGAGTCCTTTTTTTGTTTCTCCTAATATTTCAGAAGGAACTATTTTTCTTCCATTCAGCATTACTTCATATCCTTCTTGTAGTTTTTTTCTAATAGGTCCTTTTGGTATATTTAGGCTTTCTGCTTTTTGTATGTCAAATTTACCAGGTTTATCTTTTTCTATAAATAAATATCCAATACAATCTATTGAATGTTTAAGTTTTATATATTCAATTCTTTTTCTTTTATCTTCATATAGTACAGGTTCTGTCTTATTAATTATTATTTCTTTATATATTATTTGATAATTTTTATGTACTCTTAAGAGTTCAATATTTGTTTCTAAATATTTTTTGATACCTATAGGGCCAATAATGGTTAAAGGTTCTTTTCTTGTATCACCACTTTGTGCCATTAACATTACTATTCCAAGTAGTCCTGTGATATGATCGGCGTGTAAATGTGTGATACAAATCATTTTAATTTTTTGCCATGATATTTTTTGTTTCCTAAGAGACATTTGTGTAGCTTCTCCACAGTCAAAAAGAATACTTTCTCCGTGGTATTCAATTAAAACAGATGTTAAATATCTGTTGTGTAATGGTCTTGTGCCTCCTGTGCCAAGAATATTAATATTAAAATTCAAAAATAATCTCCCAATTCTTTTTGTTTAGTAAATTATGGATATACATGTTAAAATTGGCTTTTAAAATGTGCATGATTATATTGGTATTTTGCATTTTTTTTAAATGATTTTTTAATTTAATAGTAGATACTCCTTGATATTACATATTGAGTATTTGATTTTATAAAAGATAGATATATTTTATTTTTACTATTATGTTTTATTTTGCACACACTGCAAACATTATATTATTTTTTTTGATAATTTAGAAATGTTTCAAATAGAAATTATTTATTTTAATAAAAGTTCTAATACGAATTAATTGGTTATTTGATAGTACCTTTTTTATTTGAATGATTATATAAGTTTTCATATCTTTTAATATCGTAATAAGTTGGTAAATTAGATTTGTTTTCAATATAATCTAAGATTTTTTTAGATAAATATGGTGCCATTGATATTCCTCTTGTTCCAAATCCATTTAAGATGAATATATTTTTATATTGTGGATGTTCTCCAAGAAATGGTTCTCTATCAATTGTGGCAGGTCTTATGTGTGCTTTATGTTTTATTACTTTATAATTTAGATTTGTAATTTTTTCTAGTTTTTTTAATAATTCTTTTTTTGCCCATTCATTTGTGTTTGTATCTAAAGTGTTCCATTCATAAGTTCCTCCAAGATAGTATTTACTATTTTCTAGAGGTATTAGTGATACATGTCTATTGTATATTTCTTTTAGATTGAGACCTTTAATTTCTACTATAAGCATTTCTCCTTTTGCTAATTTAAATGGAAGATATGAAAAGAGCCCTTCAATTTTTTCTTTATATCCTTTTGTAAATATTAGTTTTTTAAATTTAAGTTTGTTTATTGTAAAGAAATTTTCATCTATTTTAAGATTTTTATTATTTATTTCTTGTTCTGTATATGCTTGATATTTAATAAAGTATTTTTTGAGATTGTTTATGTATAGTTCTGTGTTAATTGTTGCTCCCTTGATTAGTATGCCTCCATCATTGTCATTACAGAAATCGTTTATTTTGTCATTTTTTATTTCGATAATAAACTTTTCTATATTTGAATAATTATTTATTTTGGAAAGTAATTCTTCTTTTTGTGTTTTTGTGGTAAATGGTCTAAAAATAGGAATTTCTTTTAAAATATTGCAATGAATATTTTTTTCCATTTCTTTGTAATATTGAATTGCAAAGAAAAAAATTTCAGATTCTCTCCAAGCAATATTCATTTTTCTTCCCATAATGGGGTTAATAACTCCTCCTGCTATTGTTGTTGCTTTTTGAATGCCATCATCAAATAAAATTACACTTTTTTTTCTTTGAAGTATTTCATAAGTTAAAGTACTTCCAGCAATCCCACCACCAATAATTGCAAATTCATATTCCATTTAATTTTCCTTTATGTTAAATTTGATTTTTTTGAATAATTATTTATTTTAATATACTATTTATTTTTATTATGTGTGTTGAGATTTAAAAACCTTTTGTTTTTAATTATAATTATATATATTTAATTATAATTGTTTAAAAGGTAAGTTTATGGATTTTAAGGATATGAATGTGCAAACAGAAATACAAAAATCATTAGAATTTGCATTAAAGAGTAGATCAATAGTTATTACAGGTGAAATTGATAAAGATACTTCTAAGTTGTTTCAAGAAAAAATATTATTTTTAGAAGCATCAGATTCTACAAAACCAATATTTGTTTATATTGATTCAGAAGGTGGTGACATTGATGCTGGTTTTGCTATTTTTAATATGATACGTTTTGTAAGGCCCAAAGTTTTTACGATTGGAGTTGGGCTTGTTGCAAGTGCTGGTGCTTTGATTTTCTTAGCAGCAGATTCAAAGAGTAGGTTTTCTTTGCCACATGCAAGATATTTATTGCACCAACCATTAAGTGGTTTTAAAGGTGTTGCTACGGATATTGAAATTTATACAAATGAGCTTAATAAAGTTAAGAGTGAACTTAATGATATTATTGCAAAAGAGACGGGCCAGGAGCTTAATAAAGTTGAAAAAGATACTGATAGGGATTTTTGGTTAGACAGCGAATCAGCAGTAAAATATGGGCTTGTCTTTCAGATTATTACTACTAGACTTGAACTTGAGAAATTTATTTCTTAGTTTGTTGGTATTATCTTGTAGTTTTCCGAAAAGAGATTTTAGTATTTTGGAATTTAGTGTTATTAATTTCCAAAAAAATTTGATTTCAATTAATGCGTTAGTAGATATTGCTTATAATCTATCTTTTTTTGATTTTGATTTAGTGATTGTTAAAAATTTAAAGAATAAAGAGGAGTTGGATCTTATTAATAATAAAGTTGCATTTGGAGATTTTCAAAATGCATATTTTATTGGACAAAATGATATTTTATCAATAAGTATTCTTTCTAAAGAAAAAATTAAAATTCAAATTTTAGATTTAATAGAGGGATTTTATGCATGTAGATTGGGTGTGGTTGTTGATTTTGTGTTTAAAGATCGGCATTATGGGATTGTTATTTTTAATTTTGATGAGAAAATAGCTAATAATTTGGATATTGATCTTGTTAATGAGCAACTTAAATATTTAAGTTATAGGTATGAAAATTTGCTTTTTATTTTAGATAAGAGTGAACTTATCTTGTTAGATATGATTATTAAGAATGGTTTTTTTAATTTAATTTATAATTCTATTAATCCTTTTTATATCATTAATGCCATTAGTTCTAAGGTTTATTCTAATTTTGTAGCACAAATTTCTATTCATTCTTTAAGGTATGTTGTTTTAAGCTATTTGTATAATAATTTTTATATGAGCGGCTTGCCAAAAAGTATTTTAATTAAATAGGTTTTGCAATTCTTAGTTCTTGACATCATTATTGCATTGTTATATTATTACTACCGATGCCGAAATGGTGGAAGTGGTAGACACACAGGACTTAAAATCCTGAGGAGGAAGCTCCGTACCGGTTCAAGTCCGGTTTTCGGTATTTCAAATTTTAGGATTGTTTTTATTGTTAAGTAGGTTGTTTATATAAATTCCGCCAATAAATAAGATAATTGAAAAGACATAAATTTGTAGACTAAGTTTTATTTGTAGTTTGGTTGTAAGAAATGTCATTTGTATAATTGTTCCTGAAATTAGTCCTATAGATAGATAGAGAAAATCAATTAAGTATTTTTCTATTGTTTTTTTAATTATTATTATTGTGATTCCTATGCCTATTATTGTAAAAGTACTAAATATGATACATGGTATTATTTTAATTTGTGCTATTATGTTGATTATTTCTTTGTAAGTTCCAAGACTTAATAATATGAGTGAGCCTGAGATACCTGGTAATATCATTGCAGAACCACCTATTATTCCTGAACAGGCAAGTAATAAATAGTATTGAATTGATGTTTTATCTTGATTTGTTGTTAGGTTTAGTGATACATTATGATGCTTTAGGATTAAGAGAAATAGTATAGTTAAAAGGCCAGATATAAATAATAAGTATTTATTAATTTTTGTATTGATATTAAATGTTGAATTTGTATTAATCTCTTTTTTTAATGTAAATATACTTCCTAGTATTAGTCCTATAAAAAATATATTTAAATACATTTCTTTTGTTGCATTGTCTAAAATATATTTTTTAAGTATTTTTGCAAATATTGTTGTTGAGGTTAATATTCCGAGTGATAATTTTCCCAAAAAAGTTATGCTTTCTTTTACTCTTTTTAGTTTTACAAGATTTGTCGACGAATAAATGATGTTATAGTATATTCCTGTGATTAAGGCTATCGTGCCTCCTGAAATGCCTGGTATTATATTTGCGATACCAATTAAGAGGCCTTTTATATAAATTCCCATCGTAATTTATGTATTTACATAGAATTGATGTTTGTTATCTCTCATCACCCTCACCACTAATTGTACCGTTTTTATGTCTTTTTTTTAACTTTTCTAGATTTGTGATTGCAACATCTTCAAGTGTTATTCCAAGGTTATTACTTAAATTTGAAATATACCACAATACGTCACCAAGTTCTTTCTTTATTGCTAATAAATATTCCTCATCAAGGACGTATTCTCTATCTCGACCTAATTTTTTTATTTTTTCTACTACTTCTCCTGTTTCTCCAGCAAGGCCAAGTGTGCTTAAAATCAGTTCTTCTTTTTTATTTTTATATTTTGCAGTTTGTTTAGCTTTTGTTTGATATTCATTTAATTCCATAATTAAGACTAGTTTAATATAGTTTTTATTTATTTACAAGTTTATTTATTATTTCTTTTTTTTTTAAAGTTTTATTATATTAATTGGGGTTTAGCTATTATGAGTAAATGTATTTTTTTATTTGCAACTCTATTTTTTGTTGTACAATTTAATTACATATATTCTTATCCTGAGATAAAAAGTTTTTCAAATAAAGATCCTGTTTTTTATGATCTGAGAAAAAAAATTGTTAAATATAATAAAAGAGAAAATGTTCCTTTGTTTATTTATTTATATCGAGTAAAGGAAGGTGATACTTTTTTTAGGATTGCGAATAAATTGAATGGTTGGCAGGCTAGTATTGCTACAATTAACATGTTAGATTCTCCTGTTTTAAAGGTAGGACAAGAAATTTTATTTCCCAGTAAGAAAGGTCTTTTTATCTTTAATAGTAGGGAATATAGATTTAATAATTTACTCTTAGCAACAAGGGATTTAAAAAAAGCAGAGAAAGTAAAAATTAAGAGGAATAATAAGATTTATGAGTTTTATTTTTTTGATTCGATTGAACAACCAAAATTAAGTTTTTTTTCAACTACAGAGATGCTTTTCTTTTTAAATTCTGATTTTATTTTCCCTTTAAAGAAATTTATCATAAGTTCTGATTTTGGATTTAGACCAGATCCTTTTACTGGTGTTAAAAATTTTCATACAGGTATAGATCTTGCAGCGCCGATTAACACTTTAGTTTTTTGTTCGGCTTATGGTGTTGTAGGTTTAGTTGGGTTTAATAATGTTTATGGTAATTTTGTTGTTGTTGAACATAAAAATAATGTTAAATCTCTTTATGGACATCTTAATTCTTATGTTGTCAAAAGGGGGGATATTTTAAGAACAGGAGATATTATTGGTAAAGTAGGACAAACTGGTAGATCTACAGGGCCTCATTTACATTTTGAAATATTAAAGAGAGATGCTCCTATTAATCCTGTAACAATTTTAAAGTAAACATAATTGTATTATTAAATTGTGTTTATTATTATGTTATATTTTAAGATAAATTAAATATAAGGGTGTAATTTTTTGCTACACTTTATTTAAAAGATTTATTTAATATGTTTCGACTTGATATATTATTGTTACTATTGGAATTTTTTTAGTATAAAAAATATACACCATCAGATAATGGCTATATTGTTTGATATTGATTATTTATTAATAGTTAATGTATTTTATATTCTGTGATTTTATTGTGTAAAGTTTTTCTTCCAATTTTAAGTATTTCAGCACATTTACTTTTATTATTCTTGGAATGAAGAAGTGTTTGTTTTATGATCTCTTTTTCTGCTTCTTTTAAGCTTATTCCTATTGGTAGTGTTATATTAAATGATTGATTTGTGTTGTTTTTGATTTTAGGGGGTAGATCATCTTTAACAATTTGTTTCCCTTTAGATAGGATTAATGCACTCTCAAGTACATTTTTTAATTCTCTGATATTCCCTGGCCAATCATATGCATAAAGAGCTTTTAGTGCATCATTTGAAATACTTTTTTCTTCTTTATTATTTTCACTTGCAACATCTTTAATTAGTATTTTTGTTAAATTTGGAATGTCATCTTTTCTTTCTCTTAATGGTGGAATATTTATATTTATTATATTAAGTCTATAAAATAAATCTTCTCTAAATTTTCCTTTTTGAATTTCTTCTTCAATATTTTTATTTGTTGCTGTTAGTAACCTAATGTCAACTTGCATAGTAGTTTCTCCGCCTACTCGTTCAAAGGTTTTATTTTGCAGTACTCTTAATAATTTTACTTGTACTTCAGGTGATACTTCTACTATTTCATCTAAAAATATGGTTCCTTTATCCGCTAGTTCAAATCTGCCTTTTTTTTGGGAAATTGCACCTGTGAATGCTCCTTTTTCATGTCCAAAAAGTTCACTCTCAAGTATGCTTTCAGATAGTGCGGCACAATTGACTTTAATAAAAGGTTTGTCGTTTCTATTTGATAAATCAAATATTGCATCTGCTATTACTTCTTTTCCAACACCGCTTTCTCCAGTTATTAGAACAGATGCTTTTGATTTTGCAATTTTCTTTACAAGTTCTAAGATTTTTTGCATTATAAGTGATTTTCCAAATATTTCTTCGTAATAGCTTAAATTTTTTCTTATAATGACGTTTTTTTGTAATACATTTTGTTGTGTTTTGTCATTCCTTTTTTTTAAAGCTCGCTTGATGATTAATAATAGTCTTTCAAGGTCAACAGGTTTTGTTAAAAAGTCATAAGCACCCTCTCGCATAGCATCAACAGCTGAATCTACAGTGCCGTGTGCTGTAAGAATGATAAAAGGTATATTTGGATTTCTATCTTTTACAATTTTTAATAATTCTTCTCCTGATATTTGAGGCATTCGAAGATCAGATATTATAGCATCGATTTTTTCATTTTGAATTGTTTCAAGAGCTTCTTCGCCATCACTAGCAGTAAATACAAAGTAACCTTCTTCTTCAAGATAAGTTGCTATTCCTTCTCGTATGTTTTTTTCATCATCTGCTACCAATAATTTACTCATTTTCTAAACATCCTTCAATTAAAATTTTGCCTTTATTTAATTTTGGAAGTGTTATTGTAAAAGATGTTCCTTTCATTTCTTTACTTTCTACAAAAATTTCACCACCATGTTCTTTCACTATTTTATAGGAAATGGTAAGTCCTATACCACTTCCATTTTCTTTTGTACTAAATTGTGGTTTAAATATATCGTCTTTTGTTTCGTTTGTTATTCCATTAGCATTATCTTTAATAGAAACATAAATGTTATTTTCATTTTCATGAATAGATATTTCTATTTTTTTTATTTTTTTATTTGATTCAAGTAATGCTTCTTCTGCATTTTTTACTATATTAATAATTACTTGTCTTATAAGTTTTTCATCAATTAATACAAAGCTTACTTTTTTTAAACTAAGTATAAATTTAATATTTTTATTTTTTAATTCTGGATTTAATAAATTATATACACTTTTTATAATATCTGAAATATCTTTTTTTTGTGGCATTATTTTTATTGGTCTTACTGTTAATAAGAAATCTGTTACTGTTTTGTCCATTCTATTTATTTCTTCTTTAATTATTTTAAAGTAATGATTTGTTTTTGTACTTTCGATGTTTTGTTTATCTATTTCTTTTTTAAGGAGTTGTAAATTTATATCAATTGCTCCTAGAGGATTTTTAATTTCATGTGCTATGTTTCTTGCATGTCTTGTAAATGCAGCTAAAGCTTCAGCTCTTCTAAAGAGTTCTTCTTTATGTTTTTTATCTTTAATGTCTTCAATTAAAATGATATTTCCTTCAAGTTTTTGATCTCTTACATATGGCATAAATGATATTTTGATATATATGTTTGTTGAAATTTGTACTTCAAATCCTATTATTTTATCTTCATTTGTTGCTAGTTCTTCTATGAGATTTGTTAGTGTTGGAATTGAAATATCTTTAAGAGTTTCTAATTTATATTTGGGGCTTATAGATAGAATTTGAAATAACATTTTGTTTAGATAAATTATGTTGTTGATTTTATCAAGTACCATAATGCCTTCATTAATAGATGCGAAAATACCATCATATATTTCTATTTTTTTATAAATATCTTGTATGAATTTAAGTTTTTGGTCACTTGATAATTTATTTAATTTGGTCAATGTTTTTTTTAAAAATTTGCTCATTAATCCTCATAATGTAACATTAGATTTTCGATTATTAATTTTTTATTTTGATTGTAAGGATTATATTTCATTATATATTTTAGATATTCTAATCTTTGTAAGTATGTGTTTATATCTAAATTTTGGTTTAAAAATTCATTTCTAAGTTGGTTTGCAAGTTCTTCTAAAAATAGACTGAATATGTTGTCGTCTTTTATGAAATTAGTTGAACTTAGATTAAATATACTTTGCTTTTCTTGTATGACATTTAAAATTTTTTTGACTTCTTCTTTTAATTTGGTATGTTCTTCGCTATTAAATGATTTAAAATATTCTTCTATTGTAAGTTTATCATTTTTTTTAAAAGTTTCCTGAAATAGACTAATTTCAAATTCTCTGTTTTCTTTGTTGAATTTGTATATTCTAAGTCTTGATAAAATTGTTTTTGGAATTTTATTTTTATTTCTTGTGGTTAAAATGAAATAGATATTTGAAGGTGGTTCTTCTAGTATTTTTAATAATGCATTATAGACATTAAAATTAAGGTTTTCAATTGTATTAATGTAAATTACTTTTATCTTGTTTTTTTCAGATAGTACCCAGTATTTAATTTTTCTAACATCCTTAATTGTAATGTTAAAATTTATCTCTTTAATTATTTCTTCAATTTTATTAATAAGTTCTTTTTTTGTTGTGTCATTGTATTGATTGTTATAGTAGACATCATTAATAAAATTGATATTTGTTTCTATTTTTTTTAAATTTTTGTCACTACTAAAGTTGTATTTTGCAAAGATAATATTTTTAACATATTCTAGATATCGATTTATAACTTCGTTTGATGTTGAGCTGAGATAAGCTTTTGCTTCCACTACATTAAGATCTGAGAGAATAATTAAATTAGGATTTGTTAAATTTTTTGTATTTAGAATTTCTTTTGCTAGTGCAATTGCAGTTGTCTTTTTAAAAGAAAATCTTTCTCCCCAAAAAAGCATTGCATTTGCTAAATTTTCTTTTTTATATTCATTAATTATTGTTTTAGCTATTTCAGGTAATATTTTCATATTTTTACTTCTCTTTGCTATGTTTTTGATATTTTAAATAGGTAATTTATTCCAGGATTGAGATATTCAAGAAAGTTACTTCCTTCTAAGAAATAGTTAGGATTAAATATTTGTTGAGCATGAATTATATATACTACAATTGCTATTATTCCAAAAGCTTCAAGTAAGCCAAGTACAAGACCAAGTATTCTATTGAAAAATAGTAATTTAAGATGACTTATTATTGATTCAATTAATGCTTGTAAAATTAAGAATCCTATGTGTATTACTAGAAAAAATACTAATAGTGCTTGAACATATGACAAATCAAGGATTGGCGATATTAATATCTTGAAATCATTAGTTTTATTGTAAATTAAAAATATTAAAGTAAAAATTTCGACAAATCCAGTAATTTCTTTAATAAAACCTCGTAAAAACCCTCTGAGGCCTAATGATGTAAAAATTATTATTATTAATATGTCAACTACGCCTGTTATTTTAAAAGGATTGTTTAGCATTGATGTCCTCAAATTCCTTTAATAATAGATTGGATATTATACTTGATGAATCTTGATTGTGAAATTTTTTTATATTCTGTTTTATTATATTAAATTTTTCTTTATTATTTAAAATTTCTTTTATCAAGTTTATGATTTTAATTTCATTTAGGTCATCTTCATCTATTTTTAAACATGCATTTTGGTTTTTTAATAAATTTGCATTTTTAACTTGATCTCCTCGTGAGCCCTTTATAAATGGAACAAGTATTGCGCATGCACCGGCATTTGCAAATTCTTTAATGGCTCCAGCTCCAGCTCTGCTTATTATTATATCTGAAAATTTTATTATACTTGCCATTTCTTCTGCATTAAAAAATTGTTTTCTTAGATAATTGTCTTCTCTAGTTGGATCTAAATTTTTGCCACATTGGTGAATAAAATAGACATCAATTTTGTTTTTTATATTTATAACTAATTTATTTAAAATTTCTGCTCCAAGGGAACCCCCAATTATGCTAATTATGGGTTTTTGTGTATTTTGAGTCAAATTTTTGATTATATCTGATTTTGGATTTAAAAATTCTTTTCTTATTGGTGATCCTGTATATAAGACGTTTTTATTTTTAAAATATTTTGTGCTTTCTTGAAAACTTATATGTATTTTGTGTGCAAATTTTGAGTTAATTTTTGTTGCAAGTCCAGGATCAAGATCCATTTCGTGAGTTATACTTTTTACTCCAAGGAAACTTGCTGCAATAATAGGAGGGCTTGATACAAAACCACCAGTTGCATATATGATTTTTGGTTTATATTTTTGTATGATGAGAAAGCTTTTTATTATTCCAAATATTACTTTGAAAAAATCAGTGAAATTTTGTAGAGAAAAATATCTTCTGAATTTCCCTGACGGAATTGCAATAAATTTGATATATTCGTATTCTTGAATAAGTTTTTCTTCTATTGAATTTTTTTTTCCAAGCCAAAAAAATTCAATATTTGTATCATATTCTTTTAATTTGGAAATTATTGCTATTCCTGGAAAAACATGTCCTCCTGTGCCCCCTCCTGTAAAAAAAATCCTTTTCTTAGTGTTTATATACTGTTGCATTTATTGTTTAAATTCCTATATTTTTTATTTTAATTTAATAATGTATTTTAATGCAAATATTGCATTTTTTCTTTTAAATAATAAATCATTTATTAGACTAAAATAAATGGTTTTTATTATTGCAATATGTTAAAAATTATTTTTTAAAAAAAATTCAATTTGAATGTCTTTTTTTGTCGAATTATTGTTTAGAGTAGAATGTTTTATTATTGAGTGAGTGACTTTAGTTGCTTGTTTTAATGCGTATTCTATTTCATATGTTTCAAGATATCCTATTAGTAAGCTTGTAAATAGGTCTCCTGTTCCACTAAAATTTTGTTCTAATTTTTCTAAAAAAAATTCCGAATATTCTTTTGTTTTTGTATTGTAAGCAGCGGTTCCTATGAGATTGTCTTTTTCTATGCTTGTAACTATGATTGTTCCTTTTATTTCAAGATTTGATGTTGCTTTTATTATTTCATCTTTATTTCTAATTTTTTCAGTTTTTGCTAACATTTTTAATTCTGTGATATTTGGTGTTATTATGTCTGCATGTTTTATTATTTCTCTAAAACCACTTACTATTTTGTAATCAAAAGTAGGGTAGAGCATGTTATTGTCTGCAAAAACAGGATCAATTATTATTTTTTTAAATTTAAATAGTTTTAGAATTTGTTCTATTATTTTGTGTTGTTTGTTGTTGCCAAGAAATCCACTATAAAATATATCAAAATTTTCATTTTGATTTTTCCAGGATAGTATAAACTTTTTTAATTTATTTGTTAAATCTATTATTTCGAATTCTTTGTAATTTGTTGTTGCAGAGAGAACGGCAGTTACTAGTGGACAAACTTGAATATTAAATGATGATATTACTGGTATGCATATTGTAAGTGATGCTTTACCTATGGTTGAAATATCATGCATGGCTAATACTCGTTTCATAATTTTACTCCTTTTGTATATTTATAATTTTCTATTCTTGAGTTTGCATTAGTTTCAATGGAACTTGCTCCATATTTTAAATACATAAGATATCCAATTCCTGCAATCATTGCTGCGTTGTCTGTACAAAGGTCGATTGGGGGATAGTATGTTTCTATTTCAAGGTTTTTAATTTTTTCTCTTAAATAAAGGTTGCTTGCTACTCCTCCAGATATTATTAATTTTTTTATGTTAGTATCCTTTATTGCTCTTTTTATTGGAATTATTAAATTTTCAAAAGCTGCTCTTTGAAAACTGGCAGCAATATTGTTATTTGTTATTTGGGCATTGTTGTTTTTAAATTTTTCAAGTTGATGTATGCATGCTGTTTTGAGGCCCGAATATGAGAAGTCATATCTATTTTCTTTTTTGTCAAAAATTGTAATTGGAAAATTAAATGCATATTGATTTCCGTCTATAGCCAATTTTTCTATATTTGGGCCACCAGGAAATCCCATCTTATAATGTTTTGCTATTTTGTCAAATGCTTCTCCACAAGCATCATCGAGTGTTCTTCCAAGTATTTCAATATCATCAAAATTATTTTGTTTGGCAAGTATTGTGTGACCTCCACTTAATACTAATGATAGAAATGGATATTCTATTGTGTGATTCAGCAAGGGTGCATAAAGATGTCCTAGAATGTGATCAATACAAATTAGAGGTTTTTTGAGGGCAATGGACAGTCCTTTGGCAAAGTTTACACCAACAATTAAAGAGCCAATAAGCCCAGGTTGAGATGTAACTGCTATTAAATCTATTTCAGATATATTTATTTGAGCACTTATTATGGCTTGTTGACAAACATACATAATAAATTCTGTATGTAGTCTTGAGGCAATTTCTGGTACTATTCCATAATATTTTTTATGTTCTTTTTGACTAAGTTTGATATTGCTTAAAATTGTGTTGCCATTTTCTACTATAGCTGCACAACAATCATCACATGAGCTTTCTATTCCAAGTACCTTCATTGTTTTCCTCTCTTTGATAAAGGTTTATTAAATTTTTAAATACAAATTCTTTCTTTAAGTTTTCTGATTCTTGTTGAAGTATTTTAAGGGTGTTTTTTGACCAAATGTGTCCTATTACTTTGACAATTCCTTTTGTTCTAGCTATTTGTTTTGCTCGTTCAAGTGCTTTAATTACAGATTTTTCATTATCTCTATTATCAAGGAATATATCTCTTTGTTCTACCAAGATTCCAATGCTTTTACCAGTTTGTATAGATATGCTGTCTTTAGTAGTTAGACTGTCAAAGAAATATTTATTTTTTTCTTTAAGTTTTATTAACATGATTTTCATAATGTTTTCATTTGAGGTAATAAGACTTCCCATATGATTATTCATTATCTTTGCATTTGGATATGTATTGAATGTTGTTTCAATTTTTGTTCTTATAGTGATTTCATCATCATTGATATTGATATGAAATTTTTCTATTGAATTTTTATGTTTTGATTGCATTGGGAAATGAATCATTATAATTTTGTTTTTATTTTGTAGTTTGTTATAAAATTCCATTGATTTTGGTAAAAAGGGAATAATTGAAAAATTAATGTTTAGATTAATTTTTATAAATTCGTCTAACATAAATTCATCGTATCCAACGTCATCAATTATAAGATAAAATTCTGGCTTTGAATTGTTGAGTTTTAATTTTTGTTTTGTTTTTGTTAAATTGTGTCTTTTAAGTTTTGCCAATTTATCTTTTAACTTTAAATTAATTTTATTGTTATTGGATTTTAGATATACAAAACTAGAAAACAATATACTTATTGATGCAAAAGATGTAATTATGATAAACAATACTTTAATTTGTAACTTATGTCTTTTAATAAAAACATAAATATTTTGAATATTCATTCTCAGAAATTCTTATTATATTTAAATATGTGACTAAGTCAATATTTATTGATAAAGTTCTTCTCTGAGTTTTTTTAGTACTCTTTTTTCGATCTGTCTTACAGTTTCTGAAGATATTCCAAGTTCTGTAGAAATATCTTTTAATGTGCTTTTTTTATCACTATTGTCCAAATTGTATCTTTTCTTGATTATATATCTTTCTTTTTCATTTAGTTTAGTTTCTAGTATATAGTTTAGATGCTTTAATGTTGAATTTTGTTCAAGAGTACTCTCAGGATTAAAAGAATTATCTTCATAGAGATTTAGTAGCGTGGAATTTTCTGATCCTTCAATCTTTTTATCTAGAGAATATTCTTTTTCAAGGTAAGGAATAATCTTTACATATTGAGCAGTTGTCAAGTTAAATCTTTCCATTATGTCTTCTTTTTTGGGTGATTTTTCTTCTTCCATTAGATATTTATTGATTTGAAGTATTAAATTTTCTTTTCTGTATGGTACTTTTACAAGTCTTGTTTTTGTGTTTAATGCCCTTTGAAGAGATTGTTTAATCCAAAATGAAGCATAAGTTGAAAATTTGGTATTTTTACTCGGATCATATTTTTCTGCAGCTCTAATTAAACCTAAATTTCCTTCTTGTATTAGATCTTCTATTTTTAATCCTTTACCAGCATATCTTTTAATTATTTTGAGAACTAAACGTAAGTTGGCATTTATCATTTGGTTTTTTGCTTTTAAGCTTCCTAGTTTTATCTGTTTTGCAAGTTCGATTTCTTCTTCGTGAGTTATAAGTCTATGTTCTCTTACAGATTTTAGATATATATTTAAATCTTCATTGCTAAATATATTCACACTACTTCTCCCATCTTTTAAATTTTGTGTATCAACATCCTTCTCCCTTTTTGATGTGATGCAAAAATCATGCCAACTTAGAAAATAATTGATATTTTTATTAAATATTAATTATTTTCTAAGATTATTTGTTATTTTAATTTGATTGTAGATTACATCAGCAAGCCTAAAATTTTTGGATTTGGCTATTTGTTTTGCTCTTTCTGAATAAATCATGTCTTCAAAAATTTCTTCTGTTTGTCCTCCATTAATTAAATTATTTTCTTTATTTAAAGTATTTTTCATACTCTTGAGCATTTGATTTATAAATATTGCTTCAAATTCTAGAGCAGCTTCATAAAGTTTATTGTCATTTTTGCTTTGATTTATTTCTCCTACTTTTTCTTTTAATATTTTTATTTGATTTTGTGTTTTTATATGTTGTGAATTGATTTTATTTATCATATTTATTCCTCTAAAATTAATTCTCCGTATAGTTTAGAAATTTTATTTGCTCTTTTAATTATTTGTATTAATTCTTTGTTATTAAGCTTAGTTGAATTATTTGATATGAATTCATTTAATTTCATCTTTTGTATTTCTATTTTTATATTTTTATTTGTTTTGTTACTAAATAAGTCTTCTTCTTTTCTTTCAATTGATAATACTAGGGGTCCTATTTCTGCATGTGTGCTTGCCATAATTATTTTATTTTGTTCATTGATTAAAACTTTAGGCATAGTTTTTATTTCTATTTTCTCAATTTTACTTATTAGTCTAATGTCATCAACTTCAATTTCTATAATATTTCCTGATTTTATATTATTTTTTATGTTGTTTTTTGTTAGATTTTGACTTATTAAATTTATTAGAGAATAATCTTTGTTTTTTAAAATTATATTGTAAGTTGTATAGTTCTGATTCTCATGTATTGTTGCTCCATTTAATATGTATCCTGTACCTTTTGATTTATCATTGATTATTATTGGTCCTGATGCAGTTGCTAATAACTTTCCTTCTTTATCTTTAAATTCTGTTTTTAAAAGCATTCCGTTTGTTAAATCTTTTGCATCTAGCATAGATGCTATGTAAACGTTATGAGTTGCACCTTTAATCATATTTCCATTTATTTTGATTGCTACATTTACTAATGCTATATTTTTGCTTCCTGTTTTGGTTAGATCTATTTCGTTAATACCAATTTTGTTTAAAATTTGATTTAAAATTTCCTTTTCTTTAATTGAATCTCCTTTATCAGTAAGTCCTGCTACTATTCCAATTCCTGTTAATATTTGCGAATTAGCAGGTTGTATTTCAGAAATATTTTTTAGTTTTGTGTGTTCGTTTATTTGTTTGTCAGCATTATTTTGGTTAGAAAAATTTTTAACTTGATTTTCTTGTGCAAATGAGCTTAAATTTAATATAATTAACATTATCAATTTTTTCATGATTTTGTTCCTTTGTATGGCAATATAGTTTACCTTTATTTTAATATTATTTCAATTGTTTAGTCTTGTGTGTTTTATTTGGCTTTTTTTGTTTATGTAAATTGAAATGAAAAATGATACTTGAAGAAAAAATTTTGTTGCTTGTATGTGAAATTAACTAACAAAATTGAAAATGATACTTTTTATATAAGTGTATTATTGTTGCTTTTGTATTTTGTTTAGCTTGATTTTTTCATTTTTCATTATATTTTGTAATACAATATATTTGTTTTGATGTAATGCATTTAAATTTAAGTTTTCGTTGTTGCTTGTTGTGTTTATTTGGTATTTAAAGTAAACGTTATGTTCGTTTAAATTTTGTCCTGTCTTTAAAGTTGTTTTTGCAAATACAATTGGTTCTATGATGTCTATGTATATATTTATTTTGTTATGTTTTTTATAGTCTTCAAATTGTTTTGCATAATAAATTATGATTTTTTGTATAGGTATATTTTTATATGATGTTTGATTTGTTATTTTAAATTTTATATTGATTGCTGATTGATTTTGGATATTGATTTCTGATTCATCGAAACTGAATTGCAATATGTATATATTTTTATTTTCAAGAGTTTTAGTTATATGACTAATCATATAATATATTATTTGTTTTTTTTTGAAATGTGGACTTACATAAATTTGGGATAAATTATTTCCATTGCATATTTTTGAATATTCTTTTGAAAAAAAGTATACTTTGTTGGGAGACATTTTAAAGCAGGTATCATAAGCTTTTATGTATGATAAATTTATTGTAAGTAAGTAAAATATAAGCCTACTTTTGAGTGTTGTCACTGTTTCTTTAAATTATTAGCGATTCCTAGCATATTGTCTGAAGTATGGATTGCTTTTGAGTTTATTTCATAAGCCCTTTGTGCAACTATCATTGTCACCATTTCTTCTGCGATTGCTACGTTTGACATTTCAAGCATTCCTTGTTTAAGTTTGCCCATTCCATTGCTTCCTGGAATTCCTGATATTTCCTCTCCCGATCCTATTGTTTCTTTAAATATATTGTTACCAATTGCATTTAGCCCTGCTGGATTTACAAATCTTGCGATTTCTATTTGTCCAAGCTCAATTGGTTCAAGACCTTCGTTAACTTTTACAGATATTATTCCTTCTTGAGAGATTGCAATAGAGTTTTTGATGTATTCTTCAGGGAATGATATTTCTGGTAATAATATATATCCTTGATTTGTTACTAAGTTTCCATTTGCGTCTATTTTAAATGAACCATCTCTGGTATATCCATAAGTGCCATCTGATAAGAGAACCTTATAAAATCCGTCACCTTCAATTGCAACATCAGTATTTAAATTGGTAACTTGCAGATTTCCTTGTTCAAACAATCTGTGTGTTGCTGATACTTTTGTTCCATGTCCAACTTGATTGCCCAGAGGAGTTACTGTGTTTTCAGTTGCAGGCGTTCCTGCTCTTCTTTGTGTTTGGTATATTAAATCTTCAAATTCAGCTCTTATTTTTTTAAAACCAATAGTGTTTACGTTTGAAAGATTATTAGCAATTGTGTCTACATTATATTGTTGTGCTTTCATTCCACTGGCTGATGTCCAGAGTGCTCTCATCATATATATATACTCCTTTAAAATTTTCCAATTTCGTTGATTAATTTGCCAAGAAGTGTATCTTCAGTTTGTATTGTTTTTTGATTTGCTTCATAAACTCTGTTAACTGTAATCATTGAAACCATTTCATTAATTGCATTTACATTTGAACACTCTAAAACTCCTGATTCAATTTTAGGTCTTGAATTTATGGGAATATTTTTAGCTTGTCCAGATATTTCTGTGCTGTACCATAGGGAACTTCCTTGTTTTTTTAAAAATCTTGCTTTTTCAAAATTGACAATTTTTAAATTGTCTAGTAGTTCATAATTTTCCCATGAATTTTCACTTTCACTTACAAGCCTTTTGGGATTGCTTTCGAATGTTGAATTGTGAAATATCTGTCCTTGTTCTGTTATTTTGAAATTATTATCTTTTATGTGTATGTATCCTTTCTCTCCAATAACAGGATATCCATCTTTTGTAATAAGTATGCCTTCTCGTCCAAGTGTAAAAGATCCATTTCGTGTATATCTTTCTCCTTCAGGGGTTTGTACAACAAAAAAGCCTTCTTCAGTTAATGCCAAGTCAAGAGGATTTCCAGTTATTTTTAGTGGACCTTGTTCAAAGGATGTGTATATTTCGTTTTCTTCAACTCCTGTTCCAAGCTTCCCGACAACAGGTGCTGTTTCTAGATATCCTTTAGGAAATTTATAAAGACCATCATCATTAGTTCGTCTAATTAGCATTTCAGGAAAGGCTTTTTGAACAGATAAATCTTTTTTATATCCTGTAAGGTCAATATTTGCTAAGTTATTGGCAATAACTTCTAACCTATGTCTTTGTGCTATCATTCCACTGGCAGCTGTATAAATTCCTCTTACCATATAAATCCTTATTACTTCTTTTTACAATTATAAATATGTTATCATAAAAGTCAATATTTTTAAGTTCAAAAATATTGGTTTATGATACTTGTTTGTATTTTATGTGGGTATTATCCAGAAAAATTGAGATGTTAATTGTTGTTAAATGATTGACTTTGTATAATTATGTATATAAGGTATCTTTTGCAAAAGATATAAAATAAATGTATAATTCTTTTTTATTATGAAATGTTTAAAGTGTTTTTTGTAATGTTAGTTTTAGGAGTTTGTATGAGTAAAAATATATTAAAAATTGTTTTTTTATTCTGGTTTGCATTTTTTTTATTTGCAGAATCTGAGAATAAAAAAGAGGATGGTAGTGAAGTTTTGGGATATTGGGTTGGCTATGATGATAAGACCAATGCTAAAAATTCTGTGATTTATGTTTATAAGTATAATGATAAGGTTTATGGTAGGATTTTAAATGTAATTAAGGATGGCAAAATACATGATATTAACAACCCTTCTGGTTATAAGGTTGTAGGTTTTGAACATTTAAGTACTGAGGGACTTGATTTTATGTGGGGTCTTAAGTATTTTAAGTCTTCTTCAAAATGGGATAAGGGTAAAATTATTGATCCTAATAATGGCAAGATTTATACTTCTGAAATGAGAGTAGATCCAAAAACCGGAAATCTTGTTACTAAGGGTAAAGTATGGGTTTTTGGTAGGAGTAAAGTTTGGACACGAGCTAAAAAAAATGAAATTCCTAATTTGGATGTAGATGGTATAGTGCCAAATCCTCCTGTTGTAGAAGAATAAATATTTGATATTTTTGATATTAATGGAAAATTTGATGATAGATAAAATGGGATATTATGATAGGTTTATCATGAAAGTGCCTAATTTTCCAAAAGAAGGTATACTTTTTTATGATATTTCAAATGTTTTGCTTCAAGCAGAAGCTTATAAGTCTTTACTGGAAGATGCACATGCCCTTTATTCGTCAAAAGAAATTGATTGCATTGCTGCTATTGAATCAAGAGGATATTTAATAGGTGCTCCTTTGGCTTTAAAGATGAATTTACCTCTTTTGTTGATTCGTAAAGGAGGAAAGCTTCCACGTCAAGTCTTACGAGAAGAGTATGAACTTGAATATGGATTGGGTAGTATTGAAATACATAAGGATGATATTAAACAGCACACAAAGATTTTGTTGGTTGATGATATTTTAGCTACTGGAGGTACTATAAGGGCAGCTGTTAGGTTGCTTGAGAGAGCGGGTGGAGTGATATCTGATATATTTTGTTTTATTGAGCTTGTATCAATAAGAGGTAGAGATATTTTGGGAGAGTATAATGTGAATTCTCTTGTTAGATATCCTTAGTAATTTATTTAATAAATAATTTTGTATTATTCATGTAATAAATATTAATTATTAATTAATATGATTTAAATTTAAATAATTGACTTTAAATTTTATTAAAATTATAATGTTTAGCTGAATATTGAGAGGTGATTGTAATGTATGCGTTAGTAGAGATAAAAGGTAAGCAATACAAGGCTGTAAAGGGAGAAATGTTAAGGGTAGATAGAATTGTGGCAAATAGTGGTGATCAATTGGAATTCAATAGTGTAATGCTTGTAAAAAAAGATGAGGATCTAAAAATAGGAAAGCCTTATGTTTTAGGTTCTTGTGTAAAATGTACTTATCTAGAAGATAAGAAAGATAAGAAGGTTGTTTCTTATAGATACAGAAGAAGAAAGGAAAGCGAGCGAAAGGTTGGGCATCGTCAATCTTATTCTTATGTTTTAGTTGATGATATAATTTGTTAATTAGTGATTAATCTTTTGATAAGAACCCATAATGATATAATTATTTATATTTTAGCTAATGGACATGCTAAGAGTAATGGTTATATTAATGTAGTTTGTTCCTCTTTTTCTTTTATTTTAAGAACTTTTTTTAGTATTCTTGATTATGAGAGAGAGGACTTTATTGTGGATAATTCTTTAAAAGGCTATTTGGAATTTCGAGCTTCTTTTGGAGCTTTGAATAAGGAGAGTCTTTTTTATCATAGTAAATTTTTAATACACGGTATAAAGGATTTGTGTTTTGAATATCCTTATGATATTAAATTAATTTTGGAGGAAACTAATGGCAACAAGTAAAAGTGGTGGTAGTTCTAAGAATGGAAGAGATTCTATATCTAAAAGGCTTGGTGTTAAGAGAAGTGGTGGACAATTTGTAAGAGCCGGGGAAATAATTATAAGACAAAGAGGTACAAAATTTCATAAAGGTAAAAATTCTGGTCTTGGTAGAGATCATACAATATTTGCTCTGAAAGATGGTATAGTAGAATTTAAAACTTCCAAAGGTCGAAAATATATAAATATTATTTAATATCATTACTTATTTAATTTTATTTAATATTATTACAATTGAGGTTGATTTGCATCTATTTAAAGATTCTTTAAATTTGATTGTCTCTTCAGGGAATGGGGGTGCAGGATGTGTTTCTTTTTTGCGTGAAAAATTTAAGGCTAAAGGAGGTCCTGATGGAGGTGATGGAGGAAGAGGTGGGGATGTAATCTTTAAAGTGAAGTCAAATCTTAAAACTTTGTCTCTTTATAGAAATGGCCAAAAACTTAGTGCTAGTAATGGAAAATCTGGAATGGGTTTAAAGAAAAGTGGAGCTGCTGGGTCAGATTTGATTATTTTTGTTCCTCCAAATACTAGCATTTATGATGCTGATTCTAATTGTATGTTATTTGAGCTTAAAAATTTTGATGATGAAGTTGTTGTTTTGAAAGGTGGAAGAGGTGGTCTTGGAAATGTGAATTTTAAAAGTTCTACAAAACGAACACCAAGATTTGCTCAACCAGGAGAATCTGGGCTTACTTTAAATTTACGCCTTGAATTGTCATTAATAGCTGATATTGGACTTGTTGGGCTTCCTAATGCAGGTAAATCTTCTCTTATCTCTAAAATAACTGCTTCACGATCAAGAGTTGCAAATTATCCTTTTACAACTAAAATTCCACATTTTGGTGTTGTAAGAGTTTCTTATAATGATTTGATTATTGCTGATCTACCTGGAATAATTGAGGGAGCAAGTAAAGGTATAGGTCTTGGTTTTGAATTTTTAAGGCATATTTCTAAGACTCAAATTTTGGTTTTCTTGATTGATGTTTCTAGTGATGATTTTATGAGTGCTTATGATATTCTTATTAATGAACTTAGAGTATATGATATTGGACTTTTGAAAAAAAAGCGCATAATTGTTGCTAGTAAACTTGATTTAGAGGGTGCAACAGAAAATTTTAATCAGTTAAAAAGTATTTTGTCTGAAGAGAGGGTGCTAGGAATTTCTATTTATGATAATATCGGAATAAATGAACTTGTTAGTGAATTTTTTTCTTTAGTAAAAATTTGAAGGTGTTTATTTTGTTTTTTAGAAAGTACAGATCAGTATTATGCAGGTTTTAGTTTGTTTAATTGATGAATTAAATTTATAATAGGGGAGATTGATGCGAATAGCAATATTGGGTGGTACTTATAATCCTGTTCATATTGGACATATGTTTTTGGCAAAAGAAATAGAGCATTTTTTAAATGTTGATAAGATCTTATTTATTCCTACTCATAAACCTGTTCATAAATGTGTTGAGGATATTAGTGTTACAGATAGAGTGACAATGCTTAAATTGGCGGTACAATATGAAGATAATATGTTTGTTGATGAATGCGATGTGATACATGGGGGGGTAACTTATACTATTGATACTATTGCTTGTATTAGAAATAAATATGCTAATGATGATATATATTTGATTATTGGAGATGATCTTTTTGAAACTTTTGATTCATGGAAAAATCCGGAAAAAATAGTTGAATCTGTTAATCTTGTAGTTGTTCATAGAATTTATAGCAAGAGATTGAGTAGTCGATTTAAACATATTTATGTTGATAATAGGGTATTTCCTATTTCGTCTTCAGAGATTAGAAATAGAATTGAACAAGGATTACCTGTAGATTATTTGCTTCCCTTTGATGTTTTGAGATATATTAAAAATAATAATTTGTATGTTAAAGGTATGTAATTGAGGAGAGAATTATTTTTTTTAGTTCTAATCATTTTAATAATTCTTGGTATTGTAATTTTTTTTGTTGATATTTCTAAAAGAGAGCAAATATATTTTGAACTAAATACCAAAAGCAATATTAGCTTTTTATTTCTTGTAGAAGATGATAATGAAAATCTTTTAAGTATGCAAGAAGTTTTTATTAACATAAAGACAGGAAATGTTGGATTTTTGGATATTCCTATTTATACAGGTTATGAAGATTTTAAAGGAAATATTTCGTGGTTTGAGGCTTTGTATAAAAAAAATAATTTTACTGAATTTTTAGTTAAAGTATCTAAACAATTGAATCATGAACCTGATTATTATATTCGTTTTAAAAAAGATAATTTTGTGAGGTTTGTTGATTATCTTGGTGGAGTTCGATTTCTTGTTAGAAATCCTGTTAAGGTATACAATTTGGTACACTCTATATTAATACCTTCTGGTAATTCTATTTTTGATGGTGATAAAGTTTATGATTATTTAAGTTATTTCAGAGATATTGCTTCTTATGATGAGCGATTTGAATTTTATAAAGAATTTTTTAAAAAAATTTTAGCACAATTTGCTAATTTTCAAGAAGAATATGATTATTTTTCTAAAATGTATGTTATGTTAGATACTAATCTTTCTGAAACTGTATTTAAATATATTCTTTCCAATTATAAAATAAATGATGAGAAGCTTATTTTTTTTAATATTAAGGGTCAAGAGGAAACATTTAAAGATGATGATGATAATTTAATAAAAGTTATTTTTCCTTATTATGGGGGAGCAGTTCTTAAGGAATCAATAGAAAATTTGAATAGGATTTTAATAGATGGAACTAAAACCGAAGATGTAATTAAGATTATTATTTTAAATGGCACACAAACTGCTGGGCTTGCAAGGAATGTAGCAGATATTTTTAAATCTTTAAAATTTAAGGTTATAAGATTTGGAAATGCAGATAAGCATAATTATTCTAATACTCTGATTATAAATAATTCTGATAATTTGGAGATTGCTATTAAGGCTGGAGATGTTATTAGAGCGAGAAATATCAAGCCAATCTCTGAGTTTCATATGGATATTTTGGGACTTGATATCTCTGATATGGGTCCTGATGTTGTAATAATTTTGGGAGATGATTTTGATGGAAGATATGTTAAGAGTCGATGATATTAAGAAGTTATGTAAAATTATATCTGATTTTGGTGGTATTGACGTTTTGGGCATTAATGTTAGTTCTGTTTGCAATTGGGCTGATTTTTTTATTATTGTTTCATTTTCGTCATTTAAACAGATGGAAGTTTTGTATACTGAAAAATTAATAGCTTTTTTTAATGAGAGAAATTTAAATTGTTGTCTTCAGGGTAAAGGTTTCCTTTTTGATTGGACGGTTATTTCTTGTGGGGGTCTAGTTATACATTTAATGAGTAAAAATTCTAGAGAATATTATGAACTTGAAAAAATATGGGATAAGGGAGAAGTTATTTATTCTTGAGAGTTATTAATTAAAAAAAATAAAAATATCACAAGAATTATTTACAAAAAATTAAAAATATTCTAGATTTAAAACATGTATTTTAGGGAGGCCTAGAAGTGAATATTACAAATGTAAGAATTAGGAGAGTTGATAATAAAGATTCCAGTTCTAAGCTATTAGCATATGTTACAGTTACTTTTGATGATTGCTTAGTTTTACATAATATCAGAGTTATTAGAGGGCAAAAAGGCGTGTTTATTGTTATGCCTAATAGGAGAACTAAAATTGGAGAATATAAAGATATTGTTCATCCTATTAATCAAAGTTTTAGAGAAATTTTGCAAAGTGCTATTTTTAAAGAATATGTCAAAGAAAACCCTTCAAATTTTGAACTTGAATTAGTCTAGATAATATTATTGACAAAGTTTATTGTATTTTGTATCCTTTTGACTTGTGGATAATTAGTTGTTAAGTATTTGGGACGTGGACAAGTGGTAAGTCACCTGGTTTTGGTCCAGGCATTCGAGGGTTCGAATCCTTCCGTCCCAGTATTTATATTAGGAGTTTTGTTGTGTATAGTAGTAGGATTTTAAAGTATGAGGGTCGCTCTAAATTTGGTTCATCATGTGCTCGTATTTTACGGGCAAAGTCCGAAATACCAGCTGTTGTTTATGGTAAAGAAAGTGATGTTTTGCATATAAAGATCAATAGTAATGAATTTGATAAAAAATTTGCTAAATTTACAGATAATACTGTTTTGCTTTTAAATGACGGTATGGTTGAAAAATGTGTTTTCATTAAAGATGTTAGTGAAAATCTTACAAAGAAATTTATTTATCATATTGATTTTTATGAAGTTGATAGAACTAGGGAAATTGAAAGGGATATATCAATTAAATTTATAGGAGCTTCTGTTGGTGTTAAGGAAGGTGGTACCTTAAGTGTACTCCGTAATACAGTTAAAGTGAAGGCTCTGCCTTTGAATTTGCCGGAGTTTGTTGAAGTAGATTTAACTCCTGTTAAAAAGGGGGATCAAATAACTTTGAAAGATATTGTGCTTTCTGATAATGTAAAACTTTCTGAAACAGATGAAAATTTGGCGGTTTTATTTGTAAAATAAAAAATATGAATTTATTAATAGTTGGCCTAGGTAATCCTGGGTCTAATTTTTTGCATACTAGACATAATGTTGGTTTTGGATTGATAGATAAGTTAGTTATGAAAAATGCTCTTTCATTAAGAAAAGCCAAAAACTATGAATATGCAGATTTTAATATTGATTCTAGGCGAATAGTTTTAATTAAACCTTTAACTTATATGAACTTGAGTGGTAATATTTTTCCTTTTGTTTTTTCTAAGTTTTATATGAAAATAAATAATTTATTGGTTGTGGTTGATAATGTTGATTTACCTTTGGGAAAGTGTAGACTTAGAAAGGTAGGGGGTGCTTCTACTCATAATGGGCTTCGTTCTATTTCTGAGAGTCTTGGGAGTACTAAGTATGGTAGACTCTATATTGGGGTTGGAAATAATAGTGCTTTTGCTCTTAAAGATTTTGTTCTTTCAAAATTTAATGATAGTGAACTTGTTCGTGTTAAAAATGTATTTAATTTCTTAAGTGAAGAAATATTGGGTATAGATGAATTTAGTTTTGAGCATAAAATTGCAACTATTAATTCTAGTAGTTTTTGATGGTTTGGGATAATATAATAACAAGAATAGAAGATTTTTATAAAAGAAATTTATTGACTAAAGAGAAAGTAATTGTTGCCTTTTCTGGAGGTCCAGATTCTACTGTTTTGTTATTGAATTTAAAAAAATATTTAAATAATAATATTGTTGCTTTTTATTTTGCTCATTATATAAGGTCAAAAAGTGAACAAGATTTAGAAATAGAACATGTTAAGAAATTTTGTAATTTGTATGATATCGTTTGTCAGATAAAGAAATGTGATGTTGATATTAAAATAAAAGCGAAGCAATTGGGTATTTCTATTGAAGAATTGGCCAGAAAATATCGATATAATGCTTTATTAGAAGCTCTTAATGAAAATAATGCTAGTTATGTTGCTCTTGCTCATAATAAAAATGATCAATTTGAGACTTTAATAATGAGATTTTTTCAAGGTTCATTTTTGGATGGATTTGTTGGTATTCCAGTTATTAATAATTTCATTATTAGGCCTTTGCTTGAAGTGTCAAGAGAAGAGATTGAAAAATTTTTATCTGTTAATAATATTGTTTATTCTATTGATAGTACTAATCATGAAGATTTGTATTTAAGAAATAAAGTTAGAAATAATCTTGTTCCTGTTATTAAAAAAATTTTTAAAGGATATGAAAAAGGATTAAAGAGAATATCTGATTTTTCAAGGGAACTTACAAACTATTTTGATAGAGAAGATTTTCTTCCCTTTATTAAAGGTAATTATTATTATTCTTTTGATGCTATGGTTTTTTTTAATTTGCCAAAATATTTGGTTTTTAGAAGTGTTTTTAAAATTTTAAATTTAGAAAAAATTGTGACAAATTTGTCATACGGGTCTTTAAGTGAGATTTTTAGAGTGAGTCTTGATAATAAAAGGAGTAATATTTTACTTAAGAATGATGATTTTTGTTTGGAGAAACGTAGAGATAAGGTTAATCTTATTTTTAGGAGATCTGAAGAAATGCGTAGACCTTTTGATTTTTTATTAAGAGTTAATGAATATCATAGTTTATCTTTAGGTAAGATTTTGTTAGAATGTTTGGAGTGTGAAGATGATTCTATACTAACATTGAGATGTTGTTCTTATGAGTTTAGGCATAAATTTTTTAAAAAAAAGTTACAATCAAAGAAGTTCTTTTCTAAGTTTGTAAGATATAATCCACTTTATTTAATGTTGTTAGTATTAAATGATAAGATAATTGGAATTATTGATTTAAATACTTTAAACTTAATGTGGAGTGATAAGAATATTCTTAAAAAAATTAGTATATCTTTGTTCGGAGGATTTTTAAAGGAATGAATATTAACAATAATAATTTGAATAATAATGGTAAATCTAATAATAAAAAGAAAAATAAGAATTGGATTTTGGGACTTGTTGTTGTTTTCTTAGTTTTAGCAATATTCATGTCTTATTTTATGCGTGGTGGAGAAAATTATAAAAACGTTCCTTATAGTACATTTCAGACTTATTTAGATAGTGGTTTGATTGAATCAGTTGTGATTATTGATAAGAGTCAAATTCAGTTTATTGTCAAAAATTCTAATTTAGGAAAGTCTTATTTCTCTACTAGTATTCCTTATTTTGATATTAATTTACTTGCGGAGCTTAAAGCCAAGCGAGTAGAGGTAAGTTCTGGAAAGAGTCAATCGTCTTTAATTGGCGTTTTACTTCAAACTTTACCTTGGATATTATTTTTTGTTTTCTTTTTCTTTATTTTTCGTCAAACTCAAGGTGGTGGTGGAAAAGTTTTTTCATTTGGAAAAAGCAATGCTCAAAAATATGAAGCAGGAAAGAATAAAGTTACTTTTAAAGATGTTGCTGGGCAAGAAGAAGCAAAACAAGAACTTGGTGAAGTAGTTGAATTTCTTAAATATCCTAAAAAATTTGAAAAAATTGGTGCCAGAATTCCTAAAGGTGTTCTTTTGGTTGGATCTCCTGGAACAGGAAAGACTTTGCTTGCCAAGGCTGTTGCTGGGGAAGCAGGAGTAAATTTTTTCCATATGTCGGGTTCTGATTTTGTTGAGATGTTTGTAGGGGTTGGGGCAAGTCGTGTTAGAGATCTTTTTGATAATGCAAGAAAAAATGCTCCTTGTATAATTTTTATTGATGAACTTGATGCTGTTGGGAGAAGTCGTGGAGCTGGACTTGGTGGTGGTCATGATGAGAGAGAACAGACTCTTAATCAATTATTAGTTGAGATGGATGGTTTTGGGACATATACTAATGTAATAGTGATGGCAGCTACAAATAGACCTGATGTTCTTGATTCTGCTTTGTTAAGACCAGGTAGATTTGATAGGCAAGTAGCAGTTACTTTGCCTGATATTAAGGAGAGAGAAGCAATATTAAATATACATGCTCAGAAGACTAAGCTTGCAAAAGAGATCGACTTAAGAGTAATAGCAAGAGCTACCCCTGGTGTTAGTGGTGCTGATCTTGCAAATTTAATTAATGAAGGTGCTTTGATTGCTGCTAGAAATAATCAATCTGAAATTTTGATGCATGATTTGGAAGAAGCTCGGGATAAAATACTTATGGGAGTTGCTAAAAAATCTATGACTATTACTGATAGGCAAAAACTTGAAACAGCTTATCATGAAGCTGGTCATGCTTTGCTTCATTATTATCTTGAGCATGCTGATCCTTTACATAAAGTTACTATTATTCCTAGAGGTAGAGCTCTTGGTGTTGCTTTTTCTCTTCCTAAAGAAGATAGACTTTCAATCAATAAGAATCAAATTCTTGATAAAATTAAAATATGTTATGGTGGTTATGCTAGTGAGCAGATTAATTTAGGTTTTACTACAGCTGGTGTTCAGAATGATTTAATGCAAGCTACTAATTTGGCAAAGAAAATGGTTACAGAATGGGGTATGGGAGAGGATGTAGGTCCTATATTTTTGGTAGATGATGAAGCTCCAATTTTTCTTCCAAAAGAATTTTCTAAATCAAAAGCATATTCTGAAAATACTGCTGATAGAGTAGATAGAGAAGTTAAGAAAATTCTTGAAGGGTGTTTAAAAGAGGCATCAGATATTTTAATTAAGCATAAGGATCAGTTAGTAAAACTTGCAGAGGCCTTGATTACAAGAGAAACTTTAACAGATAATGAAGTGAGAGAACTTTTAGGTTTTGAATTAATTGAGAGTGATTATGAACTAAGTTTAAAGCAGTCTAAGCAAGAAGAGACAATTGATAGATAAAACAAGTTTTTAAGGAGTCTTTGTGGTTGTCTTAAAAATTGTATTATTGTTTTTAATTTTTGTAAATTTAAATGCCAATTTAAATAAGAGAGACGAAGATATATCTAAAATTCTTTTGCTTGAATCTAAAAGTTTTAATGGTACTCAAAGAGGACTTGATATGCTTTATGGTTCTCTTGAATTTAATTTAAAAAACTCCGATTCTCTTTATGAGCTGTCATTGAGGAATGATATTTCATTGTTAGATAGAATTTATTTATTAAAATCAGCTATAGAGATTAATAATTTTGTACTTGTAAAACCCTTGGATTTATACTTTCAATATTTTTCATTAATTTTGGATCAAAATGAGGATGTTTATAAGAATAAAGAAATTATTGACATTTATGATAAGTTGGATAGTGATTTAAAAAATGATAAAGACTTGATTTATATGAGACTTGAGGCGTCTAGTAGGCTTGGAGATTTTAGTGGTACTTTTGATAAAGTATTAAAAAGTGCTTTTTCTGTGTATAGTGATGATATAAGGTTTTTTAAATGGTTTTTAAAGGAAGATAAATTTTTTGCAAGTCTTTTTAATAAGCTTAAGTTAAAGGGAGATTCTTTTTTTAAAAGCGAAAATATTGATTTTATTTTTAAAAATACAACATTAAATGAACCTAATGCTGTTGCTTTGTTTACTTTTCTTAAGAATAAAAGCAAACAAATAAATGGTGTTCAGAGTATGTATTTGCTTAAATATCGTCTTTTAACACCTGATGAGGCCTATGTTTTTTTAAAAGAAAAGCCGCCAAGTACGCTTCGTGACTATAAAATGTTTTATGATCTTTTGGGTGATCCTAATATACGAGAAGAATTTTTAAATTATTATAAAAACTTATCAGGTGTATATTTTGTAGATGATAAGAATGATGTTGCAGTATTTAAAAATGGTGTTTTAGTGAATTTTTTTTCCAAAATAGCGAATTATACTTCAAATTTAAATTTAGATGAAAAATATCTGAATAAGGTTTATTTTGAAAATAAAATTCCTATTCGTTATGAAAATGTTTTATTTGGTTATAATGTTTATTATTCTATTTATCCTTATGTTAGTATGATTGAGGTTAAGTACCCAAATAAGAAAGCCGTTTATATTTTTGCTTTGGATTCTTTTCGTTATGAAATTTTTGATAATTTTAGTTATAGTTTTGATTATGTAGGTATTAATAATTTTTTGATAGCCGATGTTCCAGAAATTTTTGTTCCTAATATGTTAAATTTAAGTCCAAAGCAAGTTTCTTCTTTTGATATCCGACAAGCTTTGATATCTAAAAAGATTTTTAATGAGCATGATGTTGTTGAAATTAGAAATTATTCTTTTGGGGATTTGACTTCAGTTTATAAAAAAATTAATGACTCTAAGAAGTTTAATTATATTGAAATTTATGATAAAGGAGTTTTTAAAGCTAAAAGAGTTATTTTAGATGATTCTTTGGATGTCTATCGTAACATTAAGTAGCTTTTAAAAATTATTGATGCATAGAAAAATTTTTATTGTCATTATGTTAATTTTTTCATGCAACACAATAAGAGATATAGATGACAAACAAATTTATTATGTCCCATCTGAAAGCATAAGTAAGCATATTGAGGACAATAATTTTGAATTTGCTCTTTCAAGTTATTACAATCTAAGAAATAATGGTTTTGAAATGGAACAGGATATTTTGGATTTAAGAGATAAAGCTTTATCTGGAATTCAAAATGAATATTTAAATTTATGCAAATCTAAAGATTATGAGGGAGCATTATTTAAGCTTGAGACTTTAAATTTGTTTGGTATTATGCTTAATGAGAGCAAAAAGCAATTGATTTTAAAACATCTTGAGAGTTTGAGACATAAGGATCCAATGCTTGCAAGTTTTTTTGCAAAATATTATTTGTTTGATAATAATTTTGATTTTTTGCAAAATTTTGTTATTCATGAAAAATCTCCTTCAAAAAATGTTTTGCTAGATACAGCTGTATTAACGGTTTGGGTAGATATGGGCACTAAAATTGTAAATGGTAATAGAGTACCCAATATTGCTTTAGGTTCTTCTTTTGTTATTGATAATCTGAAGGGATATGCTTTGACTAATTATCATGTAATTAGTTCTCAAGTTAACAGTGATTATAATGGAGTTTCCAATCTTTATGTTAAGCTTCCAAGAGGCAAGGGTGAAAAGCTTCCCGCAGAAGTGATTTCTTATTCAAAAGAGATGGATCTTGCATTAATTAAGGTTTCTTTTAAATTAGAGCATCAATTTAATTTGGATTATTCTTCAAATATTAATATTGGAGACAGAATTTATGCTATGGGTTCTCCTTTGGGATTTGAGAAGACTATTACTTCAGGAATAATTTCTGGTAAGAATAGAAATCTGTTGTCTGTGGGTGATTCTTATCAAATTGATGCTGCCATTAATCAGGGAAATTCTGGTGGACCTGTCATCAATGAGAATGGAGGTTTTGTTGGCCTTACATTTGCTGGATTTGTATATTCTCAAGGTCTTAATTTTGTAATACCTTCAAAATGGGTTTTAAAGGTATTGCCCTTTATGTATAGAGGTGGTGTTTTAAAGAATAATTGGTTGGGTTTTACTTTTGCAGAAAGTTTAAATAATTTAGAAATATCGTATGTAGTTCCTAATTCGCCTGCAGATATTGGTGGACTTAGAAGTGGAGATTCTATTTTAAGTGTTAATTCTTTAAAATTTGATAGTTTAAGAGAATTACAATATTATATTTTGCAAAGAAAGTCTATGGTAAGTGTTAAATATAAAAGGAATAATAAGGAATACGAGAGTTATTTATATCCCCAAAATCGACCCGAAAATATTTTTGAGAGTATCATTAATAGAGATTCTTTTAAAAATGTAGTGGGAGCTTTTTTGGGTTTAAATTTAAGTTTTATTGCTGGAAAAGAGTATAGGGTCGCCAAGGTTTTTGCAAATGGTCTTGGTGATGAATTGAATTTTAGGACTAATGATGAAATTTTTATTTATGATTTAAAATATATTAGGGATAAGAGAGTATTTATATTATTACTTTATGTTAAAAGATTATTTTCTGGATATTTAGGAGCTCCTTTGCAGCTTATTATTCCTTTTGATTCTATTATATTTGTATAAATAAATTGAGCTATGTTTGGGGGGAGTTTGTTTTTATGGGCTTTTATTTGAATTTAGTTAATGGCGATACTCGTTCTAAGCTTGATAATATTGTTTCTATTAGTCATTTTAATTTTAAAGACAATTCAAATCTAATGCTTATTATTGGTCCTATGGGTAGTGGTAAGACAGAATATGCTGCTAAAATTTATAAAGATTCTCTTATTATTAAAAATAAATCTTCTGAAATTTTAGCTTCTATCACAAGGGGTCTTAGAAATAGAGCCAATGTATTTTTTATTAGAAATATTCTTGATAAAAAAAGATTTAAGAATTATCCTGAGAATGTTATTCCTTATAGAGGCGGTGGGAGTGATGAAATTGATGGTGTTGATTTTGCTAGTGATTCTTTTGATGTAGGACAATTGATAGAGAAAAATCCTGAATATGGGACTTTTATTATTGATGAGACTTGTTTTTATGATGAGAGATTAGTATTTATTGTAAATAAGATAGCTTTAGATTTAAATGTATTATTTATACTTCCTACTTTACTTTATAATTTTAGAAAAGAAATATTTAATAACACGGCTAGACTTTTAATAGAGTATGCAGATAAAATTTGTAGTCTTGGTGCTTATTGTGAACATATTAATTGTATGGATGAATCTTTTTTGACATATAGATATTATTTTTATGAAGGTAAAGAAATAGCTGCACCTTATTTTGATCCTTTATTAATTGTTGGTGGTGATGAGATTGTTGAATCTGCTATTTATCCAAATTATGCTACAAGATGTTCTAAACATCATTATCTTGTTGGGAGAGAATATTTTTTTACTATTCTTAAACCTTTTGCATTATTATATATTCAGGGTGATAGAAAATTTCTAGAGAGAGAAATTGTTGATTTAAAGAGTAATATTGTAAATTCAAATTTTCAAAAGTCTCTTTTAATTGAGGTTGGCGAGAAATATGATATTACCATTTTAGAAAATGTGTTAAAATTGCCTTTTTTGGCAGAAAGAGCCTTGATTACACTTTCGTTTGAATATAATATCTTAAGTAAAGAAGATTTTAAGGAAATTGTTAATAGATTTTCACTTAGTAAAGATTATATTCAAAAAGTAATTGTTTCAAGAGAGTATAAGGGAATTTTTTAAAATAATATTAATAAAAATTTGGTCTTTTTTGAAAAAATTCTTTTGTTTTTTCAATGTGTATTAATTCTCGTTCGATTATGTCATAGTAGTTAAGTTCTTTTATTTCAATTCTATAATATTCATCTTCCCAATTTGTTATTCCATTACCTTGTATCTTGATAAATTTGTATTTGTCTAATTGTTTATGATATGTTAAAGCTTTTTTGTAATAAGAAGTGGCCATTTTATAAAAAATTATGGCTTGATTTAGGTTTTTAAGAATGCCATCTTTTTTGGGAGTGTTATAAAAATATACATGTTTTGTGTCAAATAAATTACCTAAATATAGATGTTGCTTAACAAGAAGTAAATTTACATGCATTTTAAAGAGCAGCTTATATTTATTCCATTCTTCTTTTGTTTTTATTTGAGCTAGAGAATAATTTGGATTCCCGAATGGATATTTTAATGCGTTTTGTAGAAAAAAAATATTCCTTTTATAATTGTCTGGTTTTTTTTTCATATTTTCATTAAAAATAACATACCATTGTTCAGCATAGAAAAATTTTGATGATGCATTGACGTTAATTATGAGTAAAATTGAAAGTACTATTAAATATAATACAAAAAAGTTATTATGAAACATGTTTTGTATCCTTCCTTTTGTTATACTAGATGTTAAAATTTTATTAAATCAAAAATTTTCCTTGCACTTATTTCAAGATCGTGTTCACTTGAGTTTTCAATATATACAATATCAATTAGTTGATTAAAAATTTGAAACATTTCCATGTATCTAGAATTTATTTCTTTAAATTTAGCTTCTTCAAATTCAAAAAGATCCGCTTGTGTTCTATTTTTTTGAATACGTTTAAATGCTATATTGGGGTCTGTTTTTATAAAAAAAAGTTTTTCAGGTAATGGGAAATCTTTATTTAGTTTATACCCTAATTCTCCTTGATATGCTATAGATGAGAATAAATATCTATCGCTTATTACTTTTGTTTGATTTTTATTTAGTATTGCTATTATTCCATTTTGTATATTATATAAATGTTCGTATCTATCTGCAACGTATAAATGTGCTAATGATACTTTTCGTAAGGGATTTTTAAAGTTGGTCAGTTGTTTTCTTATGAGTTTGCCAATTATTCCTGTTGATGGTTCTTTTGTAAAATGGTATTTCATTTTATTGTTACAGATTTTTTGTAATTTTTGGATTATACTTGTTTTGCCGCTTCCATCAATTCCTTCTATACAATAAAAATTTTTTAGGATCTTAGTCACAAAAATTATCTCCTTAGATATTTTAGTAATTAGATGCTTACTGTAAATATTATATAATATATATTAATAGATCTATGAATTTGTTTTTTATAAGGAATAAAGATACCCTATCTTTTATTTGTTCGATTTTAGTTTTTATATTTGTTCTTATTATTTTTGTTTTGTTTGTTCAATTTCAAGTTTATTCTGCTAGGTTTTTTATTATGAATTATCTTGAGGCAAAATTCGGTTTTAAGATTAAATATAGTAAAATCGATCCTTATTTTTTATCTTCGATTAAAATAGACAATTTGGAGTTGAGTTTAAATGAACAAGATAAAGTCTTGATGCATACTGTTAAGGTTAATTTAGATTTATTTAACTTATTGTTAGGAAATGAAAATATTATTTTAGATATTTTTGTTAAGGGTAGTACTTTGAATTTTGATTTAAATGATTTTAAAATTCTTAAATCCAAAAGTTCAATTCCTATGAAATTAGAGTTAAATGATGAAAAAGCTAGTCGTGTAATAATTGGCAAGATGTTTGGTTCCTTTGAAAGTCTTCATATGCATTTAGAAGATATTAATATTAATTTAAAATTAAGTCCTGGTAGATTTTTGAGATTTCAAATTAATAATTTTATATTAAAGACTATTGATGATGATTTTTTATTTAATTTTGTTGTTAATTTTGGCCTTCCTGAAATTTTATATCCTGATGTTAATAGTGAAAATATTGTTAATTCAGTCTTTTATTTTGAGGGTAAATTTAAAAAAGATCTTGAAGATGGGTATATTAACTTTAGTTTTTTAGAATTTTATACAGATTATTTTACTTTTCTTGAACAAGGGTTTCAAATAAATTATTCAAAGGGTAATATTGAGGTTTTTAATATTATAAGAGAAAATTTGGATTTTAATTTAAAATATGACTTTAACAAAAATTTTTTAAGATTGGATGCTTTGTTTTTTGATATAAATCTTTTAGATTGGATAAAGCTTAATGATTATTTGAAAAATTATAATAGTTATCTTGATACAAGTTTGAATGGTCAATTTGCGTTTTCTTATGATTTTACAGATAAAGACTTAAGGTATGCATTTTTATTAAACTCGTCTTTGAGTGATGATATTGCAGATAAGGAAATTCAGGGTGTTAAAATACAAGTTAAAGGTAATGAGGAAATTGCAGATATACAGAATGCTTTCATAAAACTTAAGAGAGGGTTTGTTGGGTATAAGGGTTATTATTCTTTTAAAAATTTAATGCCGATAGGAAAGCTTGATTTTAAATCAGCCAAAATATTTAATTTAAATGATATTAATGGGCATTTGAATTTTAGTAAAGAAAAACAGTATTTTTGTGTAAAATCTAAAGATTTTAAAATTGGTAGACTGAAAATTAAAGATTTAAATTTAAAGACGGATTTTGATTCAAAGAATATCCATGTTGATTATTTGTTAAATTTTGTTAACAATAATTCTACCCTTTCTTTAAAGGGTGATTTTAATAGGGAAAATTTCAATCTTAATCTAGGTGTTAAAGAGTTTCCTGTGCTTTTCTTTAAAGATATCTTTCCAGAAATTTTTATGAGTAAAATCATTCCTGAGTATTTTTTGTCGGGTAAGTATTTAAATTTGAATTCAGATTTTAACTTAAATATTGTTGATTATACTAAGAGTAAATTAAATGATCTTAAGTTTACTCTATTTTCAAAATTAAGTAATTTTAGTTTAATGTTTGATGCTAGTGGAGAAGGAAATTCTTATAAAGTAAAATACTTTAATTATAATAGTGGCGATTATGATGTAAATTCTAGTTTTTTGGTACATTTGTTTGATGATAGTTTAAAGATAGATACTAAGTTTCAATATTTAAATAGGAATTATCCTGTTTCTTTTGAATTTAATTTTAAAGATAGATATGCCAATTTAAAACTTTCACCTAAGGCACAGATCAATTTAACTTATTCTGATTTAATCATAGCTTGTTTTTGTGATATTAATGATTTTCGTTTTTATAATGGCGATTCTGAAATTTTGTTAAGTATAAATTCTTATGGTGATTATCAAAGAGTGACAGATAATTTGAGTATTATGCTCTCTAAATTTAGGTTAGATAAAATTTCTATTAATCCTAATTTTAATTTTAATTTTAGTTTTGAAGGTTTATATAAGGATCAAAAAGTTAGTCTTTCAAATATTAAGTTTGTGAATAAAAATTCAAATTTACAAGGTCAAGGATATTTAAATTTAAATAATAAGCTTAATGGTAATTTAAATTTGTTTTCAAGTTTAAATTCTGAACGTTATTTTTTAGGAATTGATACTAATGAGGATGGCAGCTATTTTGTTGGTAGATTTCAGGGATTTAATTTTGATAATTTGAAATTTCTATCATTTTTAAGTGGTAAGATTAATGGTAATTTTATACTTAATTTTAAAGATAGTGATTTTTTTAAATATTCTCTTAATGCTTATCTTGAAACAGATGGTCTTTCTTTGGTAGGTATTCCTACATATTTTTCTTTGAATTTGGGATTGGTTGATAATAATCTTAATATTTATAATATAAAGGCTATTCAAAATAAAAGAGAAGTTTTAACAGGTAATTTTAGATATGATATTGAAAATTCTATTGGACTTTCTAATTTAAATGTTAATAGTGATCTTTTTTCGTCAAAAGTGAATGCAAGTTTTCAAATGTTGGAAGATTCAACAGAAGAAGAATTTGGAATTTTAAGGAGTGAAATTGATGGAGAGATTGCATTAAGAGAATTAATGTATAAAGACAAAAATCTTTCTGAACTTACAATTGAATTTGAAAATAATTCTGAAAGATTGATGATTTCATCAATTGAATATGATTTGATTAGTTATTTATATGAATATGCTAATGGTAATTTTAATTTGATATTAAATGATTATTTACCCTTTAGTTTTATTGCAACAGGAAACATTGTAAAGGATAAAATTACAAGTAGTATAGGGAATATTAAATTTAATTCAAAATTAATTACAGAAGATTTATTAGTGTCACAATCTCTTTTCAATATTAAGGAACATTTTGTTCTCTATGATCTTGATTTAGTTGGTGAATTAGAGCTTGATGGTGATTTATATAATCCAAATCTTAATGGAAAATTTCAGGTTTTAAATGGTTCTATGAGCACTGAATATTTAAAATCATTTAGACAATATGGTCAGAGTAGAATTTTAGAGTTAATTGATGTACCAGTTTCTATTAAAGATAATAGTGTTATTATTGAGAATAAATTTCATTTAGATTATTATTCTGCTGTTGATGTTGTTGCTCATTTAAATCTTAATTTTTTAAGTGATAGTATTGTTGATTATTATAAAATAGATATTAATGTTTCTGGTAATTCTGGGGTACCTATTAAATTTGATAAAGTGACTATAAATTTTGTTGGACATGCTTCGGGTGATTTCTTTATTGAAGGTAATTCTGAAGAGATTATGTTTAAGGGAGATTTAAATGTCTCTAATGCGTGGGTTTATTTACTTGAAAATTCAATTGTTGACTTATTAATAGATCCTTATAAAAAATCAAAGGATGTTGGAGTATTTAATACTGATTCTAAAGGTTTAGATATTGTGACTGATCTTAAAATTAATTTTGATAATAATGTTGCTTTTCATTGGCCAGATAATAAGATTTCCTTTTTAAATGCTGTTATTGTAAAAGGAAATACGCTTGAAGTTAAATCAGATACTAAAACAGATGATTTTATTCTTAAGGGTGATTTAAATATTGCAAGTGGTTCTTTTAATTATAATGGCAAACAATTTGTGTTTCGAGGTGTATCGTATATATCTTTTAATGAGAATAAAAATAAATTTGATCCTTGGGTAAAAGCTGAGGCTACAAATATTGTTAAAGATGGTGGTGAAAATTTATTTATAACTATGACTATAGATAGTCCTTTAAGTTTATGGAATTTTAAGTTTTCATCTTATCCTGCGAGAACAGAACAAGAGATTAAATATCTCTTGTCAAATGCAATAATTGGAGGAGGTAAACATGGTTTACAATCGGCAGGTGTAAATACGCTTGAAATGGCACTTGGACTAGTTGGTGATATCCTGATTGATTTGATCATACAACCTATTGAAGATTATATGCGTTCTGTATTAAAATTAGACCTACTGAGTATAAAAACGGATATACTAAGGAATGCTATTGGTACTTTGAGAAATTCTCCTACGTTTGTAGGTGTTCTTGATAAAACAAATGTTACAGTGGGTAAATATATTCTTGATGGTGTTTTTGCCAAAGCAGGATTTGGATTTTTAATAGAAGAAATAACACCATTTTCTCAAAATTTAAATTTTAGTATTAATCTTGGTCTTGAACTTGATTCTCCGTTTTTCTTTATTGATTATACTTTTGACTATAATTTTATGAAGCATGGTTATGGTTTCGGGAGCCAGGTGTCTATTTTTTGGAAATTTAAATATTGAGGGGTTTGAAGTGCAGTTATTTAGAACCTTTATTTTTATAGTTTGTTTTTTATTAGTATTTAATCTGTCTTATTCCCAAGACAGTTATAAGGGCAAGATTATAAAAAATATTGACTTTATTGGTCTTAAAAATGTAAGTGAAAATGATTTAAAAAGTATTTTAAATGTTTATTTGGGGCAGCATTATTCTGATGAACTTTTTGATAAATTACAAGTTGATCTTTATGCTCTTGATTATTTTGATGGACTTATTCGGCCTGAGTTTAAACTTGATGATGACAAACTTCTGATTGTATTTTTTGTAAAAGAAAAATCGTTAATAAAAAGTGTTAATTTTGTTGATGATAGTGGAATTTTTTGGAATAGTGAATTACGTGAGAAGTCGAATGTTAAGGTAAAAGAAGCTTTAAATCTTTCAAAGATTAAAAAGAGTGTTATTAAATTTGAAGAAATGTATCAGGATGCTGGGTATCTTGATGTTGCTGTTACATATGATATTAAAGAAGAGAATAATTTGGTAAGTATTGTATTTAAAATTAATGCAGGTCCTAAATATATTGTTAAAGAGGTTTCTTTTGAAGGCAATTTGAATTTTAAGAGTCGTGTTCTTAGAAAATATCTTGTATCAAAACCAGCATCTTTATTCTTTGATGGTAAGTATTTAAAATCAAATATTGATAAAGATAAAATGCGGCTTGAATCTTATTATAAAAATAATGGATACATTAATGCAAAAGTTGTAAATAATATTGTAGATATACGTGTTCCTAGTGATTCTAAAAAATTAGAGAGAGAAGTTTACCTAAAATATTTTATTTCAGAGGGTGATATTTTTAAATTTGGTAAATTTGAAATTATTGGAAATTTGGTTTTTAAATTGGATGAATTATTATCTTTAGTTACTTTTAAAGAAGGAGATATTTTCGATGAGTCAAAATTTGAACAAGATTTTGCAAAGATTAGGGAAAAGTATTATTCTGATGGTTATATCTTTACAGAGATTATTCCTTCTCAAACTATAAGAGATGATTTTGTAGATTATTCTATTAAAATATTAGAAAAAGATAAGGCACATATTGAGTCTATTACTGTTTCAGGTAATAACAAAACAGATTCTCATGTGATACTTAGAGAAATTCCATTAATTGAGGGAGATGTTTTCAGTTTGGAGAGGCTTCGTATGGGAATGCTTAATTTGCAAAGGCTTGGTTATTTTGGAAATGTAGTACCCGATGTTGTTCCAAGTAATATTGAGGGCTTAATGAAAATAAATTTTATTGTTGAAGAGCGAGAGACAGCAAGTTTGAGATTTGGTATGAATTTTGGTGGTATTACTAATTCTTGGTTTCCATTTTCACTTTTTGGACAGTGGGAACAATCTAATTTTTTAGGTAAAGGATATTCTCTCTCAGCAAGAATTAATCTTGCTTTTTCTGAACAAAGTATTCGGTTGATGTTTGAGGATAATTGGTTTATGCAAACTAGATGGACTATTGGTGGGTTTTTTGATTTGTCACATTCTGTGAATACCGCTTATCAAGATATTAATGGTCCTATATTTATAGGTAAAAAAGAGGTTCCAGATCCTTTTGTAAGTTGGGAAGCATATAATAATGCTAAAAATTTTTCTGATTTTAATATTATGAATTATTCCTTAGCCAAATTTAGTGTTAGTGGATTTACTGGCTATGCTTTTTCCAATTATCTTGGAAAGCAGTCATTTATTGGAACTATTCAGACGGCTTTAAAATATGTATATTATGATGATAATGTTAATAGACCTTCAAATTATTATTTGAGAGATAATTATAATACTATTAGATTTGAGAATTCTTTGGGAGTTAGTGTTGCGTGGGATACGAGAAATTCTCAGTCTTTATCTAATAATGGGTTTTTACTTAAACAACAATTTGATTTTTTTGGTGGATTTTTATTTGGACAAAGTCATTTTACAAAGTCCACAACAACTTTTGAGAGATATTTTTCTCTCTTAGGTTATCAAGATGTTTTTAGTCCGTTTATCGATTTAATTTTGACTTTTAGAAGTATTTATTCAAATATTTTGCCACCACTTGGAAATGGTTTTGAAATAGAAATACAACCGCATCATCTTTTGGTTATTAGTGAAAATTTTATGGTTGCTAGGGGATGGGGAACTTTGAGTAATATTTATAGTTCTTTTGTAAATACTATTCAGTTATCAATGCCTTTAATTAAAAATATTATGGTTTGGGATATTTTATTTTTAGATATGGCTTCTTATGCTCTTGAAGGACAAAAAAATGCTTTATTTGTGCCTTTTAGTAATTTTATTTTTAGTTGGGGATCTGGGATTAGATTTGTTTTACCTCAAATACCTTTGTCCTTTATGATGGCTTATCCATTTTATTTTGATAATGGGAGTATTAATAGATATTATAATTATTTGGGAGGATTTCGATTTTTCTTAGCCATTGATATGAGATACTGATATAATTTAGATAATTTTTATAGGGAGGTTTTATGGCTTTCATTGTGTTTTTATTTGCATGTTTTTTTCCGTTAAATCTTTTGTCACTTAATGTTACAAAGATTGGTATTGTGGATTTTGAGAAAGTTATAATTGGGTTTTTAAGTCCCCAATTGAAGTCTAACCTTGAACAGTTGAAAAATCATTATCAAGAGCGAATTGATACTTTAAATTCTGAGATTAAAGATTTAAGGAAAATGTATGATAATTCTATGGAAATACATGATTTAGATAATGCTAAATTATATGGTAATCAGTATAATTTAAAGATTGATGAACTTAAAAAACTAAAAAATTTGGCGAAAAGTAATTTTGAACAACAAAAACAAATTAATATAAACAGCTTAAATAGTGATGGAGTACTTTGGAGTAAGATACTTAAGAGTATTCAATATGTTGCAGAAACTAGTGGTATTTCTTTGGTTATGAAAAAGGATAATCCTTATATTCTTTATTATAATAGTACTGTTGATATAACAGATGATGTCGTTAAATATTTAAATGAACAATAGTGTCTTGTTATAATATATTTTTATTTAATTTTAATTGCTATTTTCTTTTTTAAGTCTTCTAATTAGAGTACAAAATTCTTTTTTGTTGTCTCTATTTAGACTTGAAAGTAAAATGTGTGATTTTAGCATAGACTTGAATATTGTATTTTTATGTGTGTTAAAACAAAAATATTCTTGCATATCACTTTTATTTAATTTTTCTTTTCTATTTTCTATTTTTAATATTTTTTCAAGACCAAGCGATCTGAGGTTTTGAAGTGCTTCTTTACTAGAATTTATTATTTTGAAATTTTTTTTATTTTCATTGCTTTTATTGTCAATATATAGAAATACTCCCATAAAAGTTGAATCTAAATATTGAGTTTCAGATAAATCTATATATAAGTTATTTATTTTATCATTATTATTAATAAATGTATTTTTAATGAATGTTTTAAAATTAACAGAATATAATGCTGTGAATCTGTTAATTAGCTTTATGAAAATAGAATCGCCTTTACACATATAAAAGACATTGCTTTGAGAAGTATCTTTTTCCATTTTTCATTCTTTTGATATTTTTAAGTATATTGTAAAGTTTTAATAATATCAATTATAATTTGAGTGTTATCTATATGAAAAAAGATATTACGCCGATGATGAGGCAGTATTTAGATATTAAAGACAAATATAAAGATTCTATTCTATTTTTTAGGGTAGGTAGTTTTTATGAGATGTTTTTTGATGATGCTATAGAAGGGAGTAAGCTTTTAGGTTTAACTTTGACTAAAAGAGAAAATGTCCCTATGTGTGGGGTCCCTTGTCATACAAGCAGAGAATATATTAAAAAATTAATTTTGCTTGATAGGAAGGTTGCAATTTGTGAACAAGGATTGCAAACTGATCCTAAGGGTCCATTAGAAAGAGAAGTTGTTGAAGTTATAAGTCCTGGTGTTGTAATTGATGAGGATTTTTTACAAGATGATGTTAATAATTATTTGGTAGCTATTAGTGATTATAAAGATTATTATTCATTTTCTTATATAGATTTATCAACATCTAAGCTAGGGATTATTTTTTATAAAGGAAATTTTTTAGAAAAGTTAAGGCGTGATATTGAAAAATATTCTCCAAAGGAAATAATAGTTTCTGATGATTTTTACTATGAATATTTAGAAAAACTTGTTCTTGATCGATTTTTAGTTAATAAAGTTCCCAGTTGGCATTTAGATAAGGATATTGCTATTAAATCATTAAAGGAACATTTTAATATTGTTAGTTTAAGTGTTCTTGGTTTTACAGAGAGTGAGCCTTATTATATTTCATCTTTTTTAATAATAGATTATATAAAGAACAATTTAAAAAATTTATTGATCAATATTGATACGATTAATATTAATAATGATTCTGAGTATATGTTTCTTGATGATGTTACTCAGATAAATCTTGAACTTGTAAAAAATAATAATGATTTGACAGTTTGTTATTCTCTTTATTCGGTGTTAAATGATTGTAAAACACCAATGGGAAAGAGACTTTTAAGAGAGTATATATTAAATCCTCTCTTAGATATTGGTGCAATTAATAATAGATTATTTCATGTAGAATTTTTAAGTAATAATGTTAATTTAAGCATGCAATTGAGAGATATTCTTAGTGATGTTTGGGATATTGAGAGAATAATATCAAGACTTCAAATGAAAAAATATGTAAAAAAAGATTTTTTGTTTATTAAAGAAACTTTGCTGGCATTTTTTTCAGTGAAAGAATTGCTTAATGAATATTCTTTTAATTATTGGATATTTGATGTTAATGATGAAACCAGCATAATGGAAGTTTATTCTTTAATTGATAGTTCTATTTCAAATGAACAAGAAGAACTTATAAAACATGGGTATAATGTTAAGATTGATCGTTTGAGAGAGATTAAAAATAATGCAAGTAAATATATTGATGATTATCTTAATTTTGAGAGAGATTTTAATAAAATTAATAGTCTTAAGATCAAGAGAACTAACATTAAAGGTTTATTTTTTGAGGTTACAAAAAGTTATTATGGACAAGTTCCATCTCACTTTATAGAGAGTCAGAATTTAAATTCTGCTAAGAGATACAAAACTAACAAACTTATTGAACTTGAGCGAGATATTAATGATGCTGAAGATAATTTATTAGCTTTTGAGCAAGAAATTTTTGATGAGATAGCTTTAAGAGTTGTTAAATATAGTGTCATTATTAAAAAAATAGCTGAGTTTTTTGCGTATATCGATGTAATTGCAAATTTTGCATATTTGGCTAGAAAAAATGAATATGTAAGACCTATTTTGACAAATAATAAAGAAATTATTCTTGAGTGTGCTAGACATCCTGTTGTTGAGCATTATATGAGAGGAATTGAAGCTTTTACTAAAAATTCTGTCAAAATTAATAGTGAGAAATATTTTTGTTTGATTACGGGACCTAATATGGCAGGAAAATCAACTTATTTGCGTCAAACTGCGTTAATTGTTTTAATGAGTCATATTGGTTCTTTTGTGCCTGCTAGTAAGGCGATAATAGGGATTACAGATAAGATTTTTTGTAGAATAGGTGCAAGTGATAATATTTCTAAAGGTGAATCTACGTTTTTAGTAGAAATGAATGAGACGGCTAATATTTTAAGAAATGCAACTCAAAATAGTTTGATTATTATGGATGAAGTTGGTAGAGGTACTAGTACTAATGATGGACTTGCTATTGCATATTCGATTGTTGAATATATTTTAAAGCATATTAAGGCTAGGAGTTTATTTGCAACTCATTTTCATGAACTATCAGCTATTAATCATGATTCTTTTGTGAATCTTTCAATGAAAATAGAGCAACAAGGGGATGAACTTATTTTCTTAAGAGAAGTTGAAGAGAAACCGTCTCTTAATTCTTATGGAATTTATGTTGCTCAAATAGCTGGCATACCTTTAGAGGTTGTAAAAAGAGCTAATATTATTCTTAAGAGTTTGACTAGTCGAGAGCATTTTTGTGTATCTAATTTTGCTACTATGACTTCTGTTATTGATGAAAAATTACCAGAAAAAAGTTTAAATTATAAGTCTGAACTTAATGCTTATTTTGAACTGCAGAATTTTATCTCTCAAATAAATATTAATAGTATCACTCCTTTTCAAGCGATGAATCTGTTAAATGAAATAATATTAAAAATTAAAACTTAAAAATATTAATGTGGAATTGGACTGTTTTTAAAAGTATATTGCTTCCTTTTTGTTCTTATTGTCATGGAAATTATGTTTGTTTAAATTCCCTTTGCAAGCAGTGTATTACTTTTTTTCATTTTGATGTTAAGTTGAAAGATGATATTTGGTATTTTTTTGAATATAAAGATGAATATAAAAAATTAATTCTTGCTTATAAGAGTGATGGACAAAAATTACTTGGTAAATTTTTTGCAAATATGATTTTGCAATTTTTAATGAATATTGATTTTGATTTGGTTGTTAGTGTTCCTTGTAGTTTTAAAAGAAATGTTTTTTATGATTTTGATCATATGGAATATATTGGTAATTTCTTATCTAAGAAAGGGATAAATTATATCAATATTTTGAAACGAGATTTGGGGAGAAGTCAAAAGCTATTACGTGGAAATTTGAGATATACTAATTTAGAGAATAAGATTAAGTTAAGATCTAAATATAAACATATAAAATTTAAAAGAGTTGTGCTTATTGATGATATTGTGACAACCGGAACATCTATGACTTTTTGTGAAAATATCCTCATAAAGCATGGATTTTATCAGGTAATGAAACTGTCAATTGCTAGAGTTTAGTTGATGATTAGTATATTGACATTTGTTGACATTAATGCTACATTTGAGTTGGATTGATTATTTTATTTAATAAGGTTCTTTTAAAAAGAGCCTTATTCTTTTTAGGAATGTGATTGGTTAAAATTTCTGATAATAGTGAAATTTATGATTTAATAAAGGATGTAACCTATCTATTAGGAATCTCAATTATAGAAATTAATACTTTTAGAAGAAGAGATGAATTTAAAATACAGATAGTTCTTTATAAGAGTGATAATTTCAGTGTTGATATGCTTTGTGATTTACATAAAATGATTTTATTGAAATTGGAAGCGGTTCTTAAATATAATGTTAGTTTAGAAATCTCTACGCCTGGAATAAATAGAAAAATTAAGAGTGATAGAGAGTTTAAGATTTTTGAGGGTAAAAAAATTAAATTGATGTTAAACAATGATTTTGAAGAAGGTTTTATCTTAAGAGCAGAGAGGGATGGTTTTATTTTTAAAACGGAGTATAAGGAAGTAAAAATTCTTTATAGCAATGTTAAGAAGGCTAAATTGTCTTAAAGGAGTCTTGGATATGATAAAGGGTACTGGTCAAATGATTGCCAATATTGCTAGTGAGCGGGGAATGAGTATAGATGCTATTAGAAAGACGGTTAGAGAATCGGTAATAATAGCTTATAAGAAATACTTTGGAACAAGTGATAATGCTTTAATTAAGTTTGATGATAATACTGGGGACTTAATAGTTTATTCCAAAAAAAGGATTGTGGATGAAGTTAAAAATAATGTAATGGAGATATTAGTAGATGATGCTAAAACATTTGAAGTTGTAGATAATGAATATGTTTATGTTGAAATTAATCCTAAAATTTTTGATAGACTATCAATTCAGGTTGCTAAACAAAGAACTAAGAGTGATTTGCAGGGAATTGAGGATAATGAACTTTATTTAGAATTTAAGCATAAATTACATAAAATTGTTATTGGTTATGTTCAACAAAATAGAAATGGCGATCTTTATGTTAATCTTGGTAGTACAGATGGTGTTATTCCTAAGAAATATCAATCTCCAAGAGAGGTTTATAGTCTTAATGATAAAGTGCGAGTTCTTGTTTATAGTGTTAAAAAAGGAAGGAATGGGATAGAGGTAATTTTATCAAGAACCCATCCTAAATTTATTGAAGAATTACTTGCTCTTGAAATTCCTGAGATTGAAGAAGGGATTATTAAGATACATAAAATAGTAAGGGATCCAGGTTATAGGACTAAAGTTGCTGTTTATTCTGAGAAAGAAGAAGTTGATTCTGTAGGTCCTTGTATTGGACAAAAGGGAGTTAGAATTCAATCAATAATTAAAGAACTTGAAGGAGAAAAAATAGATATTATTCCTTATTCTAAAGATATTAAGGAGTTTATTAAGGATTCCTTAACTCCGGCTAAGATAGATAATGTGTATATTATTGATGAAGATTTGCATAAGGCATTAGTTGTTGTAAGTGATGATCAGCTTTCGCTTGCAATAGGTAAGATGGGACAAAATGTTAGACTTGCAAATAGACTTCTTGATTGGGCAATTGATGTTAAAACTAATAGTCAATTTGCTGAAATGAAGGCAAGTGGAGAGTTTAAGCAAGATACTTTTGAAATGTTTGACAAAATTATTCAGGATAATGTTCAGGAAGATGAATTTGAAGAGATAAATAAAATTAGTGAACTTAAAGTTCTTGATGATGATATTGTTGCCAAATTGATTCAAAGAGATCTTGATGATATCGATAATTTTTTGAATGCCAGCGAAGATAAGCTTTTTGAGTTAGGAATAACTTATGAAAAGCAAGAAGAGATAAATAAAATATTAAAAGAAGGAATGGTAATAATTTCTAATGACGATGAATCTGTTGAAGATGTGAAAGATGAGGAAGATTTACTTTGTCCTGAGTGTGGTGCTGTTATTAATGAAAATATGACTTTTTGTCCAGGTTGTAAGATAGGGCTTAGTTTTGAATTTGAAGAGGAGTAATAGTTTGTCAGAAAATATTGATGATGATCACAGTGAAGATGAAAAAAAAATTAAGGTTGTTAAATTACGAAAGAAGGTGGTAAAAGTTGTAGCTCATACTGATAAAAATTTGAATAGTTCTAGAGATGATTCTTTGAAATCTTCAAATTCATGGAATAAGCAATCTTCTGGTAAGGGATATTCGTATGATAATAAAGATAGGGGTGGTAGATCGTCTTCTTTTCATACAGATAATAGGGGTAATTCTGGGACTGTTCAACAGGGCAATAAGGGATATGTTCATAGGAACTCTACTTACAATAGAGATAGTAATAGTAGAGATAATAGAGGGTATTCTTATTCTAGAGGGGGAGGTATAAAATCTTCTTCTTTTCGTACTACGGATAATAAAGATAATTCTGGGGTGGTGCAACAAGGTAATAGAAGGTATTCTAATAGAAGCTCTACTTATAATAGAGATAATAGAGAACATTCTTATTCTAGAGGGGGAGGTATAAAATCTTCTTCTTTTCGTACTACGGATAATAAAGATAATTCTGGGGTGGTGCAACAAGGTAATAGGGTATATTCTAATAGAAACTATACTCATAATAGTAGGGATAATAGTAATAGTAGTAATAATAGTTCCCAGTCATTTAGAAGAGTAATTAGGACTAAGGTTGTCTCTAGTGCAACTATATCACCTCCTTCTGATTCTGATAATAAGGGTCTTCTTAATAGAAAACTTGGCGAAAAAAAGAAGCAACAACAGGAAAGCCAAAAAGTTTATAAAAGGAAGAAAGAGGAAATTGAGAGCAAAACAATAGAACAAAAAGTCTTTGAACAACTTCAGAAAAAGAAGAAAGAAAATTTGGCAAATCCAATTCCTAAGTCAATTGATATTATGGGTAGTATTACTGTTGCTGAACTTGCAAGAAAAATGAATTTAAAATCTTCGGATTTAATTGCTAAATTAATGACCTTAGGTGTAATGGCTACTATTAATGAAAAGATTGATTCTGATACTGCTACTATTTTGGTTGAAGAATATGGTTCAAGAGTTAATGTTGTTTCAATTTATGATGAAACAGTGATAGAGGCAGAGGAAGATGATGAGAGTAAAGAAGTTACAAAACCACCTGTCATTACAATAATGGGACATGTTGATCATGGAAAGACTAGACTTTTATCAGTGTTGCAGAATATTGATATCAATCAAACTGAATTTGGTGGGATTACTCAACATATTGGGGCTTATACTATTAATTATAATGAACATGAAATAACGTTTCTAGATACTCCAGGACATGAGGCTTTTACAATGATGAGAAGCAGGGGAGCACAGGTTACTGATATTGTTGTTCTTGTTGTCTCTGCTGTTGATGGAGTAATGCCACAGACTGTTGAGGCTATTAATCATGCAAAGGATGCAAATGTGCCTATCATAGTTGCGGTTAATAAAATTGATTTACCAGATTCAAATCTAGATAAGGTTAAGCATCAACTTTCAGAGTATGATTTGATACCTGAAGATTGGGGTGGGAATACAATTTTTGTTGCAATATCAGCTCTTAAAAATATTGGTATTACAGAACTTCTTGATATGATTATTTTGCAAGCCGAAGTAATGTCATTAAAAGCAAATCCAACCAAGAGGGCTGTTGGGAGAGTTCTTGATGCTAAGATTGATATGGGTAGAGGAGTGGTTTGCTCTGTTATAATTGAGGATGGAACTCTTTCTATAGGAGATTCTTTTGTTGGAGGAGTATATCATGGTAAAGTTAGGGCATTGATTAATGAACGAGGAGTATCTGTTAAGAGTATTGGTCCTGCAAAAGCAATTAGTGTTTTAGGTTTTTCATCAATTCCACAAGCCGGTGATCCATTTCAAGTTACAAAAACAGAAAAAGAAGCCAAATTAATTAGTTCTAAAAGGCAAGATCTTAAGAAATATGAAGATGCTAAAAATGTTAAAAAAGTTACCGTGTCAAATCTTTATGATTCAATTAAGGATGGGGAATTAAGAGAACTTAAGATAATTTTAAAAGCAGATGTGCAAGGTTCTGTTGAAGCTTTAAAGCATTCTCTTGAAAAATTGACTAATAATGAAATTAGAGTAAAAGTTATTCATTCTTCGGTAGGTGCAATAACAGAGACCGATATTAGTTTTGCAGCAGCGAGTGAGGCAGTTATTATTGGTTTTCATGTGCGGCCTACAGCAAAAGCACAATTTTTGGCTGATCAAGAAAAAGTTGAAATTAAAAAGTATAATATAATTTATGATGCAATTAATGATATTAAATCAGTTCTTGAAGGTATGTTAGAACCAGATATTGAACAGCAGTTTATTGGATTTGCTGAAGTTCGTGCTGTTATTAATATTCCTAAGGTTGGGGTAGTGGCTGGATGTTATGTGTCACAAGGATGCATAAAGCGTGATGCTGTAACTAATATCATGAGGGATGGATATCAAATACATTCTGGTAAAATTTCCTCATTAAGGAGATTTAAAGAGGATGTTAAGGAAGTTGGTGCTCAATATGAATGTGGTATTATGATTGATAATTATTCTAATATTAAAGAAGGTGATGTCATTGAGGCATTTGAAGTTAAGAAAGTGAAGAGACGTTTTGAGTCTTAATAATTGTTTGTGTTTATGTATGGAAAAAGCAATAAGAAAATCAAAACTTGAGAGTTTATTAGTTCAAGAGATTGGTAATTTGATAGTAACAAGATCAATTAAAGATCCTAGAGTGCATGAATTTTTGACTGTTGTAAGGGTTGAGATTGCAAATGATTTAATTAATACAAAAGTATTTGTTGGGTCTATTAAAGAAGGTGTATCTCTTGATAATGCTATTAAAGCATTGAATAATGCTAAGGGTTTTATTCAAAGAAAACTTGTTAAGCGTATTAAGGTGAGAAATACTCCTAAATTGAATTTTATAAGAGATGATACTATTTCTAAGGCTTTTTATGTTAATAAAATAATTGAAAATCTAAATTTTAGTGAAGAATAGTAAAAATTAATGGATGGGATTATTTTATTAAATAAGCTAGTTGGAATGACCTCTTATGAGGCTCTTTATCCTATAAAAAAATATTTCTCTACAAGTCGCATTGGACATACAGGTATTCTTGATAAATTTGCAAGTGGTCTTTTAGTTGTTCTGGTTGGTAAATATACTAAACTTTCAGGTTATATCACATCTTTAGATAAAGAGTATATATCAGAATTTGAGTTTGGTATTGAGACTGATACGCTTGATCCTAATGGTAAAATAGTAAATACAACAGATTATGTTCCCAATTTTAATGAAGTAGTTCTTGGTGTTAAGTCTTTAATAGGTGAGATTTTTCAGGTTCCACCTAAGTTTTCTTCAATTCATGTTAAAGGTCAAAGGGCTTACAAGCTTGCTCTTAGTGGAGAGTCTTTTGACTTGCAAGCTAGGAAGATAAATATATATGATATTGAAATTTTAGATTATAACATTGATTTTCGTATTTTAAAATTAAAGATCAAATGTTCTAAGGGTACTTATGTTAGAAGTATAGCAAGAGATTTAGGACGTGCTTTAGGATCATGTGCTTATGTAAAGAGCCTTAAGAGAACCCAAATTGGTGATTTTAAATTAGGTGATGCTTATTGTTTTGACAATCTTAATGATAACTCTTTACTTGGTATAGAATCTTTAAATTTTTTTGAGAAAATTTATGTTGATGATAGTATGATTAGGTTTATACAAAATGGTATTTATATAAATATTGCTATTAATGATGGCGAATTTAAAATTTTGAAGTCTCAGAATGAGAAAATATTAGCAGTAATTTGTGGTATTGGTTTAAATAAATATAGGTATATTATTATTTTTTAATATTTGATTTATAAATAATAATTGTTGATTTTATTATTTGATTACAAGATTATTGCTCTTTATTGCAGTACTTTAGATAAGTAAGATTGAAATAAAGTTTTTATAATATATTATTCTTTAGCGTTATTATTGATAATGAACTTGATTTAGTTAGATTTATGTAATTTTTAGCAAAAAAGTCTTTAGACTGTTTTTGTTATTTGAGTGAAAAAATATTATAATTGACTGATGAAGATTTTAATTATAGCAAGATGGTCTATTGTAGGCTTTGCTATGATGGTATAGGAGCCGTTTTTATGATTAGTAAAGAACAGAAACAAAAAATAATTACAGAGTTTGGAAAGAATTCGAATGATACAGGTTCAGTTGAAGTACAAATAGCGTTAATTACAGATAGAATAAGGTATTTAACAGAGCATTTGAAAAATAATAAGAAAGATCATAGCTCTAAGAGAGGTTTATTAAAGTTAGTTGGGCAGAGAAGAAGTTTATTGAGATATTATCAAAAAAAGAATTTGGAAGCTTATAGAACCTTAATATCTAAACTTGGACTTAGAAAGTAATAAGGGGTAGGTTTTGAGAAAAATTTTAAAATTGAAAATAGGCAGAGAAGATTTAATTTTAGAGACAGGTTTGTTAGCTAAGCAAGCAAATGGAGCAGTTCTTGCTACTTATGGTGGTTCTACTGTTCTTGCTACAGTCTGTTGTTCAGATTCAATTCGAGAAAATTTAGATTTTGTTCCTTTATCTGTTGAATATAATGAGAAATATTATGCTGCTGGAAAGATTCCTGGAGGTTTTATTAAAAGGGAAGGTAAGCCAAAAGATAAAGAAGTGCTTGTTTCTAGATTGATAGATAGACCTATGAGGCCACTTTTTGATAAAAGGTTTGGTAGGGAAATTCAGGTTGTTCCAACAACTTTGTCTACAGATCAAATGAATCCTCCTGATATTGTGGGGATGAATGCTGCTTTTACGGCTGTTTTTTTGTCAGACATTCCTTTTAATGGTCCTATTGCAGCTGTGAGGATAGCTTATTTAAATGATGAATTTATAGTAAATCCTTCTTTTGATGAGATACAAGATTCTGTTTTAGATATTGTTGTTGCTGGAAGTTTAGATGGAATTACAATGGTTGAGGGTGGTGCTAATGAAGTTAGTGAAGAAATTTTGCTTGATGCTATAGATAAGGCTTATGCTTATATTAAGCAAATTTGTGATTTACAAAAAGAATTTATATATTTAATAGGTGAGAGAGAAAAGTTACCACTTGCTTATGAGGAAAAGGTTTTTGAATTTAAGGATGATCTTAGAAGTCTAATTTATTCTGAACTTAAAGATGCGTGTTTTGTAAGGGGGAAACTTAATAGAGATAAAGCTATAAAGTTAGTTAAACAGAAAGCTTATGAACATTTTTCTTCTCTTGAGCAGATCAATGATGAAAATGAAATTCTTTTTTATAAAGCTTGTGATGATTTTGAACAAGAAATTGTTAGAAAATCAATCTTAGAGGATAATCTTAGAACCGATGGTCGTACTCCTACACAAATAAGAGATATTATTGCTGAAGTTGATCTTTTAAAGAGAACCCATGGTTCTGCTCTTTTTACAAGAGGTGAAACCCAGGCATTGGCTGTTACAACGCTAGGTACAAGTATTGATGAGCAAGTAATGGATGATATTGATGGTGATAAGCGTCTTAATTTTATGCTTCATTATAATTTTCCTCCATTTTCTGTTGGCGAGACAGGTAGACTTATGACAGGAAGACGTGAAATTGGACATGGGCATTTAGCTCAAAGATCCCTTGAAGCTATGTTACCTAAAAAAGATGATTTTCCATATACCATTAGAGTGGTATCTGAAGTATTAGAATCAAATGGTTCATCATCAATGGCAACCGTGTGTTCTGGAAGTATGTCTTTAATGGCTGCTGGAGTTCCTGTTAAAGAACAAGTTGCAGGGATAGCTATGGGACTTATTAGTAATGATGATAAATATGTTATTTTGAGTGATATTCTTGGAGAAGAAGACCATTTAGGTGATATGGATTTTAAAGTCGCAGGAACCAAAAATGGGATTACTGGTTTTCAGATGGACATTAAAATTTCAAATGTTACAAAACAATTAATGAGAGATGCTCTTGAACAGGCACGAATTGGAAGAATGCATATTTTATCTATTATGGATTCTGTTATTTCAAGTTCAAGAGGTGATATATCTGTTAATGCGCCTAAAATCGTTCAATTGCAAATTGATATTGATAAAATTTCTCTTGTGATTGGCTCTACTGGTAAGACGGTTAAAGCAATTACAGATGAATTTGAAGTTAGAGTTCAAATTGAACAAGATGGTAGAATTACTCTTTTTGGAACTGATAATTTAAAGATGCAAAAAGCTAAGGCAAAAATAGAGAGTATTGTTAGGGAACCTAAGGTTGGTGAAATTTATGATGGCATTGTGAAAAAAATTAACAGTTTTGGAGCTTTCATTGAACTTACTCCTACTAAGGAAGGGTTTTTGAGTAATAGGTCAAGATCTAGAGATGATAGGTATGGTAGTGATATTAGGCATTCTAGGTATAGTAATAGAAATTCTAGATATGGGAGAGATAATAGAAGTAGCTTTAGTATGCGTTTCCCAAGATTAGAAGAAGGGCAGATAGTTAAAGTTAGAATATCTGATATTGATAAATTTGGAAAAATTGAACTTGAATTAGCTAGAGATTAATAGGATATTATGGTATTTGTAAATCACATAAACATTATTTTTTTAAGTTTGTTTTTATTTGTGTCATGTCTTACTAATGAAAATATTAAAATTTCTCTTGAGAAAGGTGGTGTTGAAATTTCTTTTGATTTGATGGTTGATAATAAAGATTCGAATATTGATGACTTAGAGATTGAGGAGAGGGATTATTTATTGGGACTTAGAGATAATGAATCTTTCTTTTTGAGTGATGCTTTTTTACAAGAAGAGAATTCTTATTTTAAAAGTGCTAGGGAGAGTTATGCTAAACAAGATTTTGGTGCAGCCAGTTACTATTTGAATAAAATAGTAACTGATGAAAAAAATTATCCTAAAGAATTAGTTGCAAAGGCAAATTTATTTTTTGGATATTTAAATTATAGTATGGGAATTTATGATCTCTCTGAATATAATTTTGATAATTTTTTAAAAAATTATAAATATTCTCATGCGAGTCTTAGAGTTGCTGAACTTAAATATTTTGTTAAGGATAGATTAGGTGCAATATCTGCATTGAAAGAGGTTGATCAGACTTCTCTTAATTCGGATTATGATCTTGGAATTTATAACTTTTTAAATAATAAGTTTGGAATAAATTATTTAAATTTAGAGACTTTGGGATTTTTAGATAATAGTATTTTTGATATGTTTGTTTTCGAAAATAATGTTTTTGTTGCAAATATATTTGGTGGTCTTTTACGATATGATATTAAAAATAATGAATATAAAGTTTATATTAAAGATAAGAAAAGTATTTTTTTAAATGGTCTTAAAGGTTTTACAGAGCATAGAGGTTCTATATATATTGGCGGCAATAATGTTCTTTATTATATTGATGATTTGGAAGGGTCTGTTAAACAAGTTGAAAAACCTTTACAAATTAATTTAGGTAGTATACAGGTTTTGCTAGGTGCTAAAGATGGCATTTTTGTTGGGACTCTAGATTCTGGATTATGGTTTTATTCTGATAGAGGGGAGTGGACTTATATTAAGCTTAATTCTAATAGAATTTCATCATTATATTTAGATGAGGAAAAAAATTTGTTATTTGTTGGAACAATGAATAAATCTATTTATAGCGTTGATCTAACCGATTTTAATAATGTTAAACATTTAAATTTTTTTAGTAAACTGGAGAGTGAAAAAAATATTAATTTTATCAAAAAGTATAATAATTATTATTATATTGGAACTTATGGTGGTGGGCTCTTTAGACTCAATTTAGATAATCATACTTATATAAGATATGACATTAATAATGATTCTAGCATTGGATATTTTCTTGATATGGAAATTAGGGATAATAAACTATTATTTGCAACTTTTGAGCATGGTTTATTAATTTATGATACGATGAGTGATAGTTGGGATTATTTAGGTCCTGGTGATGGGCTTATTAGTTTAAATTTAATCAAGATTTTAAATTTTGATGATTATGTTATACTTGGGACTTTAAATAATGGTTTGGTTTTTATAAATGAGAGTATTAAAAAACAATTATGAATCTTATATAATTACTGAATTTTGCAAGTATTTTTTTATTACTTTTTTGTTTTTTCTTTTTGTGTTTTTCATAAATCAAATACTTTTTTTTATGAGAATACTTCTTCAAAACTATGTGCCATTTTTTAAAGCTTTTATTTTTGTTATATACTCGCTTCCTATGGTAGTTGCTTTATCTCCACCTTTTGCAGCATTGCTTTCTGTGATACTTACTATTTATAGATTTAAACTTAATAATGAAATTTTGGCTTTTAGATCAATTGGAATATCTATTAGTAATTTATTGACTCCTTTTTTAAAATTGGGAGTAATTATTGCATTAGTTTCTTTTATTCTTAATGATTTTTTACTGCCTCTTGGATCTATTGGTAGATTGAAAATTTTTAATGATATTAAAGAAGAAATACCTCATTTAATATTGAAACCTTATTCAAGTAAGCAATATGGAGATTTGATATTTGTATCGGGGGAGAAATCTGAAACAGGTTATAAAAATGTGACTTTTTTTGATAATACTAGACTTAAAGGTTATGACAGAATATTTATGGCAAAAGAACTCAATATTCAAAAGGAAAATCATCAAGTATATTTTATTTTAAATAATGTTTTGTCAATTGCTCTAACAGAAGATGAAAAGGGCTTTTATGATTATTTTTATGCTGATCGTATGAAATATTCAATAGATCAAGTTACTTTTAGTGATGGTTGGGTGTTAACTTATGTTCCCCCATCTCAGATGAGTATGAGAGATGTTTTTAAACTTGTTGTCAGACAAAGTAAATTAGTTGAAGAATTAAATACAAAAAATTATTTGGAAGAAGATCTTTTAAATATGAATTTTGCAAATATTTATTTAAATTATTTATATGATAAGAATAATATTTTTGATGAGAATTCTATTATTGAAAATTTAAATTATGTTTATAATTTGAGTGTAAATTATGCTCCTTATGAAGATCTTATTGCCAATAGAAGTTATGCTTTTTTTTATTTGGAATTTTATCAAAAGATTAGTTTGCCATTATCTGTTTTATTTTTTATTTTTTTAGCTTTTGGCATGGGTATGTATTCAAATAAAAAATATTCTATTATCCTTGAACTTGTTATTTCAATTCTTATTTGTGTTTTCTATTGGGCGATGTTTATGGGTGGAAAGGTGTATACAGTTCAACATGCTCCAAACCCTATTCTTGTTATTATCTTGCCAAATATTCTTTTAATGGTTGCAGGTTTAATACTATTTTTGAGACTTCTAAAGAGATGAAAGTAGATAAAATTTTTGTAAATAACATATTACTGACTTTTTTATTTATGAATTTTCTTTTTGTAATCTTAATTGTGCTTTTTGATTTATTAACTAACCTTTTAAATTATCTTGAACATAATCTTAGTATTAATGATATTATTTATATTTATTATCTTTACTTACCCAAATGTTTTTCAGATGGTGTAGCTTTATCTTTTCTTTTTGCTGTTTCTAATCTTCTTGGTAATCTTTCAATGAGAAATGAAATTATAGGTCTCTTTAGTTGTGGTATTTCGATTGCTAGAATATTGAGATCAATAATTATGCTTAGTGTTTTTGTTTCAGTGATACTCTTTTTTTTTGATAATTATTTAGTTGTAGATACTGTTGCAGAAAGAGATGCATTCCTTAAAAATAATATTGGTAATCAAGGTGCAAATGATAGAAATATAATTATTAAGGATTTTGCAAGAGAAATTTATAATATTAAACGTTTTGATGTTGAAACTCATATTATTACTAATTTGATGATTATTTTGAAAGATCAAGATGATAATTTTAAAAAAAGATATGATATCAGTAAAGCTGAGTGGGTTGATTCTAAGTGGATGCTTTATGGTGTTAGAGAATTTTATAAAGTAGAATTAGATGTTATAGAAAAATTTTATGAAGTTCTTGATGGAGAGAATATTGTAAATTTAGAGCCAGGATATATTAAAATAATTATGCTTTCTTCCAAAACATTGAATTTTTCAAAGCTTGTTACTTGGATTGGAGATTTAATAAAAGAAAATTTAAATTATTCTGATGCGTTATTTGATTTATTGAATAGAATATTTTTTTCATTTAGATTAATATTACTAAGTTTTACTGTGAGTTTTGTGAGTCTTTTTTTGAAGAAAAATATTTTTATATGGAGTTTATTAAATAGTATTGCATTTGCAGTTGTATATGTTATTTCAATTATGGTCTTTAATTTTTTAGCAGATCTTGGTTATTTATCCATATTTATTGCAAGTTCATTACCTACTATTTTGTTTATTATTATTAATTTTGTTATTTATAATCTTATATGTAAATAATAGGGTTTAAGGATTTTATGTTTAATATTATCAAAAATGATAAAAATTCTAATGCAAGACTTGGTATACTTGAACTTCCTCATGGGAATGTTGCAACGCCATGTTTTATGCCGGTTGGTACTTTGGGTGTTATGAAGGCTTTAAAGCATGATGTGCTTGAAAAATTGGGATGTGATTTAATGCTTGCAAATACTTATCACTTGTATTTAAGACCTGGTATTGATGTAATAAAAAAATATGGAAATTTGCATAATTTTACGACTTGGAATAAAAATTTTTTGACAGATTCTGGAGGTTTTCAAGTTTTCTCTTTATCTAATTTTAGAAAAATTGAGGATGAAGGGGTAGATTTTAAATCTCATATTGATGGGTCTAGACACTATTTTACACCTGAGAGTGTATTTAGTATGCAAGAGACTTTTGAGAGTGATATTATTATGGCTCTTGATATTTGTAGTCCTTATGGTATTGATTATGATGAGGCAAGTTTGTATACAAATATTACAACTTCTTGGGCTCGTCGTACATTGTGTGCTTATAAAAATAGAAAAGAGGGGTATGAGGGTCTTTTATTTTTAATAACGCAGGGTAATTTTTTTAAAGATCTAAGAAAAAGAAGCACTGAATCAATTTTGGAATTAAATAGTCCTGGTATTGCGATTGGTGGGATATCTGTTGGGGAACCAAGAGATAGATATTTAGAAATTCTTGAATATAATTCTTCACTAATACCTAAAGATAAACCAAAGTACGTAATGGGTATTGGTACTCCTCATTATATATTAGATGCAATATATAATGGGATTGATATTTTTGATTGTGTTAATCCTACAAGAATTGCTAGACATGGTTCACTTTTGACTGATAATGGAATACTTCGTATTAATCGAGCTGAATTTCGTTTTGATACTTGTTCTGTTGAAAGAGAATGTTCTTGTACGTTATGTACGAGATATTCAAGGGGATATTTAAGGCATTTATTTAAATCAGAAGAAGCACTTGGAGTTATGTTAGCTAGTGAGCACAACATTCATTATATGTTTAGACTAATTAACAAGGCTAAAAATGCAATTATGAATGATAATTTTGTAAAATTTAGAAAGCTTTATTTGGATAAGTATGATGAAGGTAATTTGAATGAGTAGAGATGTTATTTCAACAGTTGTTGTTATGATTGCAATTTTTTTTTCTCGTGTAATGGGTTTTATTAAGATAAAAGTGTTTTCTTATTATTTTGGTGCAAATATTGAAGCAGATATTTTTAATTATGTTTTTAATATTCCCAATAATTTGAGAAAGATCATATCTGAGGGTGCTATGACTTCAGCTTTTATGCCTGAATTTACTCATGAAAAACAGAAATCTGATAGGCATGCTATTGTTTTTTTTAGGCGGGTTATCACTTTTAATATTATAATTATTAGTTTTATTATTTGTGTTATGGTTTTTTTTTCTAAGCAAATTATGTATTTAGTATCTTCTTACAGAGATAGTAATTTGGATTTAGCCAGTTATATATTTAATTATTTAATACTCTATATATTGCTAATAAGTTTGTCATCTATATTTGCATCGGTTTTAAATTCTTATAAAGTTTTTTTTATACCGTCTTTTTCTCCTGTTATGCTTTCTTGTAGCATTATATTAAGCATATATTTTTTTTATAGCCAATATGGTATATATAGTGCTGTTATTGGGGTTATTGTTGGTGGGATTTTACAGTTTCTAATTCAGATGATAAATTGTATTTGTATTGGTCTTATATATAGACCAATATTGAATTTTAATGATTCTTCATTTTTAATGTTTTTAAAGAGATGGTCGCATATGATTTTATCAGCCTTATTTGCAATTATTACTCAACAAGTTTCATTTGCTCTAGCATCAACCTTGGATATTGGAAGTGTTTCTGTTTTAAGTAATGCAATTGTTTATTATCAGCTTCCTGTGGGGATTTTTTATGTCTCGATTGCTACGGTTATTTTTCCTAAGATGTCTGAATATGCTTCTTTGGGTGATAAAGAACGTTTGAATGCAATTTTTAATCAGGGAATTAATATGTTAATTTTTCTTTTAGTTCCAATGTCTTTTTTAATGTATGTTTGGGCTGCTCCTATTTTGAATTTATTACTTACAGGTGGTAAATTTTCTGTATATGATACTCAAAGGACCGTTGGTGTGCTGCAATATTTTTTATTAGGATTATTATTTTCTTCAATTTTTGGATTATTTCAAAAATATTATTTTGCAATACGTAATTCCAAAATACCATTATATTTTAATCTTCTTTTTTCTATTATTGATATTATTATTTCAGTTTTTGGTATTAAGTATTATCAAACGGTAAATGTTTTGCCTATTGCGCAATCAGTTTCTTTTATTATATGCATTATTATTTTTTATTTTATTGGGTTGAGGCATGACATGAATCTTGAACTTAATAAAAGCATAATAGTTTTTATTAAGTCATTTATTTCTATTATTCCTTTATATTTATTTTATTTTTTTTTAAAAAATTTGAAGTGGGATATAGGATTTAGTTTTAATAATTTTTACTTATTAAGCGTTATAGGCATAGTTAACATTATTATTTTGATATTATGTTATTATTTGCTTGGTGTTATTAGGGTTTTTAAATTTATTAGTAGGGATATTACATGATATATTTACGGTTTATTCTTTTATTTTGTATTATTATTATTAATGCTTTTTCTGTGAATAAGTCACCAGCATTGTCAAATAGGTCTTTATTGCCTTTAAGGCCTGAAACTAAAATAAATGAAGATAAAGTAAAAGATGCTTTAGAGAGTGATTCATCTAAAAAGTCTACGTCTAGAGATATTGATTTGAATATAAAGCAGGTAAATGATGTTATTTCCTATGGACTTGATGTTCAGGTTATTGAAATTATTGATAGTCTTAAAAAATCAGGTGATGGGGAATACAATGCTTTACTTGAAAAGAGATTACAAAAAACTTTTAATATTGATCTTAAACGGGCAATTCTTGACTTATTTTTGTCACTTCAGTATGAAGGTGGTATTGATGCTTCAAATGATATTCTTAATAATTATGAAAGTAATAGATATCCTAATGATTTGATTAATTTGGCAATTTTATATCTTAAAAAGTTAGGTGATAAGAATGACTTAAAGAAAACTCTTATTGATATTCTTGAAAATAAAGAAGGAAATATTGTAGCTATTGCTGCTTATTATCTTGGTGAACTTTCTTCCCCTGAGTATTCTAGAGAGATGATGAATGTTTACGATAAGTATTCTAATAATGATGGTGTTAAATCAGCAATACTGATTGCTCTTGGTAAATCTAATGTTATTGATTATGCAGACAGATTTTATGAAATTTCTATTGATAGTTATGAAAATCCGTCCATTAAGGCTTCAGCTATTAAAGCATTATCATATCTTGCTCCTGAGAAAATAACAGAAAATGCCCATCTATATCTTCAAAATAATAATAATAATCACAATATTAAGCTTGCTATTATAGAAGCACTTTCAAGAGATGTGTCTTTAAAATCAAAAGATATTTTGCATGATTTTTTAAGAGATTCTGATGCAAACATTAGAATTCGTGCTGTTGAGGCTATTAAGGAGCATAATGATATTGATTCAAAAGAGGTGTTAATTTATAAAATAAAAAGTGATCCTTCTTCAAAAGTTAGAGAAGCTTCTGGTAAAGCGTTAGTGGATATGGGTTCTGGTTATGAGGCTATACAAAAAATAGTGTTTGATTTTTCTGTTGAGAGTAACTTTAAGTTTATTGTTTTTAGTTATCTTCTAGATAAAGATATACATTCTGCTCGTTCTATTGCTTTAGATCTTTTGAATAAAGAAAATATTAATAAACCTTCAAAATTTCTTGTAAATATTGCTATGTTATTTGCATCTAAGAAGGGTAATTTTGATGATTTTTATTCTAAAATTATTGAGAGTCAAAATATGAATTTAATGAATCTTGCAATTAAGGGAGCTGTTTATAATAAATCAGCATTACTTTTAGATAGACTTAAAGAAATTAAAAAAACAACTAATTCAGAATATTTAAAAAAGCTTTTAGTAAATTATTGATATAAAATTTTTAAGATTTCTATTGCTGTTTCTTTTTTTGACATTTCTGGAAATTTTTCAACTTTATCTTTATTTATTATGTAAATTTTATTTACATTTGATCCAAAATATTTTAAGTCATTTGCAATAATATAGTCTAAATTTTTTGTTTCTAATTTTTCTCTGGCTTTTTTTATTAAAATTTCATCTTTTTGAGCGCAAAATCCGATGACAATTTGGTTTTTAGTTTTGTTTTTTCCTATGTGTTCAATTATGTCTAAGTTTTTGACCAATTTAATATTAAGTTCTTCTATATTATTTTTTTCAATTTTAGTTTTATAAATTTTATCAGGTCTAAAGTCTGCTACAGCAGCGGTTCCAATTATTATGTCAAATTCTTTGTATATGTCTATTGTTGCCTTGTACATTTCTGCTGCTGTTTTTATTCTAATGACATTTATTCCATAAGGTGTTTCTTCATTGCTTGGCCCTGTAATGATTGTAACATTGGCTCCAAGATTTTGTGCTTCAATACCTATATTGAAACCCATTTGTCCTGTTGATTTATTAGAAAAATAACGAATAGGATCTAATTCTTCTTCGGTTCTTGAAGCAGTTATTAATATTTTTTTGTTTTTTAATGGTAATTTTGTCATGGGTGAATTTGATATGATACTTAAAATATCATTTTCGTTTTTAAGGCGTCCAATAGCATTTAAAGAACATGCCAAAAAACCTTTATCGGGTTCAATAAATTTGTAATTGTATTTTTGTAATTTTTTAATGTTTTCTTGTAAAATGGGATTTTGATACATTATGTTGTTCATTGCTATTGCAAAATAAGTTGGTGCTTTACTTGCGGATAATACTATGCTTAAAATATCATCAGCAATTCCAGCTGCAATTTTAGAGATAAAATTATATGTTGCTGGAATAATTAATATTAAATCAGCCCATCTTGCTAAGTTTATGTGTTCTACTTCTTCATGATTGGTATTCCACAGGTTTGTAATAACTTTACTCTTAGAAAGAGTTTCTAGTGTGAGGGGTGTAATGAATTTAGTTGCATTTTCTGTCATTATGACCTTAACGTTATATCCCATTTTAATTAAATTTGAGATAATATAAGCTGCTTTATAAGCTGCGATTCCCCCGCATACTCCTATTAATATATTTTTGTGTTTTTTCATATTTATTTTATAGAATATTATATAATTGTATTTAATATTTTTAAAAGGATTTTTATTGATAAATAAAGTATTTTTTGCAAGTGTCATATATTTATTTTTATTTGTCTGGTGGTGTATTGCATCTTGTTTATCTTATTTTTTTATTGCTATATTTAATATTCCTATTTGGTTTTTATTATTATGTATTTTTTTTCCTCTTCTTAGTTTTTTATTGGTATGTATTTTTGTAATTATTTTTAGAAATGACTAAGGCATGTGTTTTATTTTTTGTTTTTTTAGTTTTATATTGTTTGTATGGTTTTTTGTTTCGAGGGAAAAAAGAGGAAAAAGTATTTTTACGTGATTATTTTCTTGCAAATCGCGGTTTGAATTTTTTTGTAATGGCATTGGTTGTTGCATCTACTTATGTTAGTGCTAGCAGTTTTATTTCAGGACCTTCGGCTGTTTATAGATATGGATTGTCTTTTATATTCTTAGCAGTTATTCAAATTCCTACAAGTTTAATTTCATTTGTTATTGTTGGAGAGAAATTAAACTTGGAGTCTAAAAAAATTAATGCTATAAATATTATTGATTATATTGGGTATAGATATTTTAGTCGTTCTTTAGTTGTAATTAGTAGTGTTATATTAATTTTTTTTTCTTTGTTTTTAATTTCGGCTCAACTTATGGGAGGAGCTAAACTTTTAGAGGTTTTTTTTCAAATTAATTATATTGATTCTCTTATTTGCTTTGCTCTCTTTGTTTTTTTATATGTGTGTTTTGGTGGATTTAAGATGATAGCATATATGGATTTGATACAGGGAATTTTAATGGTCATATCATCTGTGTTATTATTTGCAAAATTAATTGATTTGGGCGATGGGATTGGTGATCTTTTTAGGATGGCTCAGTTAGGACTGAGGGAGGATTTATTATTACCATCAAATTTGGATTTAAAAATAGGCTATATAATTTCTTTTTGGATATTAATAGGAGTTGGGATGTTGGGATTGCCACAATTTGTTAATAATTTTATAGCCTTTAAAGATGTAAAAGCAATTAGATATTCTCTTCCTATTGTTACTTTTATGATAGGGTTTTTAATTGTTATTATGCATTTAATAGGTTTTTTTTCACTTGTTATTTTTCCTAACTTAGCGGCAAATGATAAAGTTATTTTGGATATAGCATTAAAAGTGTTAAATCCCCATGTATTTATATTTTTTTTTGTAGGACTTGTGTCAGCTATAATGTCTACAATAGATTCAGGACTTCTTTTAATGTCTTCTACTTTAGTTAAGGTAATATTGTTACTAAGTAAAAATATTGGTGATAAAATAGGAGTTAAAAGGATTACCATTATTTCTAATGTTTGTTTTATGTCAATAATAGTTTGGTTATCTTTAACTCCACCTGATTTTTTGTTTTTTGTAAATATTTTTGCGATTGGAGCTTTGGAAGTTTCATTTTTTTCTATTATTGTTTTTGGTCTTTATTTTAATTTTGTAAGTAAGATATCAGCTTTTATTTCTCAGTTTGCAGGGCTTTTGAGTTATTTGTTGATAATTTTTTGTGATAAAGCAAGTATATATGATGTTCATCCTATTGTTCCTTCATTTTTTATTTCGATATGTTCATTTTTGATAGTTAATTTTATTTGTAAAAAATGTAGTAAAATTTAGTTGTATGTTGTTAGGGGATGTTAAGAGCGTTGGGAAGTATAATGTTATTAATGTTTTAAATAATGACGATGGTAAAAGACTTGATGTAGTTTTAATAAAATTTTTAAAACTTCCTAAATCAAAGGTAATAAAACATATTAGAAATGGTGATATTCGTTTAAATAATCTTAAGGTTTCTTTTTCACAACGGGTTTTAAAGGATGATAAAATTTATTTGTATAAGCCTTTAGTGCAAGGTTTAAATTTAAATGGTGTTGTAATTAAAAATAAAACCGATATATTAAGAGATGTAGAGAGTAGATTGGTCTATGAGGATAAGGATTTACTTGTAATTAATAAAAGAAAGGGGGTTTTAGTTCATGGAGATGGGTATTCACTTGATGTTTTGGTTAATGCTTATCTTTTAGATGAAAATCTTGCATCTCTTAGTTTTAAGCCTTCTGCTGTACATAGGTTGGATAGAAATACTTCAGGTCTTATTGTTTTTGCAAAGAATATATATTCTGCAAGAATTTTAAGTAAAGCATTTAGTAGTGGTATTGTTACCAAAAGGTATTTAGCTTTACTTGATGGTGAGATTAGAAAATCTTTAACTTATAAGAACTTTTTGTATCGGGATAAAATTGTAAAGAAAACTTTTGTTATGGATAATTTAAATAGTAATATAAATAAATTTAATGCTATAACTATTGTTAAGCCACTTTTGGTGTCTAAGTTTGCTACACTTGCTGAAGTGTCAATTAAGACAGGATTTACGCATCAAATAAGAGCACAGTGTGCTTTTAATAATCATGCTTTAATTGATGATAAAAAATATAATCCTAAATTTAAAAAAAATAATTACTTTTTACATTCTTTTTTGATAAACTTTAACCATTCTTTCTTTTTAAGAAATGAATTTTTTGTTGAACCTAGTTCAGATTTTGTGAAACGGATAAATAGTATTTTTGGTGTTTATGACTTTAAAGAATTTATTTAAGAAGCTCACATTTAAAAATGCTTTAGGTGCAATTAAGGACATTTCAATTGTTATTAAACATAAATTTGTAAAGATTAAGGTTTATTCTTTAGTAGGTGTTGCTGGTACTGGAAAAAGTTTTAGATCACATTTAATTGCAGATAAATATTCTATTCCTTTAATTATTGATGATGGTGTTTTAATTAAGAACATGAAGATTATTGCTGGGACTTCTGCTAAGTTTGAAAATAATGTGTTTGATGCAATAAGGCGTTCTATTTTTGAAGATGATGTTCATAGGAATGAAATTGTTGAAGCTCTTCGTAAAGAAAATTTTAATAAAATATTAATATTGGGAACAAGTGTTCGGATGATAGATAAAATAACATCTAGGCTTTTTTTACCAAATTCTTCTAAGATTATTTATATAACAGATATTTCTACTAAAAAAGAAATAGAAAAGGCAAAAATTTCAAGGCAGATGGGTGAACATGTTGTTCCAGCAGCTGCTTTTGAGATAACATCTATTAAGCCAAATTTATTGTTGGATTCAATTCGAGTTTTTTTTAAACGTAAAGGGTTTTTATCAAAGAAAAGGAACTATATTCGTTCTATTGTAAAACCTAATTTTCATGATGAGGGAGGTATTTTATCTGTTTCCAAAAATGCTGTAAGACAAGTGATTGAACATTGTGTTTCTGAATATAATAAAGATTATATTGTTTATAATTTAAAAATAAAAAAAAGCCATGGGAGTTATTATTTTAAGCTATTTTTAGATATTCCACTTGGAAGTAATTTACTTGATGATGCGGAAATGCTTAGAGAGTATATTATTAATAATGTACTTAAGTATACAATAATTAATATATCTGGTATTGATGTTATTATACATAAATTTTATGAGCAAAAAGGTAATTTGGATAAATAAGATGAAAATTGATTTGGATAATTGGAGCAATATATTTTTAGTAGGAATTAAAGGTTCTGGGCTTTGTTCACTTGCTTGTTTTTTAAGTGATAAGGGATATTTTATAGAAGGGGTTGATGTTCCTTTAAAGTTTCATACCGAAGATATATTAAAGAGCAAGAATATAACATATTATGAAAATATTTATGAGTTTTCACTAAAAATATGTAATAGATCTTATGATGCTTTAATATATTCATCAGCTTATAATAAGGATAATTTGCCTATTTTATTAGAAGCCTATGAACTTGGTATCCCAGTTCTCTCTTATCCTGAAGTTATTGGCGAAATTTCTAAAAAATATTATAGTATTGGGGTGGCGGGTTCTCATGGCAAGACCACTACGGCAGCATTTTTAGGTATCTTATTTCATAGTTTAGGATTGCAGCCTAATTTGATATTGGGTTCTAGTGTGAAAAATTTAGAAGATAAATCTAGTCTTGTTGGGGAAAGCAATGTATTTATTGCAGAGACTTGTGAGTATAAGGGACATTTTTTGTCTTTTTCGCCAGATATAATTGTTTTAACCAATATTGATTATGAACATGTTGATTTTTTTAAAAATTATGAAGAGGTTGAAGATATTTTTTTGCAATATGTCAATAACTTAAAGAAAAATGGGATATTGATAATAAATGCTGATGAAAGTAATTTGTTTAATATTAAAAATAAGATTATAAGAAAAGATATTAGGGTATTTAGTGTTGGATTTAATTCTCTGTCTGATTTTAAAATTGAACATTTTGAGATTGGAGATGGATTTTTAAAATTTGATTTTTTGGGAAGTATTGATATCAGGCTTAAAACCCCTTTAATTCATAATGTTTTAAATTTTTCAGTAGCACTTTTGGCTTTGAAGTTGTTTTTAGAAGAGCATAAAAAATTAGTTTGGAATTTTGATGAGAGAATAAAAATAGTAGCTAGAGAGTATATGGGCATTAAAAGAAGAATGGAATTTATTATGGAAAAAGATGGTGTTATATATCTTGATGATTATGCTCACCATCCAAAAGAAATTGAGAGTACTCTTTTAGGTCTTAAGAAATTTTATGATGGTAGACGTATTGTTTTAGATTTTATGCCACATACATTTACAAGAACAAAAGTTCTATTTGATGAATTTGTGAGGGTTTTAAGTAATGTTGATGTGTTAATTCTTCATAATATATATCTTTCAGTTAGAGAAGATTTTGATCCTAAGAGACTCTCTAGAGATTTGTTTTTATCCTTAAGAGATCTAAATCAGAATGTTTATTTTTTTGCAGAGATAGGTGATTCTGTTGATTTTATAAAAGGTCTGTTAAAGAGAAATGATTTATTTGTTACAATGGGAGCTGGTGATAATTTTATATTACATGATTTTTTATGAAGGTATTTTAAATGAAAAGTATGACAGGATTTTTTCACTTAGAAAAAGCTATTTCAAATTATATGTTTAGTGTTAATTTGAAATCTTATAATGGTAAATTTTTAGAATTTAAATTTAAATTGCCCGAAGTTTTATATGCTTATGAGCTTGATATAAGGAATTTTATTGCAACTTATGTGAAGAGAGGTAATTATTTTTATTTGTCTGGTGGTGTATTGCATCTTGTTTATCTTATTTTTTTATTGCTATATTTAATATTCCTATTTGGTTTTTATTATTATGTATTTTTTTTCCTCTTCTTAGTTTTTTATTGGTATGTATTTTTGTAATTATTTTTAGAAATGACTAAGGCATGTGTTTTATTTTTTGTTTTTTTAGTTTTATATTGTTTGTATGGTTTTTTGTTTCGAGGGAAAAAAGAGGAAAAAGTATTTTTACGTGATTATTTTCTTGCAAATCGCGGTTTGAATTTTTTTGTAATGGCATTGGTTGTTGCATCTACTTATGTTAGTGCTAGCAGTTTTATTTCAGGACCTTCGGCTGTTTATAGATATGGATTGTCTTTTATATTCTTAGCAGTTATTCAAATTCCTACAAGTTTAATTTCATTTGTTATTGTTGGAGAGAAATTAAACTTGGAGTCTAAAAAAATTAATGCTATAAATATTATTGATTATATTGGGTATAGATATTTTAGTCGTTCTTTAGTTGTAATTAGTAGTGTTATATTAATTTTTTTTTCTTTGTTTTTAATTTCGGCTCAACTTATGGGAGGAGCTAAACTTTTAGAGGTTTTTTTTCAAATTAATTATATTGATTCTCTTATTTGCTTTGCTCTCTTTGTTTTTTTATATGTGTGTTTTGGTGGATTTAAGATGATAGCATATATGGATTTGATACAGGGAATTTTAATGGTCATATCATCTGTGTTATTATTTGCAAAATTAATTGATTTGGGCGATGGGATTGGTGATCTTTTTAGGATGGCTCAGTTAGGACTGAGGGAGGATTTATTATTACCATCAAATTTGGATTTAAAAATAGGCTATATAATTTCTTTTTGGATATTAATAGGAGTTGGGATGTTGGGATTGCCACAATTTGTTAATAATTTTATAGCCTTTAAAGATGTAAAAGCAATTAGATATTCTCTTCCTATTGTTACTTTTATGATAGGGTTTTTAATTGTTATTATGCATTTAATAGGTTTTTTTTCACTTGTTATTTTTCCTAACTTAGCGGCAAATGATAAAGTTATTTTGGATATAGCATTAAAAGTGTTAAATCCCCATGTATTTATATTTTTTTTTGTAGGACTTGTGTCAGCTATAATGTCTACAATAGATTCAGGACTTCTTTTAATGTCTTCTACTTTAGTTAAGGTAATATTGTTACTAAGTAAAAATATTGGTGATAAAATAGGAGTTAAAAGGATTACCATTATTTCTAATGTTTGTTTTATGTCAATAATAGTTTGGTTATCTTTAACTCCACCTGATTTTTTGTTTTTTGTAAATATTTTTGCGATTGGAGCTTTGGAAGTTTCATTTTTTTCTATTATTGTTTTTGGTCTTTATTTTAATTTTGTAAGTAAGATATCAGCTTTTATTTCTCAGTTTGCAGGGCTTTTGAGTTATTTGTTGATAATTTTTTGTGATAAAGCAAGTATATATGATGTTCATCCTATTGTTCCTTCATTTTTTATTTCGATATGTTCATTTTTGATAGTTAATTTTATTTGTAAAAAATGTAGTAAAATTTAGTTGTATGTTGTTAGGGGATGTTAAGAGCGTTGGGAAGTATAATGTTATTAATGTTTTAAATAATGACGATGGTAAAAGACTTGATGTAGTTTTAATAAAATTTTTAAAACTTCCTAAATCAAAGGTAATAAAACATATTAGAAATGGTGATATTCGTTTAAATAATCTTAAGGTTTCTTTTTCACAACGGGTTTTAAAGGATGATAAAATTTATTTGTATAAGCCTTTAGTGCAAGGTTTAAATTTAAATGGTGTTGTAATTAAAAATAAAACCGATATATTAAGAGATGTAGAGAGTAGATTGGTCTATGAGGATAAGGATTTACTTGTAATTAATAAAAGAAAGGGGGTTTTAGTTCATGGAGATGGGTATTCACTTGATGTTTTGGTTAATGCTTATCTTTTAGATGAAAATCTTGCATCTCTTAGTTTTAAGCCTTCTGCTGTACATAGGTTGGATAGAAATACTTCAGGTCTTATTGTTTTTGCAAAGAATATATATTCTGCAAGAATTTTAAGTAAAGCATTTAGTAGTGGTATTGTTACCAAAAGGTATTTAGCTTTACTTGATGGTGAGATTAGAAAATCTTTAACTTATAAGAACTTTTTGTATCGGGATAAAATTGTAAAGAAAACTTTTGTTATGGATAATTTAAATAGTAATATAAATAAATTTAATGCTATAACTATTGTTAAGCCACTTTTGGTGTCTAAGTTTGCTACACTTGCTGAAGTGTCAATTAAGACAGGATTTACGCATCAAATAAGAGCACAGTGTGCTTTTAATAATCATGCTTTAATTGATGATAAAAAATATAATCCTAAATTTAAAAAAAATAATTACTTTTTACATTCTTTTTTGATAAACTTTAACCATTCTTTCTTTTTAAGAAATGAATTTTTTGTTGAACCTAGTTCAGATTTTGTGAAACGGATAAATAGTATTTTTGGTGTTTATGACTTTAAAGAATTTATTTAAGAAGCTCACATTTAAAAATGCTTTAGGTGCAATTAAGGACATTTCAATTGTTATTAAACATAAATTTGTAAAGATTAAGGTTTATTCTTTAGTAGGTGTTGCTGGTACTGGAAAAAGTTTTAGATCACATTTAATTGCAGATAAATATTCTATTCCTTTAATTATTGATGATGGTGTTTTAATTAAGAACATGAAGATTATTGCTGGGACTTCTGCTAAGTTTGAAAATAATGTGTTTGATGCAATAAGGCGTTCTATTTTTGAAGATGATGTTCATAGGAATGAAATTGTTGAAGCTCTTCGTAAAGAAAATTTTAATAAAATATTAATATTGGGAACAAGTGTTCGGATGATAGATAAAATAACATCTAGGCTTTTTTTACCAAATTCTTCTAAGATTATTTATATAACAGATATTTCTACTAAAAAAGAAATAGAAAAGGCAAAAATTTCAAGGCAGATGGGTGAACATGTTGTTCCAGCAGCTGCTTTTGAGATAACATCTATTAAGCCAAATTTATTGTTGGATTCAATTCGAGTTTTTTTTAAACGTAAAGGGTTTTTATCAAAGAAAAGGAACTATATTCGTTCTATTGTAAAACCTAATTTTCATGATGAGGGAGGTATTTTATCTGTTTCCAAAAATGCTGTAAGACAAGTGATTGAACATTGTGTTTCTGAATATAATAAAGATTATATTGTTTATAATTTAAAAATAAAAAAAAGCCATGGGAGTTATTATTTTAAGCTATTTTTAGATATTCCACTTGGAAGTAATTTACTTGATGATGCGGAAATGCTTAGAGAGTATATTATTAATAATGTACTTAAGTATACAATAATTAATATATCTGGTATTGATGTTATTATACATAAATTTTATGAGCAAAAAGGTAATTTGGATAAATAAGATGAAAATTGATTTGGATAATTGGAGCAATATATTTTTAGTAGGAATTAAAGGTTCTGGGCTTTGTTCACTTGCTTGTTTTTTAAGTGATAAGGGATATTTTATAGAAGGGGTTGATGTTCCTTTAAAGTTTCATACCGAAGATATATTAAAGAGCAAGAATATAACATATTATGAAAATATTTATGAGTTTTCACTAAAAATATGTAATAGATCTTATGATGCTTTAATATATTCATCAGCTTATAATAAGGATAATTTGCCTATTTTATTAGAAGCCTATGAACTTGGTATCCCAGTTCTCTCTTATCCTGAAGTTATTGGCGAAATTTCTAAAAAATATTATAGTATTGGGGTGGCGGGTTCTCATGGCAAGACCACTACGGCAGCATTTTTAGGTATCTTATTTCATAGTTTAGGATTGCAGCCTAATTTGATATTGGGTTCTAGTGTGAAAAATTTAGAAGATAAATCTAGTCTTGTTGGGGAAAGCAATGTATTTATTGCAGAGACTTGTGAGTATAAGGGACATTTTTTGTCTTTTTCGCCAGATATAATTGTTTTAACCAATATTGATTATGAACATGTTGATTTTTTTAAAAATTATGAAGAGGTTGAAGATATTTTTTTGCAATATGTCAATAACTTAAAGAAAAATGGGATATTGATAATAAATGCTGATGAAAGTAATTTGTTTAATATTAAAAATAAGATTATAAGAAAAGATATTAGGGTATTTAGTGTTGGATTTAATTCTCTGTCTGATTTTAAAATTGAACATTTTGAGATTGGAGATGGATTTTTAAAATTTGATTTTTTGGGAAGTATTGATATCAGGCTTAAAACCCCTTTAATTCATAATGTTTTAAATTTTTCAGTAGCACTTTTGGCTTTGAAGTTGTTTTTAGAAGAGCATAAAAAATTAGTTTGGAATTTTGATGAGAGAATAAAAATAGTAGCTAGAGAGTATATGGGCATTAAAAGAAGAATGGAATTTATTATGGAAAAAGATGGTGTTATATATCTTGATGATTATGCTCACCATCCAAAAGAAATTGAGAGTACTCTTTTAGGTCTTAAGAAATTTTATGATGGTAGACGTATTGTTTTAGATTTTATGCCACATACATTTACAAGAACAAAAGTTCTATTTGATGAATTTGTGAGGGTTTTAAGTAATGTTGATGTGTTAATTCTTCATAATATATATCTTTCAGTTAGAGAAGATTTTGATCCTAAGAGACTCTCTAGAGATTTGTTTTTATCCTTAAGAGATCTAAATCAGAATGTTTATTTTTTTGCAGAGATAGGTGATTCTGTTGATTTTATAAAAGGTCTGTTAAAGAGAAATGATTTATTTGTTACAATGGGAGCTGGTGATAATTTTATATTACATGATTTTTTATGAAGGTATTTTAAATGAAAAGTATGACAGGATTTTTTCACTTAGAAAAAGCTATTTCAAATTATATGTTTAGTGTTAATTTGAAATCTTATAATGGTAAATTTTTAGAATTTAAATTTAAATTGCCCGAAGTTTTATATGCTTATGAGCTTGATATAAGGAATTTTATTGCAACTTATGTGAAGAGAGGTAATGTTTTCTTATATGTAGGATATAAGGAAATAATGCCAAATGTTAATTTCAATTTAAATCCTCATTATGTTGAGGCTATTACTCGCCTTAGGGATAATTTATTAAAAAATAGTAATTTAAATATTAAGGATGAGTTGAGCCTTGGTGATTTTTTATCTTTACGAGGGGCTTTAATTGTTGATGATGTAAGTGTTGAGCAGTCATTAATTTATGATGTTTTTAAAGAAGTTTTGAGAGAGACGTTATTGAATTATGATAAGAGTAGAATTTTTGAAGGTGAAAATATTAAACAAGATATAATTTCAATGCTTGTATTAATAGAGAAAGATTTAGAGTTATTAAAAAAATCTCATGACAGTATAAATAATAAACTTTTTTCAAGTATTAAAGAGAATCTATTAAAATTGATGGATGATTTTAGTGATATCAATGTTGCAGAAGAGGCTGCTAAAATGGCAATTCGATTAGATATTAATGAAGAAATAGTAAGATTATATTCACATATAAATAATTTTTATAGAAATATTGAACATGAGGTATGTGGAAAGGTTTTAGAATTTATTGCTCAGGAGATGCATAGAGAGGTTACAACTATGAGTAATAAAGCTATTGATCTTGATATTAGGAATTTAGTTTTAAATATGAAATTAAATTTAGAAAAAATAAAGGAACATTTGAGGAATATTGAATGAGAATAGCCATTTCTAGCAAAAGTGGTTGTGGGAATACAACTGTTAGTAGTATGCTTGCAAAATATTATGGTTTAAAGCTCATTAATTATACCTTTCATGATATTGCTCGGGAAAAAAATATACCTTTTGATACATTTTATGAGAAAGAAATCATGGGCAGAAATGATTATTATTGGGATGAATATCTTGACAATAAATTATTAAAGCTTTCAAAAGAAGATAATACAATTCTTGCGTCTCGTCTTGCTATTTGGCTTTCAAAAGATGCCGATTTAAAAATATATCTTTATGCTAAGATAGAAATTAGGGCAGAAAGAATTATAAATAGAGAAGGTGGTATGTATTCTGATATTTTGGTTAGTACTTTTAATAGAGATTTTAATGATTCTAAGAGATATTTATCTGTGTATAATATAAATATTGATAATTATTTAGATGTAGCTGATTTTATAGTTGATACTACAGATCAATCTGCAAATAGAGTTTTTGAGTTGATAAAAAATGAAATAGAGAAAAGAAATTTATATGTTAAATAAATTAAGGAGGTTTTTTAAGGTAATGAAAATTCCGTTAAAAAAAATACAAGATTTTGATGGGAATTATTATGAGCTTGTGATGGCTGTAATAGTTCGTACAGATCAAATTATTGAGCAAATTTATTTGGCAGAACATAGTATTGCTGATGAAAGAGTTGTCAGTCAAGCTTTTAATGATATTTTTGCAGAGCGATTTTTATATTCAATTGAAGACAAATAAAATAGTTTTTATATTTGGTCCTACAGCTGTAGGTAAAAGTGATATTCTCTTTCACTTTCCAAAAGGTGTGGCAGAAGTAATTAGTGTTGATTCTATTCAAGTTTATAAGGAATTTGATATTGCATCTTGTAAGCCTAGTATAGAATTGAGATCTCATATAAGACATCATTTAGTTGATTTTTTAGAGCCTATTTATGAGTATAATCTTGGAATCTTTTATAAGGAATCATGCAAAATAATAGAAAGTTTAAGAGAGCAAAAAAAAATACCTATATTTGTAGGGGGATCTGCTTTTTATTTTAAACATTTGAAATATGGATTACCCAGTGCACCACCTGTTTCTGAGAAGGTGAGACTTTATATTAATAACCTTTTTATTAAAATGGGTAAAGATTATCTCTTGGAGGAACTTAGGAGAGTTGATTTTAAACGATATGAATCAATTAATCAAAATGATATTTATAGAATTAAGAGATCTCTTGAAGTTTATTATCAAACAGGTATTCCAATTAGTCAATTTTTACAAAGAGAGAATATGTTTGAAAATATTGTAGCTATTGGGTTGAGAAGACCTATGGACGAGATGAAATCTAGAATAATCTCTAGAGTGAAAAATATGATTGATTGTGGATTGCTTGATGAGATTAAAAGCTTATTGGGAAAAGGATATGATGAAAAAACACCAGCTTTTAAAGGAATAGGATATCGTGAATTTTTATTGTGGAGGAGTAGACCTTGTTATCTATTAAATGATATAATTAATCTAATAGTTAAAAATTCATTTTTGTATGTAAAAAGGCAAATGACTTTTTTTAATAAACTTCCTAATGTTTTATGGTTTCATCCAGATGATGATTTAAAGAACATTTTGGATTTAATTTTTGTTTAATAAGGAGATATGAGGCGTGCCTTGTGGAAGAAAAAGAAAATTAAAAAAAATATCTACTCATAAGCGAAAGAAAAAAAGAAGAAAGAATAGACATAAAAAGAAAAATAAATAATAAAGATGTTAGTTTTGCTAACTAACATCTTTATATTATTAGTTTATTCAATGATTATATTATCTATTATATTGATATCTTTGCTAAAGATGTATCCTTTATTTCCTTTATAGGTTGCTAGTACCCATTTTCCTTTAATGCCATGCTGTTCTGTATCTTGCATAATTTTTTCAATTCTAACTATTTCGTCTTTTCTAATTATTGTTAGATAATCATAATTAATTTTTTGTATTTGAATTGTATTATTTAAAATGGTATAATTTTTTGTTATGATTCCTACTTTTTGGGGAAATCCTAGGATGCTGCTTTTGGGCAATTTAAATTCTTTTGTTAAAGAAACTTCTTGTTTTATTTTACATGTTAAAAAAAATATAATTAAGGGTAATAATTTTATTTTCATAATATTATTATAGATATTCTTGATATATAACTACATATAATAATATAATGTTTTTTTAGAAAGTTTAAGGATTATCAATGAAAAAATATGTTTTTTTGTTATTTTTATTTTTTCCTTTGGGTGATTTAATATTTGCATATCCATTGTCTTTTGGAGGGGGTTTTTCTTATCAATTTACTAATTATACTAGCAAAAGTAATAAGGATATATTGTTAGAAAATGATACTAGAATAGATAATGGAATAAATTTCAATTTATACTTTGATGCTAATTATGTTATTTTTGATATCTCTTATAAAGATGCTTTTTTGGCTAGTCATCATAGTAGATATTTTTCTTTTGGATTTTATGGAATTTATCCTATTGTATTTAAAGAATATGTTAGAACATTATTTCCTCTTATTGGAATTAAATATACGATTGATTTAAGTTCTATAAGGCAAAATTTGGTATTTGTGTCTTTGGGATTTGCTACAGATCTCTTTATTCCTGAAGTTAAAGGTTTGTATATTAGACCTCTATTTATACTTTCAATTTCACCTACTTCTTTTTCTTCGGGAAGTGTTTCTTGTTTGACTACGGAAATTACTTTTGGAGTTAATGTTGGTTGGAAGTTTTTAAATTAGGTAGTTTTATTCCTAAGTGACAAGGTATTATTCTCTCTTGTCCAAAAAGATTGGATGTGGTATTTAGTTTATAAGGAAGGTTATCAACTTTTGTTACAAGTGTACTTGATCCACCGCCATCTAGATTAATAGAATTGGTAACGCCATAACTTAATGATAAATCTATTGCTTCATTTAATGAAATTCCTTTGCTATTATTAGTGCCTCTTCCTTCTACTGTGATTAGATATAAGTGCTTGTTTTCTTTGTCAGTACCTATTATTGTTCTTGGATGTTTATTTTCTTTGAAATTTTTAGTATATTTTCCATTTTTAATTAATGAAAAAAAGCCACCAAAACCGTAATCAGAGTTTTTAATTTCATTGTGTTTGGGATTTAATATGATTTGGTTATTTTTTATTATAATGATACCCTGATCTTTTTTTGCATGAGAGATTAGTTTTTTATTATATATATATATACCATTGGGATAAAACATAGTTCCTTTAATTGTATATGGACTAGTATTGATTGCAATATCTACTTTATTAGAAATTAAAAATTGACTTGTTGTTTGTCCTTTAAAATAATAATTATTCATTTTTTTATCATAAATAGGTTTTGATATTATAAACTTTAAATCTTTGTTTTTAATCTTAACAATAACATAATTACTTTCCTGAAATGATCCTTTAATTATTTCATATTTTGGTTGTAAATTATTTGGATAGGGTAATTGTTGTGATAATAGTGTATTGAATGGTAAAATTAATGTTATTATAAATGGTATTATTTTATTCATTTCTTTTTATTTTATAAGAATAAATACTTTTAGGATAGTTTTTTAATATTATATTTTTTAATTTTAAAGCTATTTTGTCATTTTTGATTTTTGTTATTTTATATAACAAGTAAATAATTTTTATATCTATTTCTTTATCTTTTTGTAAAAGATCATTAATTTCTTCTTCACTTATGTTGTCTTCATTAAGTTTTAGTTTTAATAGCAGAATTGCATTTTTTGTATTTTGGTCTTTGGGTGGTTGTAATTTTTGTAAAAAATTATTTGCTTCTTCATATTTTTTGATTTTAAGTAGGTATTTGGCCATAAGTAAATAATAATATTCTGAGTTTAAGCTTTTGATTGCATTTATGGTCTCAAGTTCTTTTGGTAGATTGTTATTTAAGTCATATAACATGTATAGTTTATATAATTTTTCAAAATTATTTTTGTCTGTGTTATTTGTTTGAGCAAGAGGGTTAGTTATTAGTAAAGTTAATAATATTTTAGATAATGTTAAAGGCATTTGATTTTATCCTAAGCATCATATCCTTTTAGTAGAAATACAAAGAAAGAAATAAATTTATTTCTTTGTATTTTTTATTTTTTAAATTTTAGATTTTATGTAATTTGCAATTTGTTCTGATTTTGCACCAAATATTATTTGAGCCTGATTTCCTGGTGTGATAATTGTTCCAGTGGCTCCAAGATTATGCATTAAATCTTGATTGACTAATTCGGGCGATTTTACGTCTACTCTGAGTCGTGTGAAACATGAGTCTATATTTATTATATTGTTAGTGCCTCCAAGAGCTTGAATTATTACCTCAAAAGTATCATTTTGAGATATATTTTGAATATGTTTAAAATTTTGTTGATTAATATCATCTTCACGGCCAGGAGTTTTTATTTGAAATGCTTTAATTAGTGTGAAAAATATGGTGAAGTAAATGATACCAATTGTCAGTCCTATTGGAAGTATTAATAGTGCGTTCGTTGATTTTGGGAACATTAAAAAATAATCGATGATTCCTGCTGAGAGTGCAAATGCTATGCGTATTCCAAATATATTGGTAATGATTAGTGATATTCCAGTTAAAATAGCATGTATTAGGTAAAGCAGTGGTGCTATTAACATGAATGTATATTCTATTGGTTCTGTAATGCCTGTTAAAAATGAGGTTAGTGATGCTGAGAGCAGGATACCTCCTATTTCTTGTCTGCGTTCTTTTTTAGCTGTTAAGTACATTGCAAGAGCTGCACCTGGTAGTCCAAATAACATTATTGGATACATTCCCGATGTGAATCCTCCAGCTGTTGGATCTCCATTTAAATATCTTGTGATTTCTCCTTGTACTATATTTCCCTCATTTGTGGTATATTCTCCAAATACAAAATACACCAATGTATTTAAGAGTTGATGTAATCCTGTTATTATGAGTAATCTGTTTAAGAATCCAAATACAAATAGTCCCAAATTGCCAGCTTCTATCATCCATATTCCAATTTGATTAATGGTTATTTGTATTGGTGCCCATAAAAAGCCAAATACTATAGCAAATATTACAGAAAAGATTCCATTGGCTATTGGTACTAATCTTTGTCCTGAAAAAAATCCTAAAAATTGTGGTATTTTATAATCTACTACTTTATCGCTAAGCATAGCTGAACTTATTCCTGTAATGATACCTCCTAATACAGACATGTTAACAGGCTCGGTTTTTTCATTGATAATTATTGTAAATGTAGATAATCCTGCGTTTAGAATTAGATATCCTACGGCTCCTCCTAGTGCAGCAGCAGCTTTGTTATTTTTAGATAATCCCATTCCAGTTCCAATTGCAAATAGTATTGGTAAGTTGCCAAGAATAGCGCTACCTGATTGTTCCATTAGTTTGCCAATTTTGCCTAGTATTTCAAAAGGTTGTGTAAGAGATATTATAAGATATCCAAATCCGAGTAAAAGACCAGCAATTGGTAAAACGGCAGCAGGAGTTTGTAGTGCTTTGCCAAGATTTTGCATATTTTTCATTAAATTATGCATATGACCCCCATTAATATGTTATTTGTTAGTTATAGTGTAGATCAACTTTCAATATGATTCTAGCTTAAATAATATTTATTTACTTTTTTTTTAAAAAAAGAAATTTAATTTTTTATAAACTTTATTTATTGTTTTTTTGATAGAAGTTAGTTTTGTAATATTGTCTTGGTTGTCAATTAAGCTTTTAATACTATCCATTGATTCTTCAATTGCTACTATAAAGCTTTTTTGCGGTTTTAACCAAAAATTATCAGCATAATCACTTCTGAGTGATAAAAAAAGAACAGATTTTTTATTGGAATGTTGAATGAAGTTCATAGTACATTCTAAGATGTTTTTTATTTTGTCAATTTCGTTTATATTGACATTTGTATTTTCGTATGTTTTAAGCAGTGTCCAGTTTGGTTCCATACCATTCACTATACGCATTATTTCTATTAATTTTTTATTTTTGAATATTATTAAATTTTCATATGTTAGTTTTGCGAGGACATTTTTTATTGCTTTTTCTTCTTCATTTTTTAAACCTTTTGAAATTAATTGTTTAATTTCTTTTAAGCTAAATGTTAATTGATTTTTATATTCATTTTGAATATAAAATTTTTTTCCTCCAATTTTGATTTCTTTTTTTAGTGAATCCTTATTTTCTTTGTGTAATATATTATTTTTGTGGGAATGATGTGATTGTTTGTTTTCTTTTTGAGGAATGTTTTTATTTTCTTCGAATTGAATATTATTAAGCCATTCTTTTTTAAGTACTCCAATTGCCCTAGCATACCTTTTACTAGTTTCTATAATTTCTCCTGCTACGAAGTATTTTACTGAATCTGTGTTAATAAGTGAACCAGGATGAATTACTACGTTTTGAGCTTTTATTGTTTTGTATTTATTTTTTGAAGTTTTAAAACAAATATAGTCTTTCATTCCTCTCATTATGGATTTTAAGTATCCTTCGTGATCAATTTCATTTTTATGTACAATTGGTATATCAAAACTGCTTACAATATTTTCAAGTTGTCTTTGTACATTATTAATTTCTTCAAGTCCTTGTAAATCTAAATAATTTTCTTTTGCAAAGTCTTCTTTGTTAATGGCTTTTCTATAATCTTCAAATATATTAATAAATCCTATTAAATCTCCTAGGGGATTTTTATATTTAAGATGAGCCTGTCTGGCTTCTATTTCTTCATTTTGAGGTAGTAAAAATATTCCACTTGTTGACAGAAATGATAGTCCAATTGTTGTTGGATATATTGCTTGTTGGTAGTGCATCATTGCTTCTACTAAAGCTCTTGAATGTATTGGGATTAAGGGAAAGATTATCATGTACTTACCAATCTCTGTAAGTTCATTTTTTTCATTTATTGCATCTAGAGATTTTAATATATCACTTGCTGTTTGGATAGATTTAATTGAGGGTTTAGAAATAAAGTCAAATTTCGTAAAATTTTTAATACCAATATCTGCCATTCTCAATATTACTTCGGAGAGATCAGTTCTATATATTTCTTCTTTTTGATATTCATCTCTTAATTGATATTCATCTCGTTTGTATAATCTGTAACATGTGCCTTTTGAAAGCCTTCCTGCTCTTCCTGCTCTTTGTGTTGCAGATGATTTTGAAATAGGTACTTCTTGTAATGAGTAGGTATGAGTTTTCATCTGGAATTTATTTGTTTTTACCTTACCACTATCAATTACTATTTTAATATTTTCAATTGTAATTGACGTTTCTGCTATGTTTGTTGATACTATAATTTTTCTTTTATTTTTTGGTGTAGGCATAAATATTTGTTCTTGTGCTTCTTTTGCCATACGACCATATAATGGTAATATTATCAAATCTTTTTTGAGGTTCAATGCATGAATTTCTTTTATTGTTTCTTTTATTTCTTTCTCTCCAGATAGAAATATAAGAATATCCCCTTCTTTTTTTTCTTTGATTATTCCAGCAATGATTTCTTTTATTTTTAGTATCATTGATTTTGATGTATTAAGTAATGGTGGATTATAAATTATTTGTACAGGATAGGTAATCGTTTCTATGCTAAGTATTGGGGCATTGTTAAAATATTTTGAAAATATTTTTGTATTTATTGTAGCTGATGAAATTATGACTTTAAAATCATTTCTTTTATTTAATATATCTTTAAGGAGTCCTAATATAAAATCTATATTTAAGCTTCTCTCGTGAGCTTCGTCTATTATTATGACATCATATTCGTAAAGTAATGTGTCTTTTTTGAGTTCTTGTAGTAAGACTCCATCAGTCATTAATTTAATTTTTGTTTTGGGACTTATTACTTCTTGGAACCTTATCTTATAACCTACTTCTTCTCCAAGATTTACACCAATATGTTTTGCAATGTATTCTGCTATTGATATTGTGGCTATTCTTCTTGGTTGCGTTACACCAATTTTGCCAAGCTTTGCAAGTCCTGCTTCATATATTATTCTTGGTATTTGTGTAGTTTTTCCACTTCCTGTTGGACTTTCTACTATCAAGACACTATTTGTGCTTAATTTTTTAATTAAGTCATCTTTGTATTTGTAAATGGGGAGTCCAAAATCATTCATATCCTACATTAGTCCAAAAACATAAGTTGCATCTATTTGATTAAGGTCGATATTAGTAGGCAAATCAACCTTTTTCCTTTTAATTTTAGCATAAAATTTGTCATTTTGTTTGTAAATATAGATTTTATTTCCAATTTTGTTTTTAGATAGAGATATTATTTTTACAATAATTCCGTTTTTTGCTAATTTTGTGTCTAGTAATTTAATTGATTCTTCGAGTGTGATTTTATATGCTTTCATGTCTTTTTTTAGTGGACATATTATGCTATCGTTTTCAGTTTTAATATAGTCTCCAAAGATTCCTGTAGTAGCAATTATTTTTTCATTGGTTTTTGGATATTTGCCTATTACTTTTGGAAGGGAGAGCAATTGTAAAGCAAGTTCTAGCGTGATATTTTCATATTCTATGTTTTTTGTTGAAACTTTTTTAGCTTTAATTATTTTAGGTTTTTTTGGTTTGCCTGTTTTTGTAAATCCTTGTGGTTCATAAATGTCTTCGCCGAGTTGGATAATTCCTCCGTATTTTGAATTTTTATATATTATGTTAAGTCCTGTTGCAGGATCAACCCCTAATATATTAGGTTGTATTTCTTTTTCTGTTATTATTTTTTGTATTTCATCTTTTTTATACAAATTTTCGAGAGGTGTTGTTAAATTTATTGCATAATTATTTCCATTAAAAATTAAGTATGGCCCGAATTTTCCAATATTAATTTTGTAATTAAATTGTTTGTCATTATTATATTCATATACCATTCTAAATTCTTCAGGACTGATCATAGGTTCTATTTTACTTACTGTGTTCTTGAGACCTTCTTTTCCATTATAAAATGCATTTAGATATTGTATTTTATCTAATTTGCCTATTGCAATTTTGTCTAGATTTTCTTCCATATTAGATGTGAATTGCAATTCAATTAGTATTGGAAAATATTTTTTTAAAAGATTTATGACTGCAGCTCCTTTTATTGTTGGTATTAATGTGTTATTTTGTTTAAATACATATTCTCTTTCAAATAGTGTTGATATTATTGTTGCATAAGTTGAAGGACGACCTATTCCTTCTTTTTCAAGTTTTTGTACAAGTGATGCTTCTGTATATCTTAATGGGGGTTTTGTTTCATGTTGTTCTGGTTTTATATTCAATATAGTGAATTTATCTCCTTCTTTTATAAGTGAAAAATCTATTATGTTATCTTCATGAAATTCTTTATTATTTTTCAAGAAGCCATCAAAAATAAGTTTTGTAAAATTTGCTTTGAAGGTTAAATTTTTATATTTAAATTTTATTTTTCCCATTTTTTTTATTGCATCTTTCATACAAGATTCAATGGTTCTATCCCATATTATTTTATATATTTCTTTAGCTGTTTCGCTTTCAATTTGTATTTGTTCAGGAGGAGTGAACATTTCAGAAGGTCTGATGGCTTCATGTGCATCTTGAGCCATTTTAGCCTTGGTATACATTCTGTCATTTTTTTCTATATATTCCTCTCCATATTTTTGTCTTATAATGTTTTTTATTTTTTCTTTTGCAGTTTTTGCAATCTCATAAGAGTCTGTTCTCATATAGGTTATGTATCCGCTTTCATATAGTTTTTGTGCATAACTCATAATTTGTTTTGTTCCTATTTTTAATCGTCTGTTTATTTCTTGTTGTAGTGATGATGTTATGAATGGCTTTGGAGGAGTAAGTTTGATTTCTTTTGTTTCAATTGAAATTACTTCTATATTGTTTATTTGTTTTAGCTCTTTTGTGATTGAATTCATTAATATTTTGTCTATAAGGATTGTTTTATTAGGCTCATGTAAAGTTCCTGTATCATTTTCAAAGTCTTTACTTTCGGCTACATTTTTATTGTCAATTTTTTCTAATGTTGGTTTAAGTTGTATATTGTTTTTGTTATGTTTACATTCAAGTGTAATTGAGTAATAGTTAGCTTTTTTAAAATTTATTCTTGATTTTTCTTTTTCTATAATTAATTGAAGTCCTACAGATTGTACTCTGCCAGCAGAAAGTCCATAGGCAATTTTTTTCCAAAGTAAAGGAGAAATAGTATATCCATAAAGTCTATCGAGTATTCTTCTTGTTTCACCAGCATTAACTAAATTCATATTAATTTCTCTTGTATTATTTAGTGAGTCAATTATTGCGCTTTTTGTAATTTCGTGGAATACCATTCTTTTGTAATTTTTGATTTGTAATACTTCTTTTAAGTGAAATGCTATTGTTTCGCCTTCTCTGTCTTGGTCAGTTGCAAGATATATTTCATCTTGGTCTTTTATGAGTTTTTTAAGTTTTTCAATAATCATTTTTTTATTACTTGGAATAATATAGAGTGGCTTAAAATCATTTTGGTAATCTATCGACAGATTTGCCCATTCAAATTTTTTATATTCTTCTGGTATTTCTTTGGCGCTGTTTGGCAAGTCTCTTATATGCCCTATACAAGCCTCCACAGAAAATGAGCTGTCTAGATATTTTTTTATTGTTGTTGCTTTTGTTGGTGATTCTACTATTATTAATCTTTTTTGTTGCATAAAACCCTTATATATATATAATATAACATAATGTATAAATTGTTATAATTTTTCAACAAAAATAGCACGGTATTTTATGAGTATCTATAAAATTTTACATACATCTGATTGGCATATTGGTAAAAAAATTGGGCATTTTTCTAGAATTGGTGAACAACAACAATTCTTAAATTTTTTATTGAAATTCATTGTGAATGAAAAAATTGATCTTTTGCTTATTGCTGGTGATGTTTATGATTCAAAGAGGCCTGGCATTGAAGATCAAAAGTTGATAAATGATTTTTTTTATGAATTGTCTTTTACATCTTGTAAATGGTGTGTAGTTATTGCTGGAAATCATGATAAGAAAGATTATTTTAATATTCATAAGAAGATACTTTCAAAATTTAATTTTTTTTTGGTGACAGGAGATGACATTGATAATCATTTAATTCTTTTAAAAGATGGTAATGATGTTAAATTTGTTATTGTATGTATGCCTTATGTTAATGAAAGATTTCTTTTAGATTCAGATTATCAAAATATAGATTTGAATAATGATGTATTTCTTGATAATGTTGAAAAAGCTTATGAAACTCGGATAACAGATATTCTTAAATTGCTCTCTAGAGATTATTTTGACGTTCCTAAGATATTAATGGCACATTCTTTTTTTTCTAGCGGTGGTATGACTGATATTATTGTTAACACCCCTATTTTGTCCGTTAATGTTTTTGGTAATGATTTTTCTTATGTTGCACTTGGACATATTCATAATTTTAAAAGATTAAAAGAGAATATAGTGTATTCGGGTTCTCCAATTCAGTATTCGTTTGATGAGGATGTTAAAAAATATGTAAACGTTTTATTTTTTTGTGATAATAAATTGGTTGAGCAAAATAGGGTTTTACTTCCTATATTTGGTAAATTGTATTTTTTGAAAGGTTCTTTTCAAGAAGTGATTAATAATTTAAATAGGATTAAGAATGAAATTTCTTATCTTTGTTATTTAAAAATTGAAATTAATGATAGGGTGAATTCAGAATTTGAGGAGCAAATTTATAATTTAATAAAGTCAAGTTTCATTAATATATTTGATGTTTATTATAATTTGGAAGATTCAGGCGAAGAGTCTTTTAAAAATGAGCGTAAATTGCTTGGTAGAGATGAAGTGTTAAATAGAGATGAGAAGTATTTTTTTCAAGAAAAATTGAAAAGGGATATTGTGGGTGGTTTTAAGAGAAGAAATAAATTTAAGGAAGAAGAACTTATTGCTCTTTTTGAAGAGGTATTACTGAAGGGAAGAGCAGGGGAATATGAGGATAAATAAATTAATATTTAAAAATATTGCGTCTTATAAAGGTGAGTATGAAATTAATTTTGATGTGTCTGTTTTAAGAAGGTCTGGAATTTTTTTAATTTCTGGGAATACAGGAGCTGGAAAGAGTACAATTTTAGATTGTATTACGCTTGCTCTTTATGCACGTGTTTATAGGCTTGATAAAAATATTTCAGATTTTATCTCAAAAGGTTTTGATAGTGCTTATGTGAGGCTTACTTTTACTGTTTCTGAGAAGAGATATGAATCGTTTATTGAACTTCATATAAAACAAAAAGAAACACCAAGGAGTATGGTGCTAAATTGTCTTAGTGATGGAAACTTTATTGAAAACAGAGATGATGTTTTGGTTTACATTAAGAGTCTTTGTAGATTAGATTTTGAGCAGTTTTGCCAAACTGTTATCTTGCCCCAAGGAAATTTTCAGGAATTTTTAACTTCAAATCCAAAGAGTAAAGCAGCTATAATTGATAATATTTTTAATTTAAAAAAATATGATAATATAGAGATCTTTTTAAAGAAAGAATTAGATCTTACAAAATTTAATCGGGAAAAATTGATATTTTTAGATACTGAGGAAAAAAATAGAGTTAGTATTAATAAAAAGAAAATCAATGAATTAAAAGAGATTTTGAGTTTAATTGATATAGAATTTTTGAAAAAAAATCTTGATAATGTTTATAAGTTAATAGTTATCTGTGAAAAGATAATAAAATTTAATAGAAATTATTTAAATATTCAGTGTAGAATTGATAATCTAAAATTAGACTTGTCTTTTAAGATTGAGAGTCGAAAAAAATTAAAGCATGAGCATCATTTGCAGTCAAAGATCAAATCTCAGTTGGATCAAAGACTTGCATTTTATCATTCTAATGATTTTTTGGATTTAAAAAACTTTGTTAGAAGGCATATTGAATTATTAAATGATAAGAATCAGTTTGTTTATGAATTTTCAAGGGTTAAAAAAGATTTAGAAGAATTAAAATATTTGGATTTAGATAATTTTAATTTTGATTATGTAAAAGAATTATATTATGAAAATGCTATTTTTTGTGAAATAGGATTTGATGAGAAAGCTTATAATGTATTGCTTGTAAAAGAGAGACAGTTGGAAATTCAAAGAAAGAAATTGTTAGAAAAACAAAGGAAAAAGAATGTTGAAATTAAAAGTATTGCTTTAAAAGAGGTAACATTTGATTTTGATAAATATGTTTATTATGAGGCATTAAAGTTGTTAAAAGGATTTTATGAAGAGCTAATATTGAAATATAAAAATGGATTATCGTTATTGTTAAACTCGGATAATGAAAATAATGACTTTTCTCAAGTTGTTAACATGAATATTAAGATTGATTTTTATGAAAAATTTTTGGAACATCTTATTAAAAATAAAGAATTGGTTGAAAGAGATATAGAAAATCTTAAGTTTCTTGAAGATGCGTATAGAGCATATCAAGGAAAAGAAAAGTTAAAAATTAGTAATTTAAATGATCTTTTAGAATTAAATTCAAAGCTTCAAGTTTTACAATCTGAATTGGATATCTTGAGATTGGATATCTTGCGTAATAAAGAAAATAAGATTAAATGGGAAGGTTGTGTTGCAAATTTTAAGAAAAATGATTCAGAAATTTTAAAAAGAGTTGGTCAAAGTTTATTTCATAAATATATAGATTATTCTGATAAAAATAAGATGTTGGTTTTTGAAAGTAAATTTAAAAAAGTTGCAGAATTGAAATTAATTCTTAATGATTTAAATTCTAAAATTTCCTTAAACGATGTAAAAATTAAAGACAATTTGGATAAGATAAAAAATTTACTGTCTAATATTAATTTAAACATTAATTTTAGTGATCCTACTTTATTAGAAGAAGAATTTGAAAAATTTTTAATTTCTCAAAGAAATATAGAAAATGATCGTATGAAATTTAATGTGTGTCTTGACAATATAAACAATGAAAAATTGAAACTTGAGAGTCAAATTGAATTTATAAAACAAACTATATTAGATTTTAAAATAGAGCTTAAAGATGAGTTAGATAATTTTACTTCTAATTTTTTGAATTTCAAAGTAGCAATGCGAGGTAATACTTGTGATACAGATCCCATTGTTTTTCTTGATTCTTTAACTCCTAGCAAAAATAGTTTGGAACATTTTTTAAAATTAAAGTCTAATTTTATGTCTCAAATTGAAGTTTTCTCTAAAGAGATTAGTAAGTATGATGCAGCTTTTTCAAGTGTACAAAATCTTCAATTAGAACTCAATGAACAGGAGATTAATTTAAGGAATATCAATAGTAAATTAATCAATATTAATGAACGTAATGATAAACTTGAAATTTTAAAAAAAATTATTACTGTATCTCCTAGTTTAAAATATTATGTTCAAAGTTTTTTGATTGATGAAATTCTTAGTATAGCTAATAAGAAATATTTAAGCATTATTCTTCCTGATTTTGGGCTTGAAATTAATACAGGTAGTAGAGATTTTAATTTTTTAGTTAGGAGTAAAAGGGATGGAAATATGACTCGTAATGTTAAAACTTTATCTGGTGGTGAGAGATTTCTTGTATCTTTATCTCTCTCTTTAGCTTTTTCAGATATGATCAGGGATAGTGATCTTAAAATAGAGGCATTTTTTCTTGATGAGGGTTTTGGAAGTCTTGATGAAGACACTTTAAAAGTAGTGATCCCAAAAATTTCTGATTTACAGCGTATCGATGGGCGTCAAATAGGTATAATATCTCATGTTTCTTATTTAAAGGAAGAAATTAAGACGCAAATAGTTGTAGAGAAAGTTTCTACAGTTTCTAAAATTACTATAGAGAGTTTTTAATTTTTCATTGTATAATTATTTGAATATTTTAGGATATGGAGAATTGTATGAAATATTATATTGCGATTGATGTTGGAGGCACTAATACTAAATATTCTCTTGCAGATGGTGATGGTAATTTTCTTGATAAATTCGAAGTTAAATCGGGTGCTACTGCTGATGATCAAGTTGATATTTTAGTTGATATAATTAATTATTACAAGAGAGAGTATAATGTTGAAGGTGTTGCAATTTGTATTCCTGGCTTTGTTGATCCTAGGGGGATTGTTATTAGAGTGAATGCCATTGAGGGTTTTACTAATTATCCTTTAAAAGAGAGGCTTGAAAATTTAACAGGAGTAAATGTTGAAATTGAAAATGATGCTAATTGTGTGGCCTTAGCAGAAAAATTTAAAGGTAATGCTGTTCATTCTAATGATTTTATTGCTTTAACGCTTGGAACAGGCATTGGTGCTGGAATATTTCTTAATGGGAAGCTTGTAAGAGGATATTCTTTTATGTCTGGTGAAATTGGATTTATGATTACCAGAGGTCTTGATAATAATATTCCTTTTAATTGTAGATGGGAATCTTTAGCTTCTGTTGCAGCTTTAAGACGAAGGGTTGCTAGTCGTTTAGAAATGGAATTGGATAATGTTTCTGGAGAATATGTTTTTGAACTTGCTGATAATGGTAATATTCATGTTAGAAATGAAATAGATTATTTTTTTGAAACTTTATCATTTGGTATTTTTAATTTAATTTTTGTCTTAAATCCTGAAAAGATATTAATTGGAGGTGGGATAAGTTCAAGATCGGATTTAACAAGTAGAATATATGATAAGTTAGAAAATTTATGGTCTTTAGAATTGGCACGTATTTATGATAATGATATTAGAAAACTTGTCAAACTTGAAATAGCTAAATTTAATAATGATTCTGGAAAAATTGGGGCGTTATATCATTATTTTGCTATAAATAGATTATTGTGTAATTTGGATGTTTAAATGGTAAAAGAGGCATGTGTTTTTAATGTATTAGAGGCTTTACGTGCTGTAGAACTTGGTGCCGATAGAATTGAACTTTGTGAAAATATGTTTTGTGGAGGAACTACGCCTTCTTATGGTACCATAAAAATTTTGAAACAAATTTTGGTGGATATTCCTATTGTTGTGATGATTAGACCACGGGGTGGTAATTTTGTGTATTCTACTTTAGAGTTTCAGGTTATGCAAGAAGATATTGAAATTTGTAAAAGTCTTGGGGTTGAAGGGGTTGTTTTTGGTATTTTAAGAGATAATGGTGAAATTGATATAGAGAAAACCAAATATTTGTTGAACTTTTCTTATCCTTTAAAGGTTACTTTTCATAAAGCAATTGATGAAACTCATAATATTAAAGATTCTGTGGCTAATCTTTTGGATATTGGTGTTCACAGGATATTGACTTCAGGAGGAGGTCTTAAAGCAGAAGATTCACTTATGATGCTTAAAGATTTAATATTGATGAGTCGAAATAAGGTAGAAATTGTTGTTGCTGGGAAAGTTAATAAATCTAATATTGATAGTATTGATGCTATTTTGGGTGCAAAAGCTTATCATGGTAGACTTATTGTTGGTGATTTAAGTTTATTTTGATTTCTTATCATTTTTTTGAATTTAGAACTTGTATTGGAAATAGGTTTGTTAAATTTATATATAAATAGTTAATGTTTATTATGTTTAGTATATATTAAATTTGTTATAAATTCTTTGATACTCATTTTATTAACATTAAATTGAAGTTCTATGGTATTTTTATCTTGTATTGTAGATGTTATAGGTCCTGAAATTATTATTTTTGTTGTATGTTTAAGGATACTTGGTATTAATTTTTTTGATGCAATAGAGAGTATTTTGGGGTTATTAGTGTTTAGATAAGCTTTAAAATTATATTCGTTGTCGTTTGCACTATTTGCAATGAAAATTCCTTTGTTAAAGGGAATTAAATTTGTTTTATTTATGTTGTTTGGAATGAGTTTAGTGATATCATTGATCAAAATGAATATTTCATGTTGATCAATGATATCAATGTATTTTGTTATGAGTATGTTTGTATTTTGATGAGTTATTTCTTTTTGATTGATTAATATACCTTTTTTGTCTTTAGTTGGGGTTATATATATGTTTGAATTTTTTATTTTCCATTTTGGGTTCATAAATATATTTCCACATGATTGAAAATTCGGATGATTGTTTATTTTCCAAAATATGCTTTTGGGAAAATTGCCTGTTATTATTAATGAAAAAGTTTCTGGATTTTTTGTATAGCTTAAATATAAATTACCAACAGTATGAAGACCTATTTTATATTTCATTTCGAATTCACTATATATGAATCTGTTTTTAGATAAATTTATATAAGCATATATATCTGATGAGGAGTCTAATAACATGATTGAAGATATATTTTTTTTAGGTGGATGGTAAGTTAGAGTTACACATCCTATTAAAAGCATAGCAATACAAATATTAATAATTAATTTAAGCATTTTTCTATACCTATATTTACTGATATTTCCTCATCTAGTTCTAAAGTTTTTAAGGCTTTTTTATTATTAATTTCTATTGTTATTGCCAAAGTTTCAGTTTTAATATAATTTTCAAAATTGTTGATTATTTTTGTAAGTATTTCATCATTATTTGTATATAGTATTATTCTGTCGGTAACATTGAAATTACTTTCTTTTCTTAAATTTTGTACTTTTCTTATAAGTTCTCGTGATAGTCCTTCTAGATATAATTCTTCTGTAATTAAAGTATCTAGTCCTATTGTTATAGAATCTTCATTAATTACTTTTAAATTTTTTCTTTCATGTCTTTCTAGTATTATATCTTTTAGTGTTATATCATATGTATTATTGTTAATTGTAATTGTATGTTTGTTGCCATTTATTATTTCTAATATGTCTTCATTGCTTAGTTTTGTTATTGCTAATGCTACTGATTTCATATTTGTGCCGAGTTTGCTTCCAAGTTCTTTAAAATTTGCTTTTGCTTTATAAGTTACAAGTTCTTCTTCATTGGATTTTATTTTTATTTCTTTTGCATTAATCTCTTCAAGTATGATTTCTGTCATTTCTCTTAGAGTATTTTGTTCTTTATGATTTTTGGTGATTATGTATATTGTTTTAATAGGCTTTCGTATTTTTATATTGTGTGATGCTCTTAGTGCTCTTGCAATTGTTATTACTTTTCTTGTGAAATTCATTTTTTCTTCAAGTTCTATATTAATAAGTTCCTTAATTGATTGAGGATAATCATTTAAATGAATAGATTCTTTTTCATTTTTGGTCTTTAAATTTTGATATATTTCTTCTGTTAAAAAAGGGATAAATGGTGCAAGCATTAGCATTAAGTTTTTTAAAGTATAATATAATGTTTCATAAGCATCTGTTTTATCATTGTCATTTTCAGATTTCCAAAACCTTCTTCTTGATCGTCTTATATACCAGTTATTTAACTTGTCTATGAATGTAAGAAGTACGTCTATTGATTTTGTTAAGTTATATTTATCTATTTCTTCGTTTAATATTTGCTTTAAACTTTCAATTTCGCTAATTATCCATTTGTCAAGTATATTGGTTTTATATAGATTTACATGATTATTAGGTGTAAACTTGTCAATGATTGCATAAGTTATAAAAAATGAGTAAGCATTCCAAATAGGGATTATAATATTTTTTAAGACATCTTTAACCCCATCATCGCTGTATTTTAGATCATCAGCTTTTATTACTGGACTCATTATCAAATAAAGTCTTAAAGCATCTGCTCCAAATGTGTTTATTATTTGTATTGGATCTGTATAATTTTTGAGTGATTTTGACATTTTTTTGCCGTCACTAGATAATACTAGTCCATTAACTATTACATTTTTGAATGCTGTTTTTTCAAAAAGAGCAGTTCCTAAAATTGTTAATGTATAAAACCATCCTCTTGTTTGATCTAAGCCTTCTGCAATAAAATCGGCAGGGAAGATATTTTGGAATTTATCTTTATCTTTAAATGGATAATGTTTGCTTGCGTAAGGCATTGAACCAGATTCAAACCAGCAATCTAAAACCTCACTTGTTCTAACATATGTGCCACCATATTTGCTAGGCCAGGTTATCTTATCAATTTTATCTTTATGTAAATCGATAATCTTTTGTCCTGATAATTTTTCTAATTCTTCCCTAGATCCTATACATATTTTATTTCCTGTTTTTGAACATTTCCAAATCGGTATTGGATTTCCCCAAAATCTATTTCTACTTATTGCCCAATCTCTTGCATTTTCTAGCCATTTGCCAAATCTTCCCTTTTTAAGATGTTCAGGTATCCAATTTATTTGTTCATTTGATCTTATAAGTTTTTCTTTGATTTTTTCAATATTGACAAACCATGAGCTTATAGGTCTATAAATTAGAGGTGAGTTTGTTCTATAGCAAAATGGATATCTGTGTAAATAGTTTTCTCTTTTGAATAAAAGATTCATTGATTTTAATTTTTCTATTATTTTATTATCCGCATCTTTAACAAATAATCCTTCAAAATCTTTAACTTCGCTTGTGAATTTGCATTCGGCATCTATAGGTGTTATCATATCGGTTTGAGTATTTTTTTTAAGTATTTGATAGTCTTCTTCTCCAAATGGTGCAATGTGTACTATTCCTGTTCCGTCATCGGTTGTAACGTATTCTGCTGTATGAATTTTAAAAGCTCCTTTGTTCCGTTGGTTTACAAAGTAATCAAATAGTGGTTCATATTCTATTCCCTTGAGATGTTCACCTTTAAATTGTTCTATTATTACGTATTTGTTTTCATCTTGATAGTAGTGATTTAATCTTTTTGTTCCTATTATGTATATTTCATTTTTTTCTTGATCAAGTACTTTAGAGTAATCTATGTCTTTCCCAACAGCAATTCCAAGATTTGTGGGTAATGTCCAGGGAGTTGTAGTCCATGCAAGCAGATATTCATTTTTATCTTTGATTTTAAATTTTATGGTTAATGATGGATCATGAATTTCTTTGTATTCACCAAGATTGACCTCAAAATTTGATAAAGGAGTTGCAAGTTTTGGAGAATATGGCAATACATAGTAGCTTTCATAAATTAAACCTTTATTGTAAAGGGTTTTAAATACCCACCATACGGATTCCATGAATGTTAGATCCATTGTTTTGTAATTATTCTCAAAGTCAACCCATCTTCCCAGTCGTGTTATTATTTTTTTCCATTCTTTTGTGTACCTTAAAACTATATTTCTGCATTCTTCATTAAATTTATCGATACCATATTGTTCTATTTCATATCTTCCAGATAATTTTAAAGATTTTTCTACTTCATATTCTACTGGTAATCCATGAGTATCCCATCCAAAATATCTCTTGACATGCTTTCCTTTCATTGTTTGATATCTTGGAATTATGTCTTTAATTGTATTTGGGACAAAATGTCCAAAATGGGGAAGCCCTGTTGCAAATGGTGGACCATCATAGAATGTAAATTCTTCACATCCTTCTCGTTGTTTCATCGATTTTTCGAAAATTTTATTATCATTCCAAAATTGTAATATTTTTTCTTCTAATTGGGGAAAATGTACTTTATTTTCTACTTTTTTGAACATAAAATTTCCTTTTGTTTGATTTTTATATTGTTTTGTTCTAAATATATTTTTATTAGATTTATATTAGGATTGTGAAATATTTGATTAATAATTTTTTCTTCTATGTTTTCTTTTACTGCATTTAAAATGCTTCTTGCTCCGGAATTTTTATCATAATATTTTTTTATTATATGATTTTTAAGAGAGTCATCAATTTCTATTTGAATGTTTTTTAGGCTAAATTTTTGAGTAAGTTCTTTGCAGTAATTATCGTAAATTATGCTGAGGTCTTTTTCTGTTAATACATTAAGAATTATTTTTTTTTGTATTTTATCTATTAATGATAACTTAAGTTTTGTTTTAAGTTCATTATTGATTGTGCTTTTAATATCTATATTATTGTCTGTTTTATTAAATCCAAGGATGCCTTTTCCAAGTAATATTTTACTGCCAATAGATGTACTTAAAACAATGATGCTATTTTTAAAAGATATTTTATCTTCTTTATTGTCAATTAGTTCTCCATTTTCAAGTATTTGTTCTATTATGCTCATTACGGAATTATGCGCATATTCAATATTTTCAAATATGATGAATGCTCTAGGATTATATTTTAGTCTGTTTATTAAAATACCACCGTCAGTATAACCTGCGTATCCTGGATTTGTTCCTATTAGTTTTGATATAGAAGTTTCTTCTCTGTAATCTGACATATCTAACTGTAGTATTGAATTTTGATCTTTAATCATGATTTTTGATATTGTTTTTGATAGTATTGTTTTTCCACTTCCACTTGAACCTATGAGCAATATTGATGTTAATGGTTGTATATTATTGTTGATGCCTAGTTTTGTTTTTACCATTTCTATAATGATTTCATCTATGGCAGATTCTTGTCCAATTATTTTTTCTTTGATGTTTATTGTTTCTTCTTTAAGATATGCAATTTCTTCTGTGAGATTAAGTTTTACCTTAATGCCAAAAAATTCATCTGTTGTATTTTTAATATCCTCGGCATTTACTATTTTTGTATTTATTTCTTGTTGTTTTTTCTGGGCTCCAGCAATGTCAATTAGATCAATTGCTTTATCGGGAAATTTTCTATTAGTTAAATATTGTGATGATAAGCTAATAACATTTTCTATGGCTTCTTTTTCATAAGTGACGCCGTGATAGTTTTCAAAGTTTTTTATTATGCTGTTGATTATGTTGAGAGTTTCTTTTTCATCAGGTTCTTTGATTGATATTGTTTGAAATCTTCTAGTGAATGCCTTGTCTTTGGATATGTGTTTTCTATATTCATCATAAGTCGTTGCACCTATTATTTGTATTGCAGAACGAGAGAGAATAGGTTTTAAGATATTTGCTGCGTCAATAGAACCTTCAGAATTTCCTGCTCCTATTAAAGTGTGTATTTCATCAATAAAGATTATTATGTTTTTATTATTTTTTATAGACTTAATTATATTATTTAATCTTTCTTCAAATTCACCTCTATATTTAGTTCCAGAAACTAAGTCAGAAGTTTCAATTTGTAGTATTATTTTATTTTGTAATTGGCTTTTTATTTCTTTGTTTGCAATTTTAATGGCAAGTCCTTCAACAATTGCTGTTTTTCCAATCCCAGGTTCTCCTATTAAAATTGTGCTATTTTTGTTTCTTCGTTCAAGTATGCTTATTAATGATTGAATTTCTTTTTCACGTCCTATTAGGGGATCGAGTTTTTTTTCTTTTGCAAGTGTTGTGAGATTTTTAACGTATTTGTTAATTTCAAAGTAGTCGTTTTGTCTTGTTTCATCTTCAAATTCTTTATATGTTTCAATTAATCTTATTTTATCTATGCTTGTTATTATATTATCTTCATCGAAGTTAAAGCTTAGTTTATTAAGTTTATATTTTTTGAGAAGCTTTTTTGTTTTTAAAATCTGATAAAAAATTTCTTTTATGCCTATTAAAGTTTTGGACTTAAATTCTTTTTTTGTTTGGTCAATAAGAGTAAAGATTTCTCTGCTTATTTTTGGGATGACAATTTCATTGGTGCCAATTAAAACTTTTTCTAGCTTTTCTATTTCATATAATGTATCTTGTTTGATATTTTTTAAAGTTTTGGTTTCTATATTTTTTATTTCAGATTTTTTAGGATGAATTAATAATATAGACATTAATAAATGCCAACTTGAGACTTCTCTATTTTTATTTTTTCTAGCTACTTCTCTTGACGATATTTCAACTAGGTTCATTAATTTGTCTGTTATATTAATATTTTTCTATCTCCATCTTTATTTTGTTCATTATATCAAAAATACTATTTTTTTGTTCGTATCTTGAATATATGGATATATAAAATTTAATTTTTGCTTCCGTGCCAGATGGCCTAATTGTTATTTCGATTTTATTTTCTAATAAGAATTTTATTGCATTTGTGGTGTGTGTATAGCCTTTTATTGTATATATGTTTCCATGCATATCGATTTCTTTTAGTGTTTTATAATCTAATTTTTTAATTATGAAAAGACCTGCAAATTCTTTTGTAATATTGTTTCTAAATTGTAACATTAATTTTTCTCTTAAAAAATCACCATTAGTTTCTTTAAAGATTTTATTAATTGTAAAATCTTCGTAATATCCAAATTCTTTGTACATTGTTTGTAGATATTGATTTATTGTGATTTGGTTTTTTTTTAGTGTAAACATTAAATCACAAAATCCTTTTATGGCTGAAAATGCATCTTTATCTCTAGTTCCAGTGCCAATTAGGTATCCATGGCTTTCTTCACATCCAAAAATAAATTTTTTGTTTGGTTCTTTTTTTTGTATCTTATCTATTAAGTTTCCTATCCATTTAAATCCTGTATATGTTCTATATAATGTTGTGTTGAATTTTTGAGCTATTTTATCTAACATTGGGGTTGTGACAAAAGAGGCTATTATAAAGGTGTTTTTGGGGTTGTTTTCTCTAGATAGTAAATAGTGCATTAAGATGCATGCAATTTGATTTCCATTTAAAATTTTCCATTTTCTGTTTTCTTTGAAAGCAATACCCAATCGATCAGCATCTGGATCTGTTGCAAATGCAATATCACAGTTTGTTTTCTTTGCAAGTTCTATTACTCTAGACATGGTTGTATGTTCTTCAGGATTGGGATATTTGACTGTAGGAAATTCTGGATCAGGATTTATTTGTGTTTGTTCTGTTAAAAGTTCTACTTTGCTACCTTTAAATAATTTCTTTATTATTGTTCCTCCTGTTCCATGCAAAGGAGTATATGCGATTCGTAAATTTGTAGTTTTACTTTTTTGATTGAAATTAGGAAATTCGTCATTTATTTTTTGTATGTATTTAATATCAATTTCATTTTTAAGTTCAATTATTATTCTTTTATTTATTCCTTCTCTTTTTATTAATGTATGTTTGATATTAGATACTTTTTGTATTTCCGATATTATTTTTGCATCATGTGGATCTATTATTTGAGCACCTCCTTTCCAGTATACTTTATATCCGTTGTATTCTTTTGTATTATGACTTGCTGTTATCATTATTCCAAGATCGCAGTTTAATTTTCTAACTGTGTAGGATAATTGTGGAGTTGTTCTTAAATTTTTATATATGTAAACTTTAATCCCATTTGAGGCAAAAATTTCCGCAGCTTCGTATGCAAATTCTTTTGAAAAATGTCTTGAGTCATAACTTATTGCGATTTTAGGATTTTGTGTTATTGTAAGGATATAGTTGGCAATTCCTTGACTTGCTTTGGCGATGTTGTATGTATTAATATAGCATGATCCAGCCCCAATTATACCTCTCATGCCAGCAGTACCAAATTCTAGTTCTTTGTGAAATCTATTGTATATTTCTGTTTCATTATTTTCTTTAAGCAATTTGATAGCTTCATCTTTAAAAAAATTGTTTTTTTCAAATTGTATATATTGTTTTAATTTTTTTTGAAGTTTATTATTTTTCATATTATTTTCCTTTATTTTGTTATTTGAGAATTTATAATTAAATTATAAAATAATAAAATATAACTGTAGAGTTGATTATTATATTTGATTTATAATCTTTTTATTTGGGGTTTTCATGCAATTTTGTTTAAAGTCTGATTATTTTCCTGCTGGTGATCAACCGAAAGCAATAAGAGAGATTAAGGAATCTATTTTACGTAATAATAGGTATCAGACTTTAAAAGGTGTGACAGGTAGTGGTAAAACTTTTACAATCGCTAATATTATTAGGGATTTAGAGCGCCCTTCTTTAATAATTAGTCATAATAAAACTTTAGCAGCACAGCTTTATAGAGAATTTAAAGATTTTTTTCCAGATAATGCAGTTGAGTATTTTGTTTCTTATTATGATTATTATCAGCCTGAATCTTATGTTCCCTCAAAGGATCTATATATAGAAAAGGAAGCTACTATTAATGAAGATATTGAAATAAAGAGAATAAGGACAGTAACATCTCTTTCTAGAAGACGAGATGTTATTGTTGTTGCTACTGTTTCTTCAATTTATGCATTAGGTTCACCAATATTTTTTAAAAGTGCTGCTAATGTTTTTTTTGTAGGACAAAAAATTTCCATTAAGGAGATAGCAGACGTTTTTGTTAAACTTCAATATGAAAGGACGTTTACAAATCTTGAACATGATAAATTTTCTATTAAGGGTGATGTTGTTGAAATATGGCCTAGTAATGAACATGGTGATTTTGCATATAGAATTTATTTGGATTTTGATAAAATTATGCAGATCAACAGGATTAGTCCACTTACAAAAAAAAAATTAGGTTTTGCTAATGAATTTACGCTTTTTGCTAAATCTTATTTTGTTATTCCTTATGAAAAAATATTAAATGCTTTGCCTGAAATACAGGTTGATTTAGAAATGCAATATCGTTATTTTCAAGAAAATAATAAGCTTGTTGAAGCTGAAAGGCTTAAACAAAGAGTTAAATATGATATTGAAATGTTAAGGGAAACAGGGTCTTGTCAGGGTATAGAAAATTATTCTGCATATTTTGGCGGGGATGAGATAGATAGGCCTTATTGTCTTTTCGATTTTTTTCCTGAAGATTATTTGCTATTTATTGATGAATCTCATGTTACTTTACCTCAGTTTAGAGGAATGTATAATGGAGATTATTCAAGAAAATTAAATCTTGTGAATTTTGGTTTTAGATTGCCATCAGCGCTGAAGAATAGACCACTTAAGTATTATGAGTTTGAGTCTTTGATTAATCAAGCTGTTTTTGTATCGGCAACGCCTGGCCTTGAGGAATCTGAAAAGAGTAGTGTTATTGTTGAACAAATAATACGTCCAACAGGTCTTATTGATCCAGAAATTATTTTGAGACCTTCAGATGGACAAATAGAAGATATTTATAGTGAAATTCAAAGAAGAGTAGTTTTAAATGAGAAGATTTTAATTACAACTTTGACTAAAAAAATGTCTGAGGATTTGACAGATTATTTATTGACTCTTGGAATAAAGGCCAGGTATTTACATGCAGAATTTAATGCTATTGAAAGAGTAAATATTATTACATCTCTTAGGAAATCAGAGATTGATGTTATTGTGGGGATTAATTTGTTAAGAGAAGGTTTAGATATTCCCGAGGTTTCTCTTGTTATTATACTAGATGCTGATAAGGTAGGATTTTTAAGGTCAGCTTCTTCTTTAATTCAGATTATTGGTAGAGCTGCTAGAAACTCGCATGGTTGTGTTATAATGTACTATGATCAAATAAGTTGTGCAATGCAAGAGGCCATTGAAGAAACACGTAGAAGGCGGAATATTCAAATTGAATATAATAAAGCGAATAATATTGTTCCAAAAACTATTGTCAAAAAAGTGCAAAGTATTTTAGAAAAAGAATTTAAAAATGAAACTCTTGATTATAATGTTGAAAAAATTATTTCCGATAATAATTTATCTAGAGAAGATCTTATCATTAAGCTTAAATTTGAGCTTAATGAAGCGGTTGAGGATGAGAGGTTTGAAGATGCTATCTTTTTGAGAGATAAAATCAAAGAGCTTATTAATATATGATGTTTTAATAACGAGGAGTTTATATTTTTGAAAGAAAACATTACTGTTAGAGGTGCAAGGGAACATAATTTAAAAAATATTGATGTTGATATTCCAAGAAATAGTTTGGTGGTAATATCTGGCAAAAGTGGTTCTGGAAAGTCATCTTTAGCTTTTGATACAATTTTTGCAGAAGGACAGAGAAGATATATGGAATCTGTATCTTCTTATGCGAGACAGTTTTTGGGCGTAATGAAAAAGCCAAATGTTGAATATATAGGCGGACTTTCTCCTGCTATCTCTATTGAACAGAAAACCATCAGCAATAATCCAAGATCAACGGTTGGTACTATTACTGAAATTTATGATTATTATAGATTGTTGTTTGCAAAAGTTGGCAAGCCATATTGTCCCAATGATGGAAATTTAATCGAAGAGCAATCTTTAGATAATATAATTAATGTTATTTTAAGTTATTCTGAGGGTTCCAAAGTTATATTATTTGCTCCTATTGTTATGGGTGCAAAGGGTACTCATAACAAAGAACTTGAGAAAATATTAAATCAAGGATTTGCTAGGGTTAGAATAGATTTTCAGGATTATTTAGTAGAAGATGCCGTTAACTTAAAATTAGATAAAAATAAAAAGCATAATATTGAAATTATAATAGACAAAATAAAATTGAGTAATGATATAAGAGTGAGACTTGCAGAATCTATTGAAACTGCTTTATTGGTGTCTAATGGTTATTTACGTGTAGAGATTGAAGATGATTTTAAAAAAATAGATAGAATTTTTACAGAGCATAATAGTTGTCCTTTATGTGGGTTTTCTCTTCCCGCAATAGAGCCAAGACTTTTTTCATTTAATAGTCCGTTTGGCGCTTGTAGTGAATGTTCTGGTCTTGGTATTATATTTGATTTTGATTTTGAAAAAATTTGTCCTGATATGCAACTTTCTTTTAATGAGGATGCATTTATTACCTTTAAATCAAGTTCGCCTTGGGCCTTGGCGATTTTTAAAGGCTTGTCTAAGCATTATGGATTTAAGTTAAATACTCCTATAAGTCGTATTCCTGAGGATGTTCTTCAAAAGATTTTGTATGGAGATAATGTAAAGATAGATTTTGTTTATAAGTCTAGAGAAATGGAAGCTAAAGAAATTAGTGGAGGTTTTCATTACTCTAAGGAATTTGAAGGTCTTATTCCTCTTTTAAAGAGGCGTTATCTTGCAACTGAATCTGATAGTGCTAGATCGTTTTATGAAAGTTTGATGTCTCGTAAAATTTGTAATTTTTGTAAAGGAAAGAGATTGAGTTGCGAGGCTTTGTCTGTTAAATTGGTTGGAAAAGATATCCAAGAGCTTAATAGTTTATCTGTTATGGATTCTTATTTATTTTTTGAAAATATTGAGCTTGATGAGTTTGATACAAAAATTGCTAAAGAGATTTTGAAAGAAATTAGAAATAGGCTTAAATTTTTAATTGATGTTGGACTGTCTTATTTATGTTTGGACAGAATATCTGGAACTCTTTCAGGTGGTGAAGCTCAAAGAATTAGACTTGCTACACAAATAGGTTCAGCTCTTGCTGGAGTTCTTTATGTACTTGATGAACCTAGCATTGGGTTGCATCAAAGAGATAATGAAAAATTAGTCAAGACCCTTGTTAATCTTAAAGAACTTGGCAATACAGTAATTGTTGTAGAACATGATGAGCAAACTTTACGTACTGCTGATTATATTATTGATGTTGGTCCTGGAGCTGGAATTTATGGTGGAGAGATCGTTGCTAAGGGAGTATTATCTGATATTTTAAATAATGAAAATAGTTTAACTGGTAAATATTTAAGTGGACAACTTAAAATAGAAATTCCAAGAGTAAGACGTCAAATAGGAAAATCCAAAATTGTACTTTTGAAGGCAAATAAAAATAATTTAAAAAATATTAATGTTCACATTCCTTTGGGAGTTTTTACTGTAATAACTGGGGTTTCTGGTAGTGGAAAGAGTACTCTTCTTAATGAGGTATTATATCCTGCTTTGGATAGTAGGTTAAAAGCGAATGAAATCTATTCTGATGGTTTTGAGGATATTATTGGCTATGAAGAAATTGATAAGGTTATTCAGATAAATCAAAAACCAATAGGACGAACTCCAAGATCAAATCCGGCAACTTATGTTGGATTTTTTACTGAGATTAGGGAAATTTTTGCAAAGCTTCCAGAGTCTAGAACAAGGGGGTTTAAAGCAGGTAGATTTTCTTTTAATGTTAAGGGTGGACGTTGTGAAAAATGTCAAGGGGATGGATACTTAAATATTCAGATGCATTTTTTGCCTGATGTTTTTGTTCCTTGTAGTCTATGTAAAGGTAAAAAATTTAATGAAGAAACTCTGGAAATTAGGTATAAGGGAAAAAATATTTATGATGTTTTAGAAATGAGTGTTCTTGAAGCTAAAGATTTCTTTGAAAGTGTTCCAAAGATTAGTCATTATTTAAGTCTTTTAATACAAGTTGGACTTGAGTATATTAAACTGGGACAGTCATCAACAACCCTTTCAGGAGGAGAGGCTCAACGAATTAAATTGGCATTTGAGCTTGGTAAGAAAAGTATGGGAAAAACTTTTTATATGATTGATGAACCGACTACAGGTTTACATTTTGATGATATAAGGAAATTATTAGAAGTATTGCAATTACTTGTTAAAAATGGAAATACTGTGGTTCTCATAGAACATAATTTAGATGTTATTAAACAAGCGGATTATATAATAGACTTAGGTCCTGAGGGTGGAGTATCTGGAGGCAATATTGTTGTATCTGGAACTCCTGAAGAGGTTGCAAAATGCAAGAGTTCCTATACAGGAATGTTTTTGAAAAATCTTTTGTAATATTAATTTTATTAAATATTTTTAGTTGTTTTATCCTGTTTTCTCAGAATGATAATGATAAGGATAAAATCAAAAATAAGCTGACTTTAATGCAGAAAGCTAATTTAAGGGAACTTGAGCTTTCTAGTGATGAAGATTTGAAAAAGTGGGCATTAAAAGAAGGAATCAAAGAGAAAGACATTTCTAAGATAAAATCATTGCTTTTGGAAAAATTTGGCATATCTCCTGATCTTTTTTCAAAAGATGGCAAGGATGCAGGAAGATATAAAGTAGTTATTGAGAGTACAGATAATCTTGAAAATTTTACCTATGAGCTTACTGGAGATGAAAATATTGTATTTAAAGGTAGAGTGAAACTTATTATTGAAGATGTTAAAGAGAATAAAAAACATAATATTCAAGGTGATAAGATTGTTTTTAATAAAAAAACCAAAAAGCTTTTTTCTAGTGGAAATGTTGATTATAAACTTGATTTAAGTTCTGATGAAAAATTATATTTTTATGGTAATGAATTATTTGTTGATTTTGATTCTAAAAATTTGCTTCTTAAAGATGGAATTATTCAGAAAAAAATACAGAGAAATTTAGTTGATCATATTGTTTCATTTGGGGGTAAATCTTTAAAAAGGTTGGATAATGATGCTAGCATTTTAGAACAGGCTTTTATTACAACCAGTAAAATCCCAGAACCTTATTATTCTATTAAAGCGTCTAAGATATGGATTTTACCATCTGGAGATTTTGGTATTCTTAATGCTGTGTTTTATATAGGAAGAGTACCAATGTTTTATATTCCGTTCTTTTTTAAACCAGGTGATAGTTTGTTTTTTAATCCGTCTTTAGGATATTTCCCCAAGCGAGGTCTTACTCTTTTTAATACTGTATATTTATTTGGGAAGAAGTCTGTTGATAGTGACAAGTTTTCTTTTTTAGATTTTGATTTTCATTCAATGTATGATTCATCTAAAGAGCCTTATATTAGGAATGGTTATTTAACTTATTTTTTTGCAGAGGATGTTGTCTCTAAGTTGAATAAAGATTATGTTAAGTTGATTTTTGATATTTATTCTAATTTGGGATTTTATACAGGTATTGATCTGAACTTAAGCAATACCTTAGATCTTTTTAAGACCTTTGAAGTTAGTTTTGGAATAGGTTTCACAAGAACTGTGCATAGACATATTTTGTCTGGAGTTTATCGTCCTTTTGATAGTAATAGTATTAATTATTCTCTTTTTAGTTTTGATAATATAAATAAGGGTAATATATTTGGTTTTGAAGTTCCTTTTAGATATTTACTTAAATCTAAGTCTGAATTTTTAATCAGTGATGCACTTTTTTCAGTAATATTTGAACATTATTCAGATCCTTATGTGATGATTGACTTTAAAGATAGATTAGAGAGTGGAACATTTTTATCTCTTTTAAGTTCTCCGAAATCTTCATCAGAAATAGAAAAAATGATAAGTACATTTGATTGGAATTTATCTTCTTTTTATAATCGTACTTTTGATGATAATTCTCTTATTGATTATAGGTTAAATAATTTGGGATTTACTTTTAAATTAGCAAGTTATGATAATATATTTAATGCCAAATCTAAGAAAAATATTAAGGATCCTACTAGAAAATGGTTTTATTTAGAGAGGATTCATTTGCCTTATATTGATTTAAATTTTCAAAAGGATCTTTATAATAATAATTGGACTGTTTCTTCTGATTCTAAAACTAAAGAAGTAATTATGGGACCTAAAGTTAAAGATATTGGGGATAGTGTTGAAGATGATAAAGATAAAAGTGATTCAGAAAAACTTAAGGAAAAAAAAGATTTAATTAAAGATTTTCATTTAGTTCCTAATCCAATTGTTTCTAATGATTTTAATAAACAAGATTCTTTTTATATAAGATTTGGTATTAATCCTTATTTAAAAAACAATATATTTTTTGATGATTCTAAATTTAAATCTCCTCAGGAATTTAAATATGATGTAAAGACTTATTTGTTTGACATTAAAAATAAAATAGATTTAAAGTTTTATGCTGACTTTAATAATCGACAAATTACTTTTGAAGATATTTTGTATCTTAATACTATTGAATATAATCCCTTAGATAAAAATTATAATTTAATAGAAAAAGATAAAAAAGGTGAGCATTCAATTATTCATAAGACCACTTTAAATCTGTTACCTTTTATGATGTATCCTAATTTTTCTCGTAGTAGTATTAAGTTTGAAAATAAAATTACTCTTTATTCATTTGATAAAAAGTATGATGTAAATTCTAAAATTTTAGCTGGTAAGAGTAATACTGTTTTTTTAAAAAGTCCCGAAACATTTTATCAAGATTTTAATTTTGATTTGATTTATGATTATAAATTCTTTACTACTAGTTTTTCAAGTGTACTGAAAAATACTTTTGAAAGCATATATACTTCTTCTGAATTTAAATTTTCTCTAGAATTTCCTTATTTGTTACAAGAAGTGGGTATTGGTGTTAAATATGATAGAAAATTTAAAGAAGACACTAAAAAAACTTTCTTTTCAAAAAAGACGCTTATTAATTCATCACCCTTAAAACCTATATATCCATATAAGCATCTAAAAATGAATCCTGCTTTATATTATAAGTTGGAGCCACGATATTTAGATTATTTAAAATTTTCCTTTTTAATTGCTTATGATCCTTTAATTAATGGATTATCTGAGCTTTCGTTAAAGGTTAATGCTTATGACTTTAAATTTGCATTTGAAATGAAAAATGATTTTGAATATAAATATGATAAATCACTTGGTGATTTTGCAAAAGTGGGATCTATGGCTAAGCTTGTTCCGTATTCTTTAAGTGCTCAGTATAAAAAAGATCTGTATGAATTTAAGTTTTTTGATGAAAAATTTTCAATTGGCTTTGGAACAGATGTTGGATGGAAAATGAATTTGCAAAAATTTGTTGATAATGAATTTTGGGCTGAGTTTACTTTAAAGTTTAAGTATACTAAATTTTTTGAATTGGATGTTGCAACTCGTTCTATTAATACAAAAACTTTTAGATATTTTGGGGGATATATGAATCAAATTGATCTTGCAACAGTCAATTTTTTAGAAGATGTCTTTAAGTCATTTAATTTTTTTAATATTCAGGATAGAAAAGATTCATTATTTAAGATTAAAAAAATTAGTACAAGTTTTAAATTTAATTTTTATGATTGGAAATTTGTTGGTGAGTATAGTTTAAGTCCAGATATTTTAAAGCATGATAACAATCGGTATTCTTCAATTTGGAGAAATACTTTTTCAATTTATATTTCCTGGAATTTCTTTGAGCCTGTTAAGTCATCGTTTGAGAGTAATTCAAGTACTAACTATGAACTTTTAATTAATAGAAAGTCTAATAGACAAGATAGAATTTTTTAAATTTAATGTTATATCTATTGTGACTTATTGAAAGTGTTTATTTATAAGTCTATTTTGATTTTATATAAAAAATATAACCAGTATTGTTATTTAATTTTAATTATTTAATATTAAGTATATATTTTGTTTTTTAAGTGAAGTATGACTTTATCTTTTATGAAAGCCAAGATCTGCAATATTATTGTTACCTGATATCAATACTATTTGTCCTCCACTCTTTTCAAATATATTCCTTAATTTGATAACATTTTGAATTAATTTGATAGTGTTTTTATTTAAGTTTTTATTGTAAAAACCTTTAGACCAATAATCTATGACCAGCTTACTATCTCCAAATATGTTTTTTGTATTTTCTTGTAATGCTATTTTAAGTGCGATGTATAGTCCCAAAAGTTCACCATAATTATTACTAATTCCGTTAAAATTTTTGACATAGTAGTTGTTATAATCGTTAATAAAGTTTTGTTTTACTACTTTGTCTATTATTGATATTCCTTTTTCATTGACAACTCTAACTTCTACTCCTTGTCCTCTGCCTGTGCCGGAATCGAAATATATACCTTTTGGGTGACAAGTATTAATTTTTCCGTTTTCTAGGAGCCATTTATTTGCTTCTTCTTTTGTTTTAAAACTTTTTATTTTATTTTTTTGTCCTATAATCTTGTTTTTGCATTCTTCCCAAGATGTAAAAATGAATTTTTCGTTTTTATCGTTTAATATGCATGCATAGTATTTTTTCATATTAATTTAACTCCCTAAGCACCAGAGGTTAGTTATATTACAAGACTTACCAAATTTTTTTTCATTTGCATTTTGTGTTTCTATGGATTCTTTTATTGCTTTGCTATATCCAATAAATTTTTCTCTAAGAGTTGGCTTGATGATTCTATTTGGTAAGGTGCTGGGAAATATGCCTGCTATTGTATATGACATATAAAAATCATAGGCAGCTGCATTTATGTCTCCGGGGGTTATTATTCCAGATATTTCATAATTTCGTGAAACATTAAGACCGGCTATTCTGTATATTCTATCAACTACTAAGGAACAGTAAGTTTTATGGTAAATGTCCTCAAGATTAATTGAATCAGTCCACATATTAGAAGATAAAAGGGGAACCATATATCCAAAATTATTGTCAATATATCTATTTCTAGCAAAATTCATTGCTTTTTGAATAGTTCTTTTATTTGTTATGGGTGAGAATATTTTTAGTATTCTTGACTGTATATAGGTTGAGAGTTTTTCATATCCCGATCCTTGGACAGAAGCTGTATCAAATTTAATTTGATTACTTGTAATTACTGATTTTATATCAAAACTATCTTTTCCTGCAAATGCGATTTTTTTTGTATTATCATATTTGTCAGCATCAAATACTCCTGTGTGCTGCCAGAAATAAAAGAAGTCAGTCCAGTCTATTTTTGGTTTTATTAATAATATGTCTCCATGTGATAAAATAGATCTTAATTTTTGAGGTGTAATTTCCATACCTGTTTCTGGATCTATAATATTTTTCATAGAGTCTATTTTTTGTTGTGATTTTGTTGAATCATATAGGTTATTGTGTTCATCAACAATTGTTTGTTTTAGTAGCATGTTTTTTATTGTATTATTGTTGATTTTCAAATGAATCATGAAGTTTTGAAAATATTTTTTGTCTTTGATTTTTAATAGTTGATTTGCTATTATGTGTGGCGATATATATTCAGTTCCATTTATTATGTCTTTGTTTATGGTATAGTTTCTTATGTTTTCCTGAGGAAAAAATGAAGCTATATTATTGATAGGTATATATCCCATGTTGTTTTCATAAAATATTTGTTCTAATTCTGTTAAAATTTCTTTTTCTAAATACATTTGTGTTTCTGTTAATTCTGTGAAATTTTTGTTTATTAAATGTATTTGTTCTATATCAGATTTTTTCTTGAAACTTGTATTAGTTTTAATGATTAGGTATCCATTGATATTGCTTTGTTGAAGAAATTTATTCCATTCTTGTGAATTATTGAGATGTTTTTGATAAGCTAGTAAATAATTTTGTATTTCTTCAATTTTTTGAGGACTTATTTTTAAATCGATTGCTAGTATTTTTAATAAATTGGGATCATTTGCATGTTGTAATAATTTATCTATTAGATTTGATGGTATGTGATATATGGTATGTGTATTGTTTGTTATGAGGTTATGAGCAGATGGAGCATTATGGGTTAAGTAAATTGTATTTGGACTATTGTTTGCTTGGTTATCTGTAGTAAATAAGGCGCAGGAGTATATGAGATAAAGACTTATTAAGTTAAATATGCATATAAAATGTTTCATGTCAATATATTATCATATTTATTTTATTATATTTCATTTTGAATATTATGTTTATTATTTTTTATAAGTTTTAATTATATTGATTTTTTGTTGCTTAAGTTTTATTATATTAAGTATATATATATTAGAAATATGCTATATTTAAAATTTTTTTAAACTTTTTTATAAAAACAGGGGTTTTTATTATGCAGTATTTAAAACCAATAAATGTATTCTCAGAAATAGGTCGTTTAAAAAAGGTGTTATTACATAGACCAGGTAAAGAATTGGAAAATTTGACTCCTTCAATAATGAAGAGATTGTTGTTTGATGATATTCCTTATCTACATGTGGCTATACAAGAACATGATTCTTTTGCGGATACTTTAAGAGGTAATGGAGTTGAAGTTGTTTATATTGAAGATTTGATTAGTGAAACTCTTTCTAATGATGATAGTATAAAAGAGCAATTCATATCTCAGTTTATTTTGGAGGCAGGAATTAGGACCGAAAATAAAACTAGAGCTTTGAAAGATTATTTTTGTAATATGTCTGTTAATGATATGATTTCAAATATGATAGCTGGTGTGACAAGAGATGATCTTAAAAATTATAAATCTGATTCTCTAAATTCTTTAGTAAATAGTGAATATCCTTTAATTATTGATCCTATGCCCAATATACTCTTTACAAGGGATCCTTTTGCAAGTATTGGGCATGGTTTGACAATAAATAGGATGTCTACTAAGACTAGACATAGAGAAACGATATTTGCAGAATATATTTTTAAGTACCATCCTATTTATAAAGACAATGTTCCTATATGGTATAATAGGGATGAGGATACTACTTTAGAAGGTGGGGATGAATTAGTTTTAAGTCGAGATGTTTTAGCTATTGGTGTTTCTGAGAGGACCGAGTCTGAGTCTGTTGAGAAAGTGGCACGAAAACTTTTTGAGCAAAAAATATCATTTAATACAATTTTGGCTTTTCAAATTCCGCAAAGTAGGGCTTATATGCATTTGGATACTGTTTTTACTCAAATTGATCATACTACTTTTACAAGTTTTATTAGTGATGATATGAAATTTACAATTTATGCTTTAACTTATGATGTGAGTTCTGGCAGTATTAAAGTTAAAAGCGAAAAGGCAAAATTGGAAGATATTTTAGGTTTTTATCTTGGATGTAAGGTTAATATCATAAAATGTGCTGGGGGAGATTTAATTCATGGAGCACGAGAACAGTGGAATGATGGTGCTAACACTTTAGCAATAGCACCTGGAGAAGTAATAGTTTATTCTAGAAATCATATGACTAATAAATTACTTGAGGAATTTGGGATTAAGGTTTATCAAATTCCTTCTAGTGAACTTTCACGAGGAAGGGGTGGACCAAGATGTATGTCTATGCCTTTGATAAGAGAAGATATTTAGTTAGGGAGAAAATGTTTATGTATAATTTACAAGATAGTTTACGCAATAAAAGTTTTTTAAGGCTTTTAGATTTTACTCAAGATGATATTCAATATTTACTTGATTTGTCTCATAAGTTGAAAAAAGTTAAACAATCAGGAATTGAAGAACAAAAACTGAAGGGTAAAAATATAGTTATAATTTTTGAAAAGGATTCAACAAGAACAAGATGTGCGTTTGAAGTTGCTGCCTATGATCAAGGAGCTCATGTGACTTATTTGGGACCAACAGGAAGTCAGATAGGAAAAAAAGAATCTATAGCTGATACTGCAAGGGTATTGGGAAGAATGTATGATGCTATTGAATTTAGAGGATTTTCTCAAGAAGCGGTTGAAGATTTAGCTAAGTATTCTAATGTGCCAGTTTATAATGGATTAACAGATATTGCTCATCCAACGCAAATACTTGCTGATTTTATGACCATTGAAGAACATAAAGGATGTTTGAAAAATTTAAAGATGGTATTTTGTGGTGATGGTAGAAATAACATGGCTAATTCTTTAATGGAAGGATGTTCTATTATGGGAATGGACTTTAGGATATTTGCACCAACAGAACTCTTTCCAGATCCAGAGTTGGTAGCTAAGACAAAATTGATTGCTGATAAGAGTGGGGGTAGTATTACTATTTCTAGTTCTATTGAAGAAACAGTTAGGGATGTTGATGTTGTTTATACTGATGTATGGGTATCTATGGGTGAGGCTAATTGGGATGAGCGAATTAAATTATTAAGACCATATCAAGTCAATAGTGAACTTATGCAATTGGCAAAGAAAGATGCAATATTTATGCATTGTTTACCAGCTTTTCATGATTTAAATACGGTAGTTGGTAGAGAAGTTTTTGAAAAATATGGACTTAAAGGGATTGAGGTTACTCATGATGTTTTTGAGGGTGACCGATCTGTTGTTTTTGATGAGGCTGAAAATAGGTTGCATACTATTAAAGCCGTTATGGTTGGAACTTTGGGATAAATTTATTATAAGTTTTATTATCAAAATGTAAATATGTATTAGGAGAGATAAAATGGTTCAAAAAAATAAAATGCCAAGTAGTTTTACGATAGTATTTGCTTTAATAGTGTTTATGACAATATTAACTTATATAGTTCCTGCAGGTGAATTTCATAAAGAAAATAGAGAAGTGAATGGTAATTTGCAAGAAGTTGTTGTGGCTGGAACTTATCATGCAGTAGATAGAGCACCTAGGGGATTTTGGGATGGCATTTTTATTGTTTTAACAGCAATGGCTAAAGGAATGGAACATGCTGTTGAAGTTATTGTATTTGTTTTAATTGTTGGTGGAGCTTATGGAGTTATTTTGGGGACGGGAGCAGTTGATGCAGGAATAGCAGCAGCAATTAAGAAAATGGGAAATAAGGATAGACTGTTGATACCATTGATGATGTTTATTTTTTCCATAGGTGGGACTACAACAGGGATGTATGAAGAAACACTACCATTTTATCTAATTATGATCCCATTGGTAATAGCTTTAGGTTATGATAGTGTTGTAGCCGTTGCAATTATTGGATTAGGGGCTGGTGTTGGAACTATGGCATCTACTATTAATCCATTTGCTACGGGAATAGCATCAGCAATAGCTGGTATTGAGATAAAGGATGGTTTTTATTTTCGTATTGTTTTATACGTAGTTTCTGTTTTTGTAGCTATAGCATATGTATTGATATATGCAATTAGAGTCAAGAATGATCCTAAAAGATCTATAGTATATTCTCAAAGGGAAGAAAATTATAATCTATTTGTTAAAGGTAGGAGTGATGATAAGAGTGATAGTATGCCAGAATTTACAAATAGACGGAAAATGGTATTAGTATTGTATGGGTTAATGGTTGTATTTTTGATATATAGTATTTTGGAGCTTGGTTGGTGGATGCAAGAGATGACAATGTTATATCTTGGTACAGCGATTCTATCTGCGTTTATATGTAAAATGAATGAATCTAAAATGTGGGATACTTTTGTAGAGGGAGCTAAAGATATGATAACAGCAGCACTTATTATAGGTATGGCTCGGGGAGTAATGATTGTAGCTGATGAAGGTATGATTACAGGAACAATTTTACATGCTGCATCAGAATTTTTGTATGGGGTGCCTAAAGGTATGTTTATCATTTTAAATGAACTTGTACAGATATTGATAGGTTTTATTGTACCCTCTTCATCAGGACATGCAAGTTTAACAATGTCAATGATGGCTCCATTGGCTGATTTTTTAGATATGCCAAGATCGTCAGTTGTATTGGCTATGCAGACAGCATCGGGTTTGGTGAATTTGTTAACGCCAACGAGTGGGGTTATCATGGCTGTATTGGGAATGGCAAGACTGAGTTATGGTAGTTGGTTTAAGTTTGTGATGCCGATTTTTGTGATTGAATTTGTAATATGTATTTTAGTAATAATGGCAAATGTATATTTATAGTATGTACGAGTTAAGGAGTTGTGTATGAATAAAAGAATTGTAGTAAGTCTTGGAGGGAATGCTTTAGAATGTGGAGATGGAACATTTTGTGAGCAATTATCAAGGATAGAAAGTAGTGTATGTGGTATAGTGGATTTAATAGAGTATGGTTATGAGATAGTCATTAGTCATGGTAATGGTCCTCAAGTGGGAAGAATTTTGTTAGAAAATGAAATGTGCAAAGAGACGCCATTGGCACCACTTGATGTGTGTGTTGGTATGAGTCAAGGGATGATAGGATATTATATTGAACAGGCATTAAGGAATGAGATCTGTAGGCGAGGAATGAAACGAAAAGTAATAGTGGTGTTGACTCAAGTTTTGGTAAATAAAGAAGATGAGTGTTTTAATAATCCTAGCAAACCTATTGGTCCATTTTATGATAAGATACGAGCAAAAGAGCTTGAGAGTGAGGGATATACTTTAAAAGAAGATAGTGGAAGAGGGTATAGGAGAGTGGTTGCATCACCTAAGCCTATTGAGATTATAGAAATTGAAGAGATAATTGAATTAATTAACAAAGGATGTATAGTGATTGCTTGTGGAGGAGGTGGTATACCTGTTATCAAAGATGAAAGAGGAGTCATTAAGGGAATAAGTGGCGTAATTGATAAGGATTTTGCATCGTCTAAATTAGGACAAGATATAGGAGCAGATCAGTTATTAATTATTACTGCTGTTGAGCAGGTGGCGTTAAATTTTGGCAAAAGCAATGAAAGTTTACTGAGCAAAGTAAGTATTGGTGATTTAGAGAGATATATCAAAGAGGGTCATTTTGCGGCAGGTTCTATGTTGCCTAAAATAGAGGCAAGTATTAACTTTGTAAAGTCTAGAGAGAATAGAGAGGCAATTATTACATCACTTGATAAAATTATTGAAGGGATAAAGGGAATTAGAGGGACAATGATAACCATGTAGATCGCGTTACTAAATATTGATATAGGAAAGTGTATAGTATAAGTAATCATCTATTTTAAAAAAAAGTAAAGTTTCAACAGAGTCAATGATTAAGATGGATGGCGAAGATCTTAAAATCAACCCATTCATTTGTATTTTTAATTTCTATTATTAAATTTTATATTTCATGTATGATATTTTTAGTTTTATTCAATTATTTTGCTTATATTAGTTTTTTTATCATTATACAATAAATTCTTCATAAGAAAATGTTATAAAAATTTGTATTTTTAAATATTTTGAACTAAATGTGTATGTATGTTTTGTAAAGGAGCGTTAAAATGTTATGAAAAAGGACAAGATTGATTACAAAAGAGAAATAATTGCCGGAATTACAACATTTCTAAGTATGGGATATATAATAATAGTAAATCCTTTAATATTATCTAATGCAGGTATGCCTATGGGAGCATTGGTAACATCTACATGTATAACAGCAGGGATTGCTACAATTATGATGGGTGTAGTAACAAATACTCCTTTAGCTTTAGCGTCTGGGATGGGAACCAATGCATTTTTTGCTTTTTCTCTTGTAAAAGGAATGAATATACCTTGGGAAGTGGCTTTGGCAGCAGTGTTTGTTGAAGGAATTATATTTATTATTTTATCTTTGTCAAAGATTAGAGAAAATATCATAAATGCTATACCAATGAATTTAAAATATTCTATTTCTGTTGGTATTGGATTTTTTATTGCTTTTATTGGTTTAGTTAATAGTAATATTATAGTTAAAAATGAGGCCACATTAATTGGTATTGGTAATTTTATGGATTTACAAGTTTTGATTACATTGTTAGGTTTTGTCTTAATATGTGTTTTTGAGATGAAGGGTGTTAGAGGAAGTATATTATTGTCAATTTGCGTTATTACTTTAATATCTTGGGGTTATTGCTTGTTTGATAAAGAATCTGCTATGAGTATTGGATTAAAATTGCCAGATGGATTTTTAAGATATGAATCGTTTTTCCCTATATTTAATAAATTAAATTTTTCTTATATTTTAAATGAAAATTTATGGAATTTTCTTTTTATAGTGTTTATTTTATTGTTTAATGATATTTTTGATACGGTTGGAACTTTAGTAGGAGTTGCTACTAAGGGAAATATGATTGATAGTGATGGTAATGTGCGTAATGCTGGTAAGATATTATTAGTTGATGCTATTGCTACAACTTTTGGTGCAGTTATGGGAGTATCTACTGTTACAACTTATATTGAAAGTTCTACAGGAGTGGCGTCAGGAGGCCGTACTGGGGTTACATCAATTATGACAGGAATTTTATTTGTATTGTCAATATTTTTTGCACCTTTATTTATTGCTGTTCCAACTAGTGCAATATCAGCTACTTTAATATATGTTGGGTTTTTAATGTGTAAGGAGATTAAAAATATTGATTTTACAAATATGAAAGAAGCTATTCCAAGTTTTTTAATATTATTGTTAATTCCATTAACTTATAATATAGCTTCAGGAATAGGTATTGGAATAACTTTTTATGTAATTATGAGTTTATTATATAATTTTTTTAGGAAAGAATATGTCAGTGTGTCTCCCATCATAATTGTATTGTCTTGTGTTTTTGTTTTGAAATTATTGCTTTCTAGTTAGGGTTTTAATAATCAAATATAATTGTGAATAGAGATATTGACTACTTAAAAGAATTATATGTAATGAGTCAATTTTGGATGAAAAGTAGGAGCTTAAAATTTTTTAGTATTGATTTGTTTGATGATGAAATGTAATAATGGAGTAGTAAAAGGGCAAAGTCAAGTAACAAAGGTATATGGGATAGTGTCAGCACCAATGGTATCGTTGATTCTGATTTTTATTTCCAATGTTTTCGTTATCTCGTCAACCAACTTAACTAAAGTATGTAATTACTCCATATTCTCAGCAAGTTCAAACACATCTCTTATCTTTTTACTTAGTCGTAGCCTTCCAAATAAATCTGAGGGTTAGTCAGAATGGCTTATTGCTTGTACTGTACGGAGGATGTTTTCAGGTAATGGTGGATATGAAAGTTAAATTGGACTCTTTTATTAGAGTAAACAGCAGCTAAAAGTTTTAAGTGAAATGAGAGTTAAAGTTTCTGATGTGAAGATCGAAACAGAGGCTTTTTTAAAAAAATAAAAAGACAATTATCTTGGTAAAGTGGCTTTCTAGTGATGATGATGCAAAAAAAGAAAGCTATAAAGCGAGATAATATTGATAAACTAAAGGAGCTGAGAAATTTAGAAAACTTAATGAATCAATCTTTGCAATTTCGGAGTTTACAATTTTTGCTAAATTTTAAACTTAGAGATATGAATTTTTTAAATTTGGTTAGTTTTAATTAGAAGGTAAGTAATCAGAAGAATAACTTAGGTTAAGAGCTAATGTTTTTAGCTTTATTTTATTGAAAGATTGTTAATTTGATTATCTATTTGTATAGAAATAAGAGTAAGTGTTTTAAATAAATTAAAATCAAAAAAAGGAAGTGACATAAATAAGAAACAGTGAAAGAAATATTTAGAGGCATAAATGGATATTAGGAATATTGGATGTAATAATTAGAAAAACCAGTATCAGATTGACCAGCCTCCGTTTCACTATTCTTAGAGTATTTTATTCTCCCCTAATATCTTTTTGTGTATATATGTTGTTATTTTATATTATATTTATTAATTAGTGATAATTAGTGGGGGTTTCAATAAGACAAATTTTTCAAAAGAGGTGTAATAGTGAAATTTAGAAACAAATTTTTAATTTTAAATAGAAGCATAAGATTTGTTGTTGAGAATGAATAAAAAGAGAATTTTCAGGAAAATACTACTGTGAAAGAAGAAGCAGGTGAAGAGGAAAGAGTTAGTAGAAAAAGTAGTATAATAAGATGGTGTGAATTATGTAAATAATGCACTTACTTGGATTAAAATAATAAAAGAAAAAAAACAGAAATCAGATATAATGAATGAAATTTTGGCAATTTTTGGAGATTTTTTTAATTTAAAAAAGATTATTTCACAAAAATATGCACGGAGAGACTAAGGCTAATGATATAAGTAAACTCTTAGAAGATTCTCGACAAGTAGTAGAAGAATCGGTCTTAAAACTGGAAGAAAATTTTCAAAAAGTAAAAAACTTTTTAGAAGAGGCTATTAAAAAAATAGTTGCAAAAAAAAATAAAAAAATATTAATAATAATGAAATAGAAT